>JBAVZU010000404.1:0-7301 GCA_049588915.1 Candidatus Sulfotelmatobacter sp.
AATTCGGTTGGGGAATGTCTGCTCGGAAATTCTGCGATGAGGAGCTGCGCTGTCTTTTTCATGGGAAACAGTTTCTCCGATCTTGAAGATCTGCTCATCCCATTTCTGGATAGCTTTCAGTCTGACCGTAGCGTTTGGCCATGCGGATCGCAGTTGCGGGAGATTCACCCCCTCATGCTTACCACCTTGAACGTTAACTCCCCCATACGGCAACGACTCATTGAGTGCGAGAAGAATTAGAAATGCTCCAAACGCCTAAGCATGCTATGATTGCGCCGGTTTCCTTAAGGGGGCAACGAGCCGAAGGAATCTGTGTGCGGTCTTCTTACCTGAGAATCCGCAACTTAAATGAGAGGTGAAACATGCGCGCTTACATTGCCGGGCCATTATTCAATGAGGGAGAACGATGGTGGAATGCCAAAATCGATTCCCGCGTGCGCAAATTTGGCTTCGAGACCTATATTCCCCAGCGTGACGGCGTCAAGCTTGAAAACAAGAGCGATGTTCTCAAAATATTCGAGTCAGACAAGAACGCACTGATCCAGGCGGATCTGATCGTGGCGAATCTCGACGGCATGGACGTGGATTCCGGCACAGCCTGGGAAATCGGGTTCGCGGAAGGCTTAGGCAAACATTGCGTCGGCGTTTACACCGACTGGCGGCTGCATTTCAAATATCAAACCGTGAACCTCATGATTCAGTGCTCGATCGACAAGGTGGTACTTTCGCTCGATGACCTGGAGACATACCTGCAGCAGTTGCTAGCGGATGAAAAGACCTACTTCCCGAAAGCGTCGTAGGCACTCACTTGGCGGATCGGAATCCCTCGGGCCAGTTTTGCACTACCGCAATTCTTCCTCCGGTTGGCATTTGTACGACCACAAAGCGTTCTGCTTTTGGCCCCACATCGTAGACATACGAAAGAGCGTCGAGCGACAAGTCGGAGCCTGCCTCTGCGGACGTGAACAGACGGCGCGGCTGGCCCAGTTGGAGGTCCCCTGTAACGCTGACCGCAACGAGATCATCGTCGGGATCAACGTAGAAGATTTCGTTTCCAGTTGGACTCCATCGCGGATGAGTGCCGCCCGAAATTGAAATCTTCGTTTTCCGCTTACCATCGGGAAAGTTCACGGCAAAAATATCCGGAAGGTAGCCTCCAGACTCGGTCGACTGGTAAAGCACAAAGTGCTCATTGGGAGAGATCTGGGGGAGCGTTTCGTCCGCCGGAGTTTGAACCAACGGTATGCCGTTTCCCGCAAGCGGCAGATGCAGATACCAGATGTCGCGATTGCTACGGTTGGGTGAGAGAAAGTCATAAAGGAGAAACTGGCCGCTGTGACTCCAATTCAGGAATATCTCTTCCACTGCTCCCAGGGGCAGTATCTTCCTGGCTTCGGTACTCTGGTCGACTTGTTGAACATAGATGCTACCGCCCGAGTCGAACGCGATTCGGTCTCCGCTGGGCGACCAAACTGGGTGCCTTCTGTCAGCAAATTCCGATGTGATTCGGTCTTTCGTCCCACGCGGGTCGTGGATCCAAACGTCGAATCCACCATTCGCATCTGCGCCATCGGCTGCCACTCGGTGCCCGTCTGGGGAAATGCTTGGGTTTCGAATGACAGCTTGCGGCTGACCGATGGCTTCCAAGACCCTGCCCTGTCGGTCGACCCAAACCAGCCGGTTTTCTTTCTGAGGCCTGGTTCGATACACGAGTGTGCCTGCTGACGAAACCGTCGGCGCCATTCCATCAGAAATCGCCTGGAATGGTTCGCCTGTCCTTCTCAGTTTGGCAGCGTCGAAGGGTAGAGCCCAAATACTGAATGAAGCAATACCGCGTTGAGTAGAGCTGCCCATCTGGTACAGAATGTGCCCCGTTCGAGAGTAAACGGCCCAGGTAATGAACTCCGCGCGTTTGATCACGGAAGTCCGCTGCCCGCCCGTCTGGACAACAATCTCGGAGGAGTTATCTTGTTTGAGGCTTACATACATCAGGTTTTTGCTGTCTGGAAGCAGGCTCGGCCAATACAGCCAGTTCTCGCCTTTTTCTGGCTTCACGATTTGCCGAGGTTCTCCGCCCTGTTGATCGACTTCGTAAATGCCACCCGGACCCTGGCCAAACATGATCGTTTCACCGGAGGTCCAGTAACCCCCTCCCCATAAATCATAGGGAAGACGACACAGCGCACTGATGCTGTCTCCGGCTTTGGAAATCTTGTAGAGTTGACTTTGAGTGAAGTAGGCAATGTAGTCGCTGTGAGGCGACCAAAATGGCTGTCCGGCTCCTCCGGTCCCTTCCAGCTTGCGGGGCGCAAGAGCATGCAGGTCACGAATCCAAAGACTCCCAGAGTCGCGATAGACGACCATGGTTCCATCAGGGGAAATCGCTGGACCATCCCATGCGCGAATCTGTCATTTATAAGAAAAATCGAATTCTAAGAGCGGGGGCAGTTGAGCTTTTTGCCGGCTCATCGGCTTGAGCAGCCAACTTACAGCTATCCCGCAGAAAAACGCTACGAAAATGATTATGGCAAGCCGCTTCATGCTAATCTTGCCTTCCGCGGCCGTCTTCGGTATCGGGCCCGATTCGGGGGAACTTGCCGACGCAGCGCGCAAGTCCACGAGAAGGTCGGAGCTATGTTGGTAGCGCGCCCCCGGATCCTTCTGTAAACACTTCTCCACGGTCCATTGCAATCGAAGCGGCACACCGGGCTCAAGCTGATCTAATGGCAGGGGCGGCTCATTGAGGATGCGGTGTATCGTGCTGTGAATGCTCTTGGGAGTGTTTTTGGGAGTGCTCTTGGGAGTGCTGTTCCCTTGGCTGTGAATGCTCTGACTTTTCTTGCCCTGGAACGGATGGTGGCCGGAAAATATTTCGTACAGAACCACGCCAAAGGCAAAAATGTCCGCCCGTTGATCAACCTCCGAATCGCCGAACTGTTCGGGTGCCATATATCCCGGCGTTCCGATCACTTGGCCGGCAACCATGCCGGTAAGGGAGAAAGTTAATGTCGGAGAATTTTCTCCAACCGGTTCGGTCCGTGCTGGTTGGATCAACTTGGCGAGACCGAAATCGAGAATCTTTAAGTGACTCGCCGATGTGATGAAAATGTTTCCCGGTTTGAGGTCGCGATGGACGATGCCCGCGGCATTAATGGCTGCCAGGCCTTCTCCAATCTCAATAGCCATGGAGAGAGCCTTTTGCCGCGGCAATCTCCCGCGCCAGAGCAATTCTTGCAGAGTCTGTCCCTCAAGGTACTCTTCAACGATGTAATAGATGGGCGAGCCATCCGGACGGGTCTCGGAGCCAACGTCGAAAATGGTTACGACATTCGGGTGGTTCAGGGCAGCGGCGGTCTTGGCTTCACGCTCGAAGCGAGCAAGACTTTCTGGAGACGATGTAGCCGCGGCAGGCAAGATTTTGACGGCCACCTTGCGCTGCAGCCGGGTGTCCTCGGCAAGGTAAACTTCTCCCATGCCGCCCTGCCCAATCTTCTTTAGAATCTTGTAATGGGAAATCGTTGATTCGAGCACGATTACGGTTGCTTTCTTGAGCAGCCTATCTCTCGACTATACCAATGTCAACGTTCCACGCAAGTCGCGAGAATCCGCTGCGTAATGTGAAGTGATGTCCCCGAAGCTTCATGCCGAAGCGGCTTACTTTTGCAGCGACGATCGAACTTCCTCGATGAGTCCATCGTCCAATACCTGGGCAGGAGCAACCTGGACACCAGTCGTATAGAACGGAGGTAGTCTCATTGCCATCTCAGACACTTCCGCGTGGGAAATACCTTCTGGCAGAAGAACGTACTGCAGGTTCGAAGGGAAGGTATCTGGAATCGGTCCTTCCATGGTTGAGCCATACGCGCCCATGATCATCAGGCCTTGCGGCGTATTCGGATCAGGGGAGTACAACGATACAAAGGTTCCATATTTAGGATGTGTCAACACATCGCCCGCCTGCTCTCGCACTGACTTGTCTCGATGATTCATCAAGACCCATCGGATGTGAGCATAGGCGCGCGTCACCTCCAGAAATGCCGTCCGGATCGGCGAACGCTCCTCTACACCTCCTAAGCATACGAGCAAATTTCCGAATGGATCCAGAAAAGCGACAGAATTGAACGCGCCGCGGCTATGAGCCTTCTTTGCCGTACGCAGCAATACCTGCGCAAGTTCTCTTCCCGGAAGCCTGGGCTTTGGGCAAGTCACGCTGAACGCTTCTGAACACGTATCCAGCAGGGCTTTTCTTACCGTCGAATTTCGCGGCAGGTCCTTTGGGTTACTGAGCTTGCTCGGATCCTTGCCGCTGTTGTTGTCGAAGGCTCGGACATCATTGACGCTGCTCTCGAAAATCGTGTCGGTGAGACAGTATGTAGGCGCACTAATACTCTGCTTGGCAAATGCGGCTGCCTTGCCACCCCGGAAGGCACGACGAATGGGAGCTTCCACACCGTAGTATGCAAACGACGACTGAGCTACGCTCCGCCATTTCGAAGGCACAGATGGAAAATCGAAAGCTTTGTTGTAGTTGATGCCGGCATAGGTGTCGATGGCTGAGACTCCTACATTAAAGCCAGCCGTGAGCAGGGCGCCAGCGCACATCGCGCAGGGGTCGAGAGTTGTAATTACCGTAAGCTGCCTGGGGTCGGGCAGATTTAACCGCTTACGATTCTTGAAATACCAGTCGACGATTTGCCGCTCGCCGTGAGCCGTAGGATCGTGAAGCAAGAAGAGCTTGCTGTTCTCGAAAGCCTCCAGAACATTGTTGTGGAGGGCACAGATCACCGTCCCACTTCGATTGTCAAGGAGAATCCCTCCCACTGCGAACGTGTTCTGTAAAGAGGCCTCAATGGATTTGGCCGCCGCGATTTGGACTGCCTGCTCGGCATTTGCTGCTTTCTTTGTCATTCGCCCTTCCTTATTAAGTCAGGCTATGGTGACCGTTCGGAAACAATTGGATGCCGAGCGAACGGTCGGTCGGCGGGACCGAGTCCGAAGATCACCTGCAAGAATTCTTCCAGCTCAAATCAGGAAATACGAAGGATTATACTTCGACTCAAGCCTGGCACGTGGATTAGCTCCAAACCATCGAGCTGGCATGGAGGGCGATTCCTCGGAACTCGCCGGACCTCTTTCCGCTGGGTGGAAAACACTCTCCTACTGTGATTCGCGTCAGCACGACCGGGATGTGACCCGTCTTCCTCTTTGCTGAGATGACACCGTGTGGTATCGGCAGGAACATGTTACCAAGAGCCCCGTGACAATGTGTTAATGAGTCGTGTGGCCACAAGAACTATCGGATTGGGCAGAAACGGGTGTTGGGGAACGATGGATTCATTTCCTCGAAGTCGGCTTGTGAAGTGGAAGCACAACGGTCGAGAAAGCGCGAGCATAAAAGTCGAAAATTATCAGAAATCCGCGCCTTAAGTAATTCTTTCCGCCCGAGAAACTTTCGGTCTTATGACTGCACGCAGGCACGCAGTCACATGCGAACCCAATCGGGCTGCCTGGGCCTCGCGAAGTGATCACTTTTTGCCGCAGAATCGCCTGGCGTTCGCCTTTCATGTCCGAATGGGCGGCGAATAGAAAACGGACTGATCGCAAAGCTCTGATGTCGGGTTCTAGTGTGAAATTCTCTGGTAAGGTTTTGCTATCTGCAACTTACGGATATGTCGAGGCTTAGCGCAGCAAAACTGTACCGAGGGTTCGAATCCCTCCCTCTCCGCCACGCAGTCGCGACTGCAGAGAAATCCCGCTCGCTTCACGCCGAAATACGCGAATAATGCCCGTATCCTGCGATTATTTCCAAACAAACCGGACTGCAGAGAACGGACTGCTCGGCACCGAATGCGGTCTCAGTCCTGGCTTTTCTCCGGAAGGCACATTCGCAGTCCGGTTTCCAGTTTGGCCTCAGGCGAATGCAATGCGATCACAAGGCTGCGATTCGGCCCTAGCCGGTTGACTTTCTGTCAGCGCCTTGGAAACCGAGTTCCGCGCTTCCCATAAGCCCGTTTCTATGAGCAGGTCGATTGTGGTCAAGGTCTGTTTTTGTTTTTTCCTTCCTGGCGTTTTTGCTTTTGCTGTTGTCTGAATGCGCGACGCATGTTGTTCTCCACCGGGGTTTCTATTCGCACTCTGTATGAGCTTGTCGAAAGCTCGGTGCGGTTTGGGGTTCAGTGGGAGAATCGATGCTGCTATTTCTGGAACGGCTTAAAAAGCCAAAACGGGCTCGCAGTCATCGGAACACGGGGTCTTCGCAACAGTTCAGCATGGTTTGTCCTCAGGCTGCTTCGGCGTAAAAGGGGATGTAGGGCTCCTGGGTGACCCAGATGCGATGGAGCAGAACGGCCAGCTTACGCGCTACGGCAACCACAGCCTTGTTCTTCGCCTTCTTGCCACCTCGGGCCGCCAGGGCCAGGCCCCAGCGGCGCAGAGACGAGTCTTTCCCGGGAGGCGAAGTATATGGTTGGCACATTCAATCAGCAAACTTCGCAGGTAACCATTCCCCGCCTTGGTGATGCCAGTTGCGGATCTCGATCCCCAGACTGACTGCGTCGAGGTCGCAGGCCCAGATAGCAACCTACGTCGCGACTTCGTTGAAAGCGTTGTTTGTCTCCCAACGTCAGCACATAGGTTAGGGCCGTGATCGGACCAACACCATAGACCTTCAGTAGAGCCTGTGTCTCCGAATACTCGGTCTGGCTAAGTTGCCGAATCTGCTGATCATACTGCTTGATCTCATTCGTTCATTTCCGCGATCTGCTCCAGCACCGGACCGAGCGCTGGTGCCAGTCCAGCTGGCAACATGGCCAAGCCGCGCTTGGCAAAACACGTGGTGGTAGAAGCTGGCATGCGGTGGCCGCAGGATTTGGTCAGTCCGCGTACCGCGTTCACGGCTGCCGTACGTAGGCGGACCATGAGGTCACGAGCGCGGATCAGCGTCAATGTCTGCTGCTGTTGCAGCGTGCGATGCGTGATGGGACGCAGAATCTTGGGATCAAGCCGAGCGAAGCGCGCCAGTTTCTCTGCATCGACCTGGTCGCTCTTGCGGTCACTATGAGAGATCGCCCGCAGCTCCCGCACGTTCGCCACGATTACCTCGTGTCCGAGCAGCCGAAGCTGTTCGCTGATCCAGATTGAGTGCGTGCCGGCCTCCATGGCCACTCGAACTGGCGCTAGATTCTTAAACCACTTGTCCACGCCTTGGGGATTGGTTCGGAACCGACCCCGGTCGACCACGTCTCCATTTTGGTTGATCGTGCAATAGTGGCTCCAGACATCTCCCAGGTCAACGCCGATGG
>JBAVZU010000405.1:0-7074 GCA_049588915.1 Candidatus Sulfotelmatobacter sp.
CAGATGTCTGTATCACCACAACCCACCGGTGCGCCCCCACCCGTGATTTCCCCCTCATCATTAATCCAGGACGCACCCGTAAGTAGCAACGAAGAATGGGGCGAAACCAAGTCATTGAGATCGACGCTGGGCCCGCCGTTCTCCCAGAGGAAGGCGCGGGTATAGAAGTTGCATCCGCCTGCCGCCGATTGCGAGGCGCCTACGATCTGCCCATGTGAGTTGATGCTGTCCGCCTCACTACACGGGTCACCCTTCAAAGTGCCGAGGTCAGTCGTCACGCCGTTTTGCCATAGGACGGCATGCTCGGTCTGATCCCCCGGAAATGTTGCCTGCCCCACAACTGCGCCTTCATCGTTGAGCGAGTTAGCCAAAGCGTAGTCCCCGCCTAAGGCCCCAATAAAGGTGGTCAGATCGATAAGCTTAACTCCGTTCCAAAGAAATGCGTGATACATCTGTTCACCCGCCAGTGTCAACCAGCCGGTCACTTCTCCTCTGCTGTTTAAACCGTTAACCGCAGCCTGCGCGCCTCCGAAATTGCCGAGATCCTTCATCTTGTTGCCGTTCTTGCCGTTTTGCCAAAGAAAAGGATCCTGGGGTGGGGCCCCAGTAATAGAGTTAGGAATGTCACTCGTATCCGAGGGTCCGGTAACCTGTCCGATGTTGTTTATATACGTCGCAAAGGCGTCGGGGCCACCGAGTGTGCCCAGATCGGCCATCGCACCGTCTTGCCAAAGAAATGCGCGCGTCTGCGTGCCGAGTCCGAAAAATGAATATTGATCGGGAATCGTGTTTTGCGCGCCTCCGATGACTTGGCCGGCATCGTTGACCCCGGCTCCCAAGCTGGAGGTTCCGCCTAGCGTTCCCAGATCGTGGATCATGCCGTTGCGCCAAAGTACAGCGTGAAACTCGGGCGTTCCTATGTTCGGGTCAAAGGCTCCGTTCTCAGATCCACCGGCGATAAGCCCATTGTCACTCAGGAAGTAAGCAAAGCTGGCGCTGCCTTCCGGAAGAGTACCCAGGTCCGTCAGTTTTCCGTTCTGCCATACAAATGCATGTTGGACATAGCATAAGTTTGACTGGTTAAAGGGATTGAAGCAGCCGTAAGGATTGACCAAAGGGGTATCAGCTCCGCCGACAAGCGTTCCTTGGTTGTTCAGAATCTGCTGGAATTCAGTAACCGCGCTCCCATTGCTTGTAACTTGCCTGTTGTAAATGGAAAGACCGGGAAACGTCCCGATGTCGACAAGCTTGTAATGGTGATGTTTGTGGCTTTGATTGTCCTGGGCGGCTAGCTGAGCCGGGATTGCCAGAGGTGCGAACAAAACCAAAGCGATAATGCGCGTCCACGTTTTGAAATTCATTTTCTTCTCCTTCGGGACTCCTTAATGCTGCCTCGCGTTACCCGATCACTCGCAATAAGCGCGAGTGGATGCAGGTCTGCATGTCAGTCCGGGGCAACAGGGTTGTTGCGGGGGACACTGCTGTCCGGCCCGCGAGCATCTCCGGACGGTGCTGTCTCGAAAGTCCATCCTCGGGCTGTCGGCCTCGCGATCGTCAAGTGAGAATGTGCGGCTCGCATTGTCACCCAGGATAGGAGTGCGTGTGCGATTCATTTGATTTTTCCGCTGCCGCGGCGTAGATGGCGGCGTCGCCTTAGGAACGGACTCGGGGTTTCTTCCTTCATCGGTGGCGTCTGCGAGGCTGTAGTCGCAGCCCTCAATGCCGGGATGATTCTCATCGCAGGGGATCAACATGCACGGGTGCTCGTTTGGGACAGCAGCTGTCGTCCCTGTACAGGCGATCTCGCCACGGTCGTTGATAAACAGAGCGGTCAGGACGTACATGCTGGTACCGGGAAGAACCAGTGTGTTGAGATCGGCGATGGGATTGCCGTCTTCCCAGAGGACTCCACGATGTATTCCGCCCATCACAAAGAATGAGCCAGAGATTCCCACGATCTGCCCCGCGAAATTTATGCTGGTGCTTTCGCTGTCTGGGTCAGTGTCGATAACGCCCAAATCAGTCAAGAAACCGTTGCGCCACAGAAAGGCGTGGCCATCAGCGTTGTTCGGGACCGTGGTGGCGTAGCCTACGACTTCGCCCCTGTCGTTTACCCAGTCCGGGTGTCCGAAAGTTCCGCCCAGATTGCCGTTACGAAACAGGTCCACCATGCCCTGCCACTTGCTCCAGATGAACGGGTGTTGCGTTTGATCCCCAGGCGGGTTTGAAACCCCGACGACCTGACCACGGTTGTTGAGCCAGACCGTCCATCCACACGTGCCTCCCAGTCCCCCGAGGTCCGTCATCTTGCCGTCCTCCGGAGACCAGAAGAATGGGTCCACTGTAGGAACACCAGTCGAACGGTTAGCGCTGAAACTGATGAAGGATTCGCCGGCAACTTCGCCGCGGTCGTTGATGATCCAAGCAGTGCTGTCCGGGCCACCCAAAGTGTGCAGGTCTCGCATAGACCCGTTCTGCCAAATGAAGGCGTGGGTTTCCGTAGCGCCAGGGACGGCTAGCGCATTAAATGTGAATGGAAGTCCAGCGTAAATCCCGCACGCAGCAATGTTGTCATTCGCGAAAGGGTCAGGAGTCTTGGTGAGCGAGCCTCCGACGACTTGGCCTAAGTCATTGATCGCATTAGCGCTGCTTTCGTTTCCGCCGAGCGTTCCAAGATTTGCGATCTGACCTCTTTGCCACAGGACCGCACGAATTTCCCCTGGCCATCCGGTCAGGGGGTCCGTGGCGCCATTCTGAGCTGCCCCCGTGATCTGGCCGAAATTGTTGATTGAGCTTGCATAACTGCTGAGATCCTCGCCCCCCGGGAGAGATGGCAAGGCAGTCACGACACCGTCGTGCCAGACGAAACTTATATCGACGTAGCAATCAAAAAAGCACATATTCGGGCCATTGGGATCCAGAGTGGCCGAGTCCAACGCCCCCACTGACATCCCCCGAGCATTCAGCTGCCCAAAGGATGGGCCGTCTCCATTGAAGCCACCCCCGGGAGCGCCGGGACCGCCAAAGGATCCCAAATCAAATAGCTTGTAGTGGTGATGCTTGGCGTCCTTCTCTTGTGCTGCCGGTTGAATAGACATCGCCATTACACCGAATGTGATCGTGGCTAAGCACATTAGTTTTCGGGATTTCATATTTACTCCTTCTGCGTGCTCCGTGCGGGCTCCAGCACGGTGGCCAGGCGGAAAGCGACGAGCCCTATCGGGCCGGCACTATGCGGGAGCAAAGTCTTTCCGTCAAATAACAAGAAGGTCACATGTCGATAACATGGAGCAAGTCCAGTGCAGTCATTCGTTTGGCGCCCGTCCGCCGTATGCTACACTACCTCGACCGCTTCTCGGGTGAGGTGCCCCCGATGGAAATCCCAGCCGAATCCAGCCACCGCGTCCGTTTCGGTGAATTCGAACTTG
The DNA here is from genome assembly GCA_049588915.1 of Candidatus Sulfotelmatobacter sp. Taxonomy (GTDB): domain Bacteria; phylum Acidobacteriota; class Terriglobia; order Terriglobales; family Acidobacteriaceae; genus Sulfotelmatobacter. Next base: position 3,429 of record JBAVZU010000405.1, read on the forward strand.
ACCCGCTGACGAGGGAGCTGTGGACTGATGATCGTAAAATCAGTCTTCAGGAGCAGCCGTTCCAAATCCTCGTGGCGCTTCTGGAGCGACCTGGTCAGCTCGTCACTCGTGATGAACTGACCAAGAAGCTCTGGCCTAATGGCACCTTTGTAGATTTCGGACACAGCCTTAACACCGCCGTGAACCGGTTGCGTGCGGTGTTTGGGGACTCCGCCGAGCGTCCACGATTTATCGAAAGTCTCCCGCGACGTGGTTACCGCTTCATCGCCCCAGTCACCAGCAACGGTTCGGGCAAGACAGGAACTGCTGCTGAGCCTCAAGCAACTTCCGGCCAGGTTTACGAGTGTTCGTCGGTCAGCGAAGGTACGCCTCCATCAGAATCAATCGCGCAGCTTCAGGGTCCGAATACTCGAAAGACTTGGTATCTGAGGGCCCCCGTTATCGCCTTGATCCTCATCGCTGCGGCAGCCATCGGCTACGACTCGTACGAATGGAAATCGCGCGCAAGTGGACCCAACTTCGACCGTTTGCGTTTCACGAAGCTCACCAACAGTGGCAAAGCCGAAGACGTGGCCATTTCTCCTGACGGCAGCTATGTTGTTTATTCGCAGCGCGACCATAACGGAGTAGGACTGTGGCTGCACCACATAGCAACCGGCAGCGAAGCTCAGATCTTGTCCTCAGAGGATGTTGACTTTCGCGGATTGACCTTTTCCCCGGATGGTAATTCCGTTTACTTTGTACGTACTCGTAAGGAGATAGGTAGTTTCAAGGATCTTTACGCGATGCCTGTGCTGGGCGGCCATGCCCGCCTATTGACCAGAAATATCGATTCGCCTGTCAGTTTTTCTCCGGATGGCCGCCAGTTTGTTTACACCGAAGGATTCGGTCCCCCTTACGGCAACCAGCTCCGAATCGCAAATTCAGATGGAAGTCAGAATCGTGTTCTAGCCACGGTTGAGGGTACATCCCCAAATTTTCATGCTGGCCCAGCGTGGTCGCCTGATGGTCGGACCATTGTTGTTTCTCTGATGCTTCGTGGTGATCGATCAGGCTATGTGCTAGATGCTGTCTCACTATCCGATGGAAGCATGCGGGAAGTCTTCTCCCACGCTGGTGTAATCGGGCGTCCACTATGGTTGCCCGACAATGAGACGGTACTGACCGAGCTCGACAGTTCGACTGGGATGGGACAGCTGTGGACGATCCCGATTCGCGGAGGCAAGGAGAAGCGAGTAACAAACGATCTGGCAAACTGGGGCCTACGGATCGACACCACGCGTGACTCCCATACTGTTTCTGGCATCCAGTGGTCTGTAGCCGCGAATCTTTGGTCTGCTCCAGTGACAAATTTGTCGAAAAGCCGGCAGATCACGGATGGGGAATTGCCGATGACTGCGGCGGTTGCCAGACGCGACGGTAAAATTCTGGCGGTGAGCGGAAACAATGATCTTTGGGTAGTGAATAGTGATGGAACGGGATCGGCTCCATTTTCAAGTCTGCGTGAAATCGCATCCCCGGTTGTGTGCGGGGACTTCGTGGTGGCGGCTTCATACACTTCGGGTGTAGATCCCGACCAAGCGGGTTCGGGTTCGGTCAAGGCAACGAAGCTGGCCAGTGGACGGATGATCGTCCAGCATTCTTATCAATCTGGTCCGGTAAACATCATGCGCGTCGATGGGGATGGGCTGAATCCGAGTAAGCTCGCTGGGGGCTTTTTGTACTCTCCCACTTGCTCACCAGATGGCAAATCTGTTTTCTACATTTCGATGGGAGCACCACAGAGAATCATGCGAGTACCGGTAGAGGGCGGCGACTCACAAATCGTCGGAGATGTGCCCGGACAAACTGTCCGCGGAACGATGCGCGTTTCGCCCGACGGTCGATTCCTCGCCTTTCCCTATGATCAGGAGCGCCCTACGCCGTTGAGCAAGCTGGCTGTCGTTTCCGCTGAAACGGGTAAGACAGTGAAGATCTACGACGCGCCCGGCGGCATCTATCGAGAAAGCTGCCTCCGCTGGTCTCCCGATGGCACAGGTCTGCAATATCTCTTGACCAAAGGTGACGTAACGAATATCTGGGATCAGCCCCTCTCTGGCGGACCACCGCACCAGGTGACAAAATTCACCGCGGGTCGAATCTTCGACTTCAACTGGACCGCAGATGGAAAACAGTTGCTGGTATCCCGTGGCGAGGTTAGCAGCGATGTGGTGCTCCTCAGCAATCTCCGCTAAACTTCACGAAAAGCCTGTATGAAGAGGCATCCGGACTAGGATAGTTTTGCGGACCGGACGAACCCCTCTGTGTTGCCATTTATAAGATGTCTTCTAATCTGGATAGGAGATTCCATGATTATTCCTCTCATCTCAGGGGTCACGCGTTTCGACCTCGGCGAAGTCTAGGCCGTTGTATTCAACTAAGCCTTCTAGCTTTTTGCGGAGCACGGTCTCCTGCACATCCTTCCTTTTGGGTCTTGCACGAACATGGATAAAATCTGCCCGGTCACCCTGCGGGTCGTCGGGATTCGGCAAAACCAGCGACTGGAGGAGGTCAAAAGAAATCGGTCATACTTAGTAAGGCGACGTTTGTGTCTACGTCTATTCGTTGACGCTTCGAGTTCTATAGTTAGGTCGATAAGTAGTTCTTCCCAAGGCGCAAGCTCAGTTAGAGCGCGTATTCGCATCAACTCGCGCCACCATGCTTTGGTCAATTAGTCACCATCAAGTTCGACCTTCTTAGCCGCAGCAATCACTTCTAGGTCATCTATTTTATGATTGCTCACTTTGTAGCCTCCTTATCCAACATCCGCCGTGCACACATCTCTGCAATCAATTGCCAAAGCTACGGCTGCTTCTCAATCCCGCCCAGATGCGAATCATTGCCGGCGCTTTCTCGCATCGTCTCCCAAAACACCTGAAGTTCACGCGAGACCTCCTCGGATGCCTGTTCAAGCTCGTCAAGGTAGCTCTCCGTCTTCGAGCTTGGGTTTATCTCAATCGTGGTCGTGATGTCTAGGAGTGTGTCCACTTTGTATATACACAGAAACTCCTCCTCGGTAAAGTTTGTGTCTTCAATCGTAAGCGTCCGGTTATGACCGTCTGGACAACCGCATAATGGAGGGCCATTCTCCGGAAGTGGACACTTACGGAATCGTGTCCACTTGGAGCGGAGATGGACCTGAACACCCCGCAAGAGGATGCGGGTAAGCGGGTTCAGGCATTTCGGCCCGGAGAGGCAACGCGTGTTTACCCGTGCCAACTAAGCGCTTCGGACCCACTAGCCGGAACCTTCGGGTCGACCGACTGTTCGCCGACCGGCCCCGCCGGATCGGTGTTTCCGCTGGGATTGGTTTTTCCAGGCGACCCCGGCGTTCCCAATGGCCTGACCAAAACCTATTTGCACGCTTTCGCTCCCAGGATAGGTTTGGCTTGGTCACCGAATGGCACCACGGGTTGGCTCTCGAAATTGTCGGGCGGCCCTGGCAAATCGAGTGTCCGGATGGGTTGGGGAATTTTCTACGACGCTAATGAGGAGCTGGTCTTGGCCTCTTTCGCCGCCCAGCCGCCGTTTGGCGGGAGTACCTCCATCACCAATCCGCTTTTCAACACACCATTCCTCTCGCAAAATGGAACGATCACACCGAATC
>JBAVZU010000406.1:0-1603 GCA_049588915.1 Candidatus Sulfotelmatobacter sp.
GCAGAACTCGCAGCCGTAGGGACAGCCACGTCCCGATTCAACTGGAATAATGCGGAAGGAGCCCCAGCCCGTGCCGACACGGTTGAGTAGCGGCGCGACGACCTTTGGCACGAGATTGAATTGAGCAAGATCGATCGATTGCCAAGGAATGACCGGGTACTCCTTTAGCGACGGCTTCTTGTCCTTCCCCGCCGCATCCACGGGCGCGTAGATGGGTTTGAGTTCGCCGCGGGCAGCGTCATTCACAATCTGCGGCCAGGTTTCATCGGCTTCGCCTAGGGCTACAGCGTCGGCGTGGCATGGTCCGCCATCGCGACCGAGGGCCTCGTCGGCCAGTTCGGTGACGTGAGGACCACCCATGACGACCGCAACTCCTGTGGCGCGAATGGCATCGGCGATGCGATAAGCTTTGGCGATCATTCGGGTCATGGCACCAATGCCGACCAGTCCGATGTTCTCGTCTCGAACGTACCGTGCTATCTGAAGCTCGTCCATCGGCTGAGCGTTGCCGTCGATCAGCAGCACTTCATGTCCGGGAGGAGTCAGAGATTTGAGCAAAAACATCCAGAGGTGCGGCATGAAGTTGCGAGTCACGCCATTGTCGGGGTTGTAGAGCAGAATTTTCATGACAGTTCCTTACTTGAATCGTCTAGGATTCACCGCACGGGACCGTCACGAGCGATGCCGATCTGTTGATCTTGTTTTTCGTAGAGCATGCTTCAGAACGGCTCTTGGTACCTTTCTAAAGCTGTCCTCGGTTAACAGTTTTCAAAACTGCGGCTCACAACTGCACTTCTGGCGTTTGTGCCTCTTCAGGATCGCTGGAGCCGCACCCGGACGGAGCCACGGTGCGTAACCTGTCTGGCTCCGCGAGATGCAGCAACGCTTGCATTCTTGTCTCCCCAACATCCTGCCGCGAGCAACCAAGCAGAACGGAACAATCCTGATCCGAGTATTTTTCAAGGACGGACATCACGAAGACGAAACGTTCGAAGTGTTCAAGCCGGAGAATACGAGCGATTGCATAATCGGTATCCTGCGTCCGTCCGAGCCCAGGATTGTGCCCAGTCTCGAAACACGTAAGTTCCTTCGACGCAGTCTTCCAAGCCGGAGACAAAACACTCCTCGGCCTTCGCCGGATCGGCCGTGAGCAAGAACGAAAGCAAATGCAAATTATCCATGTTTTCTGCGAACACTCTGCAAAACTCGCTGCACGTTGCGTATGCTCGCGATATCTCAGTAGAGATCGGAGGTCTTCGTGGCATGGTCAGCTTTATCCCCTCTGCTCTCCATTGCCCCACAGCGTTAATCAGGTGTCAGAGTCACGCGTTCAATGCCTAAACATTTTGTTGCGCACATCAGGCCAGAACTCTTTTGCCACATTGAAGAAGGTATCCAGAGCTATTTGTTGTCCCCACTTGTTTGCGGTATTTCCAAATGACCGATTCACGGCCGGATAGTAGAGGTTGGAGATGCCTGCGGCCACAGCATTTCCGGCCAGTTCGGATGTGTTGAAGTGGTTGCGGCCATCATCGCCGCGAGTGATAACTTCCCGGCTCATCGCATATCCAGTTCGCTTCCAAAATCCCCCGGTGCCTTTCAC
>JBAVZU010000407.1:0-42791 GCA_049588915.1 Candidatus Sulfotelmatobacter sp.
GGTTCGGAATGACAAGTTAAGATCACACCAGCGAAAAACTCTCTCCTAAATAAACCCTTCTTACTTCCGGATCGCTGGCCAACTGCTCAGGCTTGCCGTGACGGAAAATTCTACCGTCGTCGATGATGTAGGCGCGATCGGTTACAGAAAGGGTCTCGCGCACGTTGTGATCGGTGATCAGCACTCCGATCCCGCTGGCCCGCAGGCTGCTGATAATTTTCTGCAGGTCGAGAACCGCGATGGGATCGATGCCGGAAAAAGGTTCGTCGAGCAAGATGAATGTAGGATTGATGCACAGGCAGCGTGCGATCTCCACGCGGCGGCGCTCGCCACCAGAAAGCGCGTAACCCCGATTCTGCCGTATGTGTTCGAGACCCAGTTCATCAATAAATTTCTCCATCTTCTCGCGGCGCTCGTGCCACGACATGGGTTGCGCCTCTAACACGGCGAGGATGTTTTCCTCCACCGTGAGTTTGCGAAAAACCGAAGCTTCTTGAGGGAGATAGCTGATGCCATACTGGCGCGCCCGCAGATACATGGGAACGTCAGTAATGTCCTGACCGTCATATAGAACACGGCCAGTATCAGGGGGGATAAGACCAACAATGGCGTAGAACGTAGTTGTCTTGCCTGCGCCGTTTGGACCTAACAATCCAACCACTTCCGCCTGCTCAACGCGCAGGCTGACCCCATTTACAACGCGCCGGCCGCGGTACGATTTGCCAATCTCATCCGTGGCTAGGGTACGCATTTATCTTGCCATTCGCGTTTGTGTTACCACAGGAGTACTTGCTTCGCCTACTACGAGCACCCTATCATCGGCCCTAAAGAAAGTCAACGAAACCCCGGTAATCTTGCCATGTTCGGCATCAAAAATGCTAGGCGGTCCACCGGTCAGGACGAACTTGTCGTCGGAGGCGGTGTAAATCAGATTTTGACCGTCGGCGTGGCGACCAGGTTGTTGAACGACGACATGACCCTGGGCTACCATGCGATCCAGTCGACCTGGAGTGTTAAATGATTGATTGTTAGAGCTTTGGCTTCTTGGTACCAGGTAGACGTCCATCTCATGGGACGCGGCTTGGAACAGATTACCCTTGGCAGTTACGCCACCATCGTAGTGAGCAAGTCGCTCAGGATCGGAATACGTAAGCCGGGCCGCAGTTATCGTTATGGGACTGGATTCGCTAGATTTTTCGGCGGATTTTTTGTTCGTTTTATCTTCGCCCGTAGTTTCGGGACTGGCGTGCAGGTCTGACCGAACTTTTTCGGGCTGTCCCAGTTTTTCCTGAGCCGGTTTTTCCTGAACCAGTTTCTCCTGAATCAGCACGGTTGAGACCGGTTGGGCTGCGTTACCTTGAGCCACCAAGGAACGGTGTTCACGGTCAAACTCGATGGACGGAGCTTCAATGATATTTGCGTCCTGCCACAGGCGTGCGTTGCCTTCATAAAGAGCGATGGCCGGAGAGTTGTGCGCGGTCATGCTGGCGGCGGTCACGTGGATGGGCGAGGACGAGGCCAGCAAGGCGCCGCTAGGTTGCTCCTTGAGATCGCTGTAAGTGCTCTTGACGTTTTCATTGGCTAAGGCATCGTCGGTGACGCGATTGATGCGAATGGTTCTCGCAGTCGTGGTCATGCCGCCTTGGGAAACACGCGGGGCTCCGGTGAGCAGGAGGATGCCGTCCGAAAGCGTGTAGATAGCTCTATCCGCCCAGGCTTGAGTACGCTTCTCTGGCGGCAGACCGTCGCTGTAGGCAACGCTTCCCTGCTGAATGATCGATGCCATCCCGCCTTCCGGCAAAAAGGCGGCATCCAGCGTTTGACTGGTGCTCACGCGATCAGGCTGACCAGGAGCGAGGTTCACGATCTTCGCGTTGGGCGCGCCGTGCACCGAGACCAGGCGGCTGGCACCTTCAGGATTCGCGGCAAACCTGGCATTAAAGCGGCCGGCGGTAATGACGGTGCGTTGTCCTGACTCAGCGGAAGGGCTTGCCGACTCCGGCGGCGAAATTGTGATCTGCGCAGCGCCGGATGTTTCTGCGCGATCCAGGCGGCGTCCATCGGCGACGAAGAAGTCGACGGCCGCCGCGCTCAGATCGAAATCCTGCGGAGCGCTCGCGGCGGGTGCATTCGTTTTGGTGGAATGCTGCGCCAGACGAACTCCATCCGTCGCGTGCACTTTCTGAAGCTCGTTCTGGCCGTGGAAGTCGAGGATTGCGAGTCCCGCATCGCCCTGCATGGGTTGAGAGCCGGAGCGATCGACGTGGACATTGCCGGTGAGAGTAGCGGTGCGCAGCTGGTTTTGTTTGCCTGAAAGCAGAAGTTCCGCTTCATTGCAGCGGGCGTGCATCTGGTCGGTATCTGGCGCTGTGGTTTCCGCGCTTACATTTCCGTTCGCTTCCACACGCTGCACTTCGTTCTCGGGACCGAGGAAGAATGTGGCCTGGTCGGATTGCAGCGTTCCGCTTTCGCGCTTCATGAGCGGATGATCTAACACCACTTCTCGCGGCTCTCGCGTGATGATGCCATGCGTCGCGAAAATGCTGGCGTCACCCTGCCCGCTTAAAGTGACATGAATTTGCGAAACCAGCGTGAGGGTTGCACTCTTCGCCGCATACCGCACCCCGACGGCCCAGCCGGTAGATTGCGGCGTACTGAAATCAACCCGGGCAGCGGTGGAAGCGTCGCCGCTATCGCGGTTGAACACCAGGTCGCTGGTCTTGAGGTGGATGGGATTCTTGAGTTCTTTGGGAGTTGCCTGGTCGGGTGCGGTCACACCGCTGGGGTTGGCTTCAAGATCGATTTGCACTTCGCCACGCGCGATAACGTCGCCAGATTTCGGATCGAAGGTGAAGTCGTCGCCATAGATCTGATCGAAGCGGGAAGTGTCACGACCGTACAGGATGATGCTGACGTCGTGCAGATCGGCGCGCCCGTTGAGCTTGAACTCTTTAACGTTCTTGGCGCGGATGGTGAAGACGGTGCGGCCGGACTGGGATTTTGAAAACTGAAAACCGCTGGCTGTCTGCTTAATGTCATATGCGATTTTGCCAGGAAATCCTTTGAGGACGCTATGCTGGCGCAGACGCGCATAAAGATACATACCGGCAACCACCGCGGTGAACATCACAGCGATCACAGCCAGAAAGCGTCGTAGCCGGTAGACCGGGAGGGGCATTGTAAGTTCAGTGTAATGCAGAGGGGTCAAAGCGGGTGCATGCTTCAGAAAACGTGGATCAGCCCCTTCTCGTCTACACTTGGTTGACGATGACCTCGGAAGCACCGCCACTCCTCGACCTGCAGAACATTCGCGTGATGCGCGGAGAAAAAGTTGCACTCGATGACTTTAGCTTGCGCATCCGTGCGGATGAACATGTCGCGATCCTCGGACCGAACGGGTGCGGCAAGTCGACGCTGATCAAGACCATAATGCGAGAGTGTTATCCGGTCGCGCAGGAAAACTCGTCGATGAAGATCCTGGGACAGGAGCGCTGGGACGTGTTCGATCTGCGTACACTGCTGGGAATCGTGTCGAATGATCTCATGCTTTCCTGTACCGGAGACGCCAGCGGACGCGATGTTGTGTTGTTGGGATTTTTCAGCAGCATCGGAGTCTTCCCGCACCATCAGGTCGATCCCAGACATCGGGAACTGGCCGACGCCGCACTCGCGCAGCTGAAAGTTGCGCATCTGGCAGACCGGCCCGTTTGTGAGATGTCTTCGGGAGAAGCGCGGCGGGTGCTAATCGCACGTGCACTGGTGCACAATCCCCGGGCGTTGTTGTTCGATGAGCCATGCAACTCGCTGGACCTCGCGGCCCAGCAAAGTGTGCGGCAAACCATGCGGGCGCTGGCGAACTCGGGAATTGGAATTGTGCTCGTTACCCACGAACTGAGTGACATTATTCCGGAAATCGAGCGCGTGGTATTGATGAGCCGCGGGCATATTGTGGCCGACGGATACAAGGATGAAATTCTGCAGAGCGGGCGCCTGGCGACTGTGTTTGGAGTTCCGCTGGAGATAGCGCGGCGGGACGGTTATTACCAGATGTGGTGAGGGGCGATCGTCTCGTCCGCTTATCCACTATGCTTTGGTAGCGTAACTCAGACTCTTTTTGGTTTCTTCGCAGGTTCGCGCGGCGCTCTTGAAGTCGCGCAGTGTGAGTTCGAGGCCGCCGAAATCGGGATGGTCATTGTGGCCGATGGTGAAGGCGATGTCGATGGCGTCCCCGGCGAGCAGTGGAAACTGCTGCAGGCGTTCGGCCATGTTCCAGCCGAGAGCGTCGAAAACTGGCCGCAATTGTCGGTTCTCAGTTCTCAGTTGAGTACGAGCCTCCGCTTTTTCGCTGCGGCGAATTGCGGTGCCGTCGGGATGGCAATGCGGGGTTGTCAGGATCGCGGTCGCGGAAAGCTCTTGCTGAGCCGATTCTCTTTCTCCCTCTTTCAATTTCAGCTTGATGTGTTTGTCTTTCAGGATTTTTGGCGGAGCGAGCAACTGGACGTTGCGGGCAGTGAATGCGGGCTCGTGATTTCCGGTTCCATAGGGCTCGAGCAGAGCCAGCGTCTGAAAAAGCGCGGGAGTGACTTCACTAAGATCGAGTTCGGCCTCAACGTCGAGGATGGGATCGAAATCGGCTGCGGTCAGGCGCGCGCGGGCAAAGGCGTCCAGCTCAGCTCGCAGTTGAGCGACGTTCGCCGAGGGCATGGCGAAGCCGCAGGCGTGAGAGTGTCCACCGTAGCGAGTGAAAAGACTGTGCGATGATTCGACGGCTTGGAGCAGATGAAAGGCGTGAATCGAACGGCCGGAGCCGAAGGCTTCTTCGCCGCTACTGGAGATGACGATCGCCGGGCGGTGGTAGCGCTCGACGATGCGAGTGGCGGCGATGCCGATGACGCCACGATGCCAGCCTTCGCCATCGACCACGATGCAGTAGGCCTCGCAGAGCGCGGGATCATTCGCGATGCGCTCTTCGATCGACAGCAGAATGCGGCGCTCTTCTTCCTGGCGTTCGGCGTTGAGACGATCCAGTTTTCCGGCCAGTAGGCGGGCACGATCGGGCTCTTTCACGCTGAATAGTTCGATCACGTCGCGGGCGACATCCATGCGTCCGGCCGCATTGATGCGCGGGGCGATGCGGAAGGCGACTTCGGTGGAGTTGGGCGGGCGCCTGGTGGAAATCTGCGCGACCTCGAGCAGAGCTCTCAGGCCAGGATTAACGGCGCGGCGAAGAGCGTCGAGGCCGAGGCTGGCGAAGACGCGATTCTCTCCGGTCAGCGGGACCGCGTCGGCGATGGTCGCTACGGCAACAACTTTCATGAACGACAGCAGCATGCGGGTCTGATCTTTATCTGGGAGGTGGCGCTGCATCAATCCCTGCGCAACTTTGAAAGCAACGCCGGCGCCACAAAGTTGTTTGTAGGGATATTCGCATCCGTATTGATTGGGATTGACGACTGCGTGCGCCTTGGGCACGCCGTCGGGACCGGGCAGGTGGTGGTCGGTAACGATGAGATCGACGCCGAGACGATGCGCGGTCTCGGCGGGAGCGAAGGCGCGAATGCCCATGTCTACGCTGATGATTAATCGAATGCCGGCGGCGGCGGCGCGCTCGATCACGTCGTCGCGCATGTCGTAGCCTTCGCGAATGCGGTGCGGGACGTGAAAGTCGGCAGTGCCGCCGCAGAGTTCGATGGCAGTTTTCAAAATGATGATGGCCATGGTGCCGTCAACGTCGTAGTCGCCGTAGATCAGGATGGGATCTTTGCGCTCGATGGCGGCGTCGAGACGATCGACGGCGCAGCGGAGGCCCGCCATTTTTTCAGGCGAGTGAAGATGGCTGAGCGATGGCGTAAGAAAGCGGGCTGCGGCTTCAGGTTCGGTCAGGCCGCGATGAATCAGTAACCTGGCTAAAGTGCGCGCGGCAGCATCGGCTGGTGCAGGCCTTGCATCCGTAATACCGCGATTGAAAGGCAGTTGCCGGAGATTGCGAAGAGCTACGGCCAGAACCTGCACCCGCGCTGGATCTGCCACGGCCAATTCCCAGCGGGCGTTTTCTCGCACGATCAGTTCTCTTCGTCCTGATCCGGTTCGTCGATGGGGATGCCGCCGAAATCTTCCGACATTTCCAGCAGGTGCTGGTAGCGCTCGTACCAGTCCGTGCTGACTTCGCAGAGAAACATCGATCCCTGATAGGCCCAGCCGAGCTGCAGGAATCCGACTTTGCCGGTGTGGGCGCGCAACCAGCGGGCATCTTCCAAGTCGTCGCCGTCGGAAATTTCGGAGTGGGAAAGCCGTTCCACCAACTCGTCCAGTTCCTCGCGATCGAGCTTCCAGGAGTGCATGGTGAGGAAAGGAGCGCCGGCGCTCTTGGCGAGCTCGACAAAATCTTTCCAAGCGTCGGGATTGTCGCCCGTCTCCCACATGATGCATTGGACTTCCTCGTAGTCCACGTAGCCGTGAAAGCGGCTCATGCCGTGGCCTTCGATGAAGGCGATCATGTCGTCTTTAATGATGGTTAGGTCTTCTGGGGTGGGTGACATGGCGGACTCTGCTTACAAGAGCATTGTAAGCCGTTTGGGGGCGAAGGTGCCAGCGGGGATGGCTTGTAGAAAAGCTACGCCATGGAACGGAACTCGCGCCACTTCGGATCTGCGAGTACCACGGAGGTTTCGATCTGGCGTTCGAGTATGGTCCAATACTTTTTGAGCAACCGATCCTTCTCCTGCGAACTGACCATTTGAAAACCGTGTCTTTCATAGAAGCGGATTGCCCAAGCCGCGTCCGCCCAAGTGCCGATCAACACTGGTCCACTCGTCAGCGACCGCAGGTAAGAAAGCAGGTGTCCGCCAATCCCTCGCTTCTGACTGCTGCTACGAACATAAGCGTGGCGGATAAGGGTTACATCCCGTACTTTCTGAATACCCATAATGCCAGCGAGGATGCCAGTCTCCTCGAAACCCCAGAACACGACGGCGTTGTCAATCTCATGCTGGAGTTTCTCCCGAGACATATACGGCTCCGTCCAGCGATCGGGGGGAATAATGCCTTTATAGGCCTGCGCACCATCGTTGATGATGGTCCAAATCATTTCAAAGTCACCATCGTCACATAGGCGAATCATGAATACGCAGCCTCCCGTTCATAAAACGCCGTGGTACACTTTATGTTTCACAAACAACATCTGCTGACACAGGACATTCTATCCGCTCATGCTTCTTTCCAAGGAATATGTGGGCTACCTTGCCCGCGAAGTTACCAAGAAACTGATTGCCGGCAAGGCTATCGAAACCACTGCCGTACCCAAGGTAACGGAGCGCGTACACGCCGCTTTGCTGGAGGAACTCACCCTCGAAGACCGCATTAACGATGAGGTGCGAGTCATCCTGGAAGCCTATTCGGAAGAGATGAACAAAACCGGCGCCAACTACCAGGAGATGTTTCGCAAGGTGAAGAGCGAACTGGTGCGCAAGTATAAGGCGGTGCTGTGAGGCTGAGCCGCGACAAAGTGAACGTGCTGGCGCGGGCGGTGGCCGACGCCCTGAAACAGATGGACGAAGTGGATTTCATCGAAGACCCGAACACCATACGGCAGGAAACTCGCAAGATTCTGGAAGACCTCCTTGCTCAGGAAGCGAGGATCGATCAATCCGCGCGCCTGAAAATTGAGAGCCAGAAGCGCACTATCCTCGAAGGCTCGCAGGAGTGGGACATCCTCTACCGCAAGTATTACAACGAGGAAGTGAAGAAGCTTGGGGTGTGATCGAGCCAGGGTGATTTCTTCGGCGAGTTTTTCTGGCAGAATTCAATTCTCACGCGCACAACAATCGCCTTGGTTACGCAGCTCCCTGCAACATCTGACGGCGGCTTAAATTCATTTGGTGTTCCCCGGTGGAATGGTTTTCCCGCGGAATCAACGACAGGATGGTCCTGCTGTGCATGAGTGCAGCAAAGGACGGTGGTGTCTGCCGGCACCGAACCCGGCACAGTGGTTGACACGAGACTTAAAACAGGAAAAACTGTCCCCGTCCGCCTTCAGAAACCGAGATCTACAAAAAAGGCCCCACGCATTGCGCGCAGGGCCCAGCCTCAGGAGAACAAGTAAAAATATTTAGGCAGCTTCCCTGCGCTGCTGAATGGTTTCCAACTGCTGCCGATATTTCTGCGCGTTGCCCACGATCTTTCGCTGCGGCAGGCTGTTGACCCAAAGGTCGCGGGCGACGGTACGGCGCTCGGGGCGGGTGCCGACCGTTCCCCGGTTCCGGAGACTGGTGGGGTGCTTCTCTGCCGTGGTTTGCTGCCAGCCGCTCCCCGAATTGACGTTAAAGATCCCGATGTAGCCTCCCGACAACAACTGCAACGGATTCTGAATCTTGTTCATGCGATCAAATTGGGCGGAACCCTCGGCGCGAAAACTCTCAAACCAAGCTGGGTATACGAAATCCGACAGAAGAATGTTATCGATCGAATAACCGAGGCTATCATCTTCGCAGGCGTCGCAGACCTCATAGGCGTAGAGGGTTCCTGCGGTATTGCTGTTCTGTACGAAGACGGTGAGATTGATGTTGGGATCGCCCAGCATCTCCAATAGTTCGTGGCTAGCGGTGACAGTCCATGATGTGCCGGCCTTCAGATCGCTGGCGGCGAAGACTTTGCCGATGGGAAGGCCTTCGGTGGTGAGATCGTGGTAGCCCAGAGCATTGGCCTGGTCGGAGTCGTCGAGCAGCACGAGCCACCAACTCCCGCTGCTGGGTTGAGAACCCTTCGGAGTGATGATAAGTTCGGCGTCCGTACCCCACGCTGGGCGGAAGTCGTTGGTGACCTGCTTCTGGAGCGCAGCGACGGCGGTGGCCACATCTGCATCCGCCAGCACGGTGCTCTCGTTGATGATGGAGATTTGAGTGGTAGGAGCTTGGGCACGGGTGGTTTGCGGCATGTCAGTTATCTCCTGGTAAACAGATTTGGAGAACGCGCAGCTACAAGCTTGCGTGACTCTGTGAGCAGAAGCTTATACGCTAATCCAGAATAGGCGAGCGTTCTTGCGATTTAAATGTGAGGTTGCAGTTCCAAATTGGGACTGATGCTAGCTACTAGGCTGAGCGACTTGATGGCGTTCTCACTGTGCACACTTCCGCTGAAATCACGCCCATCGTAATTCGAGCCGCCATCGATGCGGGATTCGAACTTGCGGGTATCGCTCCGGTGAACGATGCGCCGGAGCTGAAATATTTTCCGCACTGGATTGCCGAAGGCCGAGCGGGAGAGATGCGATATCTTGAAGCGCGCGACCAACAGGGGCGATTGAAACGCGCTTCGCTGGCGCATGTTGCTCCGTGGGCGCGCAGCGTTGTGGTTTGCGCCATCAATTACAACACGGCGCAACCTTATTCCACACAGGCGGCCGAGCATTCCACGAATCATTCCACCAACGCGTCGGAGCACGGCTGGATTTCCCGCTACGCCTGGAGCCGCAAGGATTATCACGATTCGGTGATGGACAGGCTGCGAAAGGTGGAGGCGGCATTGAGGCATGCATCGGATGATGATTTGCTGACGCGCTGCTATGTCGACACCGGGCCCATTGTCGAGCGCGTGATTGCGAAGTACGCGGGAATCGGATGGATCGGGAAGAATACCTGCATCATCAATCAGAAGCTCGGCTCATGGCTTTTCCTCGGCGTGATCCTCACCTCGCTGGAACTTACGCCTGGTCTGCCTGCACCGGATCGATGTGGCACATGTACTCGGTGCATTGAAGCTTGTCCCACGGACGCGCTGATCGCACCCTATCAACTAGATTCGAACAAGTGCATTTCTTATTTGACCGTCGAAAAGCGTGGAGCGATTCCAGAGGAAATCCGTGAGGGCATGGGGCGGCATGTTTTTGGTTGCGATATTTGTCAAGATGTTTGCCCATGGAACCGGAAAGCGCCGGCGACCGAGATTGACGATTTTCAGCCGCGTCAAGAACTTGTGAATCCTGCGCTTGAGTGGTTGGCTGCGATGAGCGTGGAAGAGTTTCGCGAGGCGTTTCGAAGGTCGCCCGTGCGCAGAGCGAAACGTACGGGCATAAGGCGGAATGCCGTCATTGCCGTGGGCAACAGCGGGGAGCAAAAATTCCGCCCTCTGCTCGAGAAACTGACTGCGGATAACGACGAAATAATCGCCGAAACTGCTGCCTGGGCGCTGGAAAAGTTGCGGTCCGGCGTCTGATCTTACGCTTGATCCCAGCGCCGGATCTTGGCGCCTTATCCCAACGCTTGATCTTAGAGCACTTTGAGACACCGAAAAGCGAAACCAGGCCGAATCCCGTGATCCGGGATCTCCTTAACTTTCTACGATATAGGAGGTTATTGGCCAGATTCCCTATTGATACGCTAACTTCCGTAACTGGTCTTCCCCATGAGCGGCAACTAATCTAGGCAAAAGGGGTTTCTAATTCAGGTGTCTTTCGTAGGGAAAAGTATGTCCCGTCTTCTGCGAGTGCGGCGTTCGATCGGCATGTTGGCGATGCTTGCTTTGGCGTCTGCATCTTTGGCCAATGCCTCGGCGACGCTTTTATTGGAAGAGCCATACGGCAAGCTGGGATTTTTCACCGCTACGGGGCATGCCGCTGTGTATTTGTCCGGAGTATGTGCGGAGACGCCCGTCGTCCTGCGCGCTTGCGCTCCTGGGGAACTGGGCTCGGTCATCAGCCGGTATGACGGAGTGCGCGATTACGACTGGGTCGCAGTGCCGCTGATCCCTTATCTCTATGCGGTCGAAAAGCCGGAAGATGTACCGCTGTTCGTAGATCCTAAGATGGTCGCCTTTCTCCGAGACCAATACCGGCGCAAACATCTAGAAGACGTGGCATCGGACCTGGCAAATGGAGAGGCTCCCGGCGGGAACTGGTACGAACTCATCGGCTCGGCCTACGACCGGGCATCCTACGCATTTGAGATTGAGACCTCTCCTGTCCAGGACCAGGCTTTTATTGACTACTACAACAACGCGCCCAACCGTTCGCACTTCCGGACAGTCTCCCGTAATTGCGCGGATTTCGCCAAGGACGTGATCAATTTCTATTACCCGAAAGCCTTGCACCGGAGCCTGGTTGCAGACGTGGGAATCACCACTCCGAAGCAAATGGCGATCACGCTGGTGAAGTTCAGTTCGCGCCATCCGCAACTGGCGTTCTCGCGCTATGTGATTCCACAGGTTCCCGGGAGCGCAGCGCGGAGCAGCACGGTGCACGGAGTTGTAGAGTCGTTCTTTAAATCAAAGAAATATATCGTTCCCAGTATTGCAGTCAGTCCCATCTTCGCGGGCTGCGTGGCTGCGGTTTATGTGGGCACCGGTGCAGGCCGCTTTGATCCCGCACGGCACGCAATGGTTTATAGTGCCGAGCGCGGCCTGGAATCACCGATCGGGCCAGAGGATCGAAGATCCTACCAGAACGAACTCAACCATCTTCTAGCTGCCGATGCAGCAAAAACTGAGGGCACTCACGTCGAAAAATCGCTGCAGCGGATTCTAAGCGGTGCTGCCCCCGGATTTGACTCGGCTGGACGTCCGGTTCTGCGCATCAAAACAGGGGAGGAAACGGTCGATCTTGGCGTGGCTGAAGGGAACATTTTGGCTGCGGACAACTCTGGGCGATTGGCTGAACGGCTCATGGAAGCGAGACTGCACGAGGAACTGCGGCGCAGAAATACACCCACCGCCTCAGAAAGCGATATTGCACAAGACTGGGCTCTGTTGCACAGGGCAATCGATTCTTACGACGATCAGGTAGCCTCTCGCGATGGCAGGCCCTTGCAATTAGCCGGGCAGTCGCGCTGGGGCCGCTCCGGCAACCGGCCTTAACCTGTTTCCGACGTTCGCCGCTCCAGAGAACACCCAATTTATTGCGGACGGACTACTGTTGAGGAGGCTGTGGTTGATGCGGAGCTGGCATGCCTGGAGGGTTGGCTCCTGGTTGATTCGCCTGTTGTTGCTGCTGCTGAATCAGCAATTGGCGCTGTTGCATCTCCTGCAGCAATTGCTGAGGCGTCTTCACGCCAGGCTGATCGGGAGGGGGGGATTGTTCCTCGGCCGCAGCTTGGTCCGCAGCATCTTCGGCTGAGTTCTCCTCTGCCGCATCGGCCTCGGGAGCTTCGCCAGCGTTGACGGCCTGCGCACCCGGAACCGTGTTGCTAGCGGCCGGAGTGGGCGTATCCGGAGTCTTGGCAACCAGCACGACGCGCACCAAGGCGTTGGAATCCGCCGGCGATCCCAGCAATATGTAGTTGAAACGGGATCCGTTCAGCAGTTCCGCCATTACTTCCCGAGCCGGCGCCGGGCCCAGGCTGGTCGCCACGCGTTCAGTAGCATTGGCTGGGATTTCGATGTCTGCTGAGGTGTACTTGCGAACGCTGCGGAGAATATCCCCGAGCGTCGAATTCGGGGCGACAATGGTCAGCAGTCCGCTCTCGTAGGTTACTTGAGGCGGGACCGCCGGGATCGCATCGAGCGGAACTTGTGGAACTGGACCTTGCGTGCCCGAAGGCAGCGGCGGGGGCAATGTTTTCTTCTTGTTCTTGCTATGCGCACGATGCGTTGTCTGACTGGTCTGCGTGGTCTGAGTGTCCGCCTGACCAGCGATCGGCAGACATATAATGCCCGCCATTAGCAGCCCAGTAAGCTTTAGTCGCATACCTATCACTACCCTCCACTCCGATCGGTTCCCGGGGAGACGGTGGTTATCCAAAGCCAATTCTAGCACCGCTCTGCAAGGGATCGAGCGAGGCCTCATCCGCAACTTCTCTACTCTACAGAACGTATTGACTTCAGGACCTTGCGAGGTCAACTTTTGCGTGGTGGGCTTTAGTCGCGGAAAGCGCAACCGTTTGCACTTCGTTGTTAGCACTTCGTCGTCTAGCACCTCCTCGTCTAGTACCTCGCTGTCTAGCAGTTCGTCGCTTCATCCGTGGGGCGTACAATTTTGCTTTGGGGGTGGAATGAAAGACTTCTATCAGCATCTTCCGGAAGGTCATGCGGCGGAGGCGACGGTCGCAGCGGGGCGGCGCACGAAATTCTATTGCATCGCGCTGGTTCTCATGGCATGGTGCGCCGCGAATGCGGCTGCGGAAAATTGTGTTACTCCCAACGATATGGAACCCGCGGTGCGGACCGCTTTGGTGTCCGCAGGTCAGCGGTACTTCGATTTCATCGTGAAGGGCGATGCGGCGTCGCTTCGGCAAAACGCCATTCCCAGCCTGGCTTCTGATTTTTCGGCGATTGAGAGCACGATCAAGGACAACCAAGCGTCACTCTCCGGTTCGAAAGGGACTGCCCGTCCGCCATTTCTGCTGGATGCAGGTGGTACGGCGCCGATTCCGCGCGCCGAGTTTTTCTGCGGAGTCTTCGGTGCCGCGGGCCAAACCCGCGACAGCGCTATATTTTCTCTGAACAACCTTCCCCCAGGAAAGTATGGCGTGGTGATTTTAGACGCGTCCTCTTCGAAGGGCGCTTACACCGTTTCGCTGATACTGCAGCAGATTGGCTCAGACTGGAAGTTGGGCGGGCTCTACATTAAAGCGGCGCAGACCGGCGGCCACGATAGCGACTGGTTCCTGACACGCGCCCGCGATTTCAAGAGCAAAGGACAACTGCATAACTCCTGGCTTTACTATCTTGAGGCGCGTTCGCTGGTTTCACCGCTGCCCTTTATGAGTACGGCCGCCACTGACAAACTCTATGACGAATCGCAGAAAGCGCAACCGGCCGATTGGCCTTCAGACGGCAAAACCGTTGATCTTACGGCTGGAGCTGCAACCTATAAGGTCTTGGATATTTTCCCCGAGGTAGTGGCTAACGATCTCGACTTGATTGTGAAGTATCAGGTAGCGGATGTATCGAATACGAATGCGGCTTATCAGGCGAACATTAACGTGATGAAGGCTTTGCTAACAAAGTATCCGGAGCTGCGGGATGCGTTTGCGGCGGTGGTGGCGCGCGGCGTGGACCCGAGCGGCCGGGACTACGGAACTATGTTGGCGATGAAGGATATTAAGTAGTGGTGGTCAGTGGACAGTGGTCAGTTCGTTATCTAGAGTGCATTCTTTCGGATCTTTGTCTTCGCGGAGGCCGAGGAATACGGGGGCGCGCAGCTTGGGGATGCCGCTGCCGGCGGCTCCTTCGGTCCATTCCGCGTATTCGATTTCGGCTACCAGTTCGGGCTTGACCCAGGTTACTTTCCGCAACGCCTCGACCTCACCGTAGAATGGCTTTTGCCTGGTTTCTCGCTTCGTCAGCATCTTCGAGATTTGGCCGAGCGATTGTTGATTGAAACCGCTGCCGGCTTGCCCCACGTGGATCAGCCGTTCTTGTTTGTCGTAGAGGCCAAGGACGACTGAGCCGAAATGTGCGCGGCTGCCTTCGGGCTGTGTGTATCCGCCGATCACGCAATCCAGGCGATGGCGAATTTTGATTTTCAGCCACTCGCTGCTGCGGCGTTCCTGGTAAACGCTGTCGCGTTTCTTGGCAAGAACTCCTTCTAATCCTTTTTCGCGCGCTACCTCGAACAGCGCCTTGCCTTCCCGCTCGTAATGATCGGAATAGCGAAGGGCGTCTCCGGCCAACAGGAGGGAAGCTAATTTTTTCTTGCGCTCCTCCAGCGGCACACGGCGCCAATCATAACCATCCAGATAGAGAAGATCGAACGCGTAATAGAGCACCGGAACGTCGGCATTGGTGGCGGCGCGGCGGCCACCGGGACGAAAACCTGTTCGCTGCTGCATTAGGCTGAAGGAAGCTCGCCCTTGCTCGTCGAGGGCGACAACTTCGCCGTCGAGGATCGCGTCTTTCGCTTTGACGAATTGCGGCAGATCTTTCAGTTCAGGATATCGATTGGTTAGGTCGTTCTGATTGCGTGAAACCAGGCGTACTTTTCCGTTTTCGATAAAAGCGACGGCGCGGTAACCGTCCCATTTGATTTCAAACAGCCAGTCGGAGCCATCGAACGCCTTTTCGATCGATGTGGCTAGCATGGGATGAATTTCCGTTGGCATGGGGCGCTTGACAGGCGCGGAAGCTGAGGGACCCTCAACCGCCGAGGACGCAGAGAGCGTTGAGGATTTTGAGTTCTGCCTGGCAGTCTGCGGCGGGGTAGGAATCGGCGGGATGCCTTCAGGAGAAAGTGGTGTTTTTCTTTGAACTGCGTTGGCGGCCTTCACGTTCTCGGCGGTGTTCACTTCTTTTGTTTTTTTTTACTGCCCGCAGCTTTCTTCTTGTCGAGTTTTGCCACCGCATCCGCCAACCATGCCGCTTTCAGCTTGCCTCGTCCGGAGGCCGGACGACTGCTTTTCCACTCTGCGGCACCTTCATCACCTGCGATCTCGGCCAGGCTACGCTTGCTCAGAACGGATTGGTCATAGGCATCGATGTCGTATCCCTCGACCGCGTACTCGTCATGTTTCTTGATCAGCAGCCATTCGTTACCCTTGCTTCCGGGAC
Organism: Candidatus Sulfotelmatobacter sp.; assembly: GCA_049588915.1. Lineage (GTDB taxonomy): Bacteria > Acidobacteriota > Terriglobia > Terriglobales > Acidobacteriaceae > Sulfotelmatobacter. Next base: position 15,475 of record JBAVZU010000407.1, read on the forward strand.
GGCGGCCTTTCATCTTCACCAGAGCGAAATCGCCCTTCAGCTTCTTGCCCTTCAGCCGAAATTTCAAATCGCCCTTGGCCAGCATGGCCGCGGCCTCAGCTTCCGTTCCCGGAACATATTTGCCTTCGACAGGAACGGGGGAGAGCGGCTGCCACGTGCCCACGTCCCAGACCATTACCGTGCCGGCGCCATAGTTGTTTTCCGGGATGATGCCTTCGAAATCGAAATAGGAAACCGGATGATCCTCCACCTGCATTGCAAGCCGCTTGTCCGCGGGATCGAGCGACGGACCCTTGGGCACAGCCCACGACTTCAGCACTCCCTCCATTTCCAGGCGAAAGTCGTAGTGCAAGCGCGTGGCATCATGCTTCTGCACGACAAATCTGTTCCCTGCTTTGCTCTCGACCTTGGGCGGAGGCTCGGGCGTCTGCTCAAATTTGCGTTTGCGTTTGTATTCTTCCAAGGGCATAGGAACACCATTTAACCATACAGACGCGGAGAGTTGCGTTCGCCTAGAAGGCGTCATCCCGAAAGCCGGCGTTCTTCAGCCGGGTGAGGGATCTCCCGTGAACTTTTTCGGACGTGCATTCGACTCGTGCGAGATCCTTCGCTCCGCCTGAAGAACGGCTACCCTCAGGATGACGCCGCGTTGGTAGAGAAGCATGCTTTAGAATCCTTCCACTATGAACCGCGAATTCCCGGAAGTTCCTCTGGTCGGCGTTGGCGCCATCATTATCGAAGAGTCCCGCGTCGTCCTTGTCAAGCGGCTTCATCCGCCACTGCAGGCCGAATGGTCCATCCCCGGGGGAGTGCTTGAAGTGGGCGAAATGGTGCGCGAGGCTGCCATCCGCGAGGCGCGCGAGGAAACCGGACTTACCGTCGAACCCGGCGAACTTTTGGGCGTCTTCGACCGCATCCTGCGCAATCCCGAAAAGCGTGTGCAATATCACTACGTTTTGATTGATTTTCTCTGCCGCCGGGTTGCGGGAGATCTCATGGCTGCCAGCGACGCGGCAGAGGTGCGGTGGTTCTCGCAGGATGAACTGGCGGGGCTGAAGTTGGCGGGAGATACGCTGGAGGTGATTCGGAAAGGCTTCGCAGAACTGGGCAATCGGGCATAGACCTTGTTGCTGTAGGCCGACCTATCGCTAAGCCCAGAGGCGTAAGATGAATAAGTAGCCTTTAATGAGAACAACCGTTACGCTCGATGACGATTTATTACGCATCGCCCAGGAACTCACTGGAGTGACAGATAAAACAGCCCTAGTTCGTGAGGCCTTGAAGGCTCTCATCGAAAGGGAAGCCTCGCGAAGGTTGGCTTCCCTGGAAGGGGCGATGCCAGCATTGAAGAATATTTCGCGTCGCAGGAAGTTTCACTCATACGTGAAGGTCAAATCGTCAAGGTAAACCGCATAGGGCGACTGCTGGCTGTTGCCATCCATCTGATAGTTGATGGTCACCCCGTACCAGTTCACCGCGGAACCCGGATTGTAGTATTGATTCAGCGTGTTGGTCACCCCATTCAGCGTGATCGACTCGTACAGCAGCTGATTGCTGGAGGTGCGCTGCACCTCAATCGTTAGATGGTTCCATGCATTGCTGTCCGGGTTGCAAGCGACGCCGGTGGGAACCCAGTGGGCATTCACATTGTCCCAGACGTCCCATTCATGGCCGCCGGCGATGCGGCACTCGTGGCCCCAGATGAAACCCAGATTATTAAAGAACTGATTGATGTCGAACTCGAGCGCCTGCGAGAGTTCAAGATTGGTTCCGTAGAAGTAAACGTCGTAGGTGAAGTTGTGGTAGGCGGGAACCAGGATCTGGTTTGGGTCGGGCATGCCTTGCGAGGAAAAGGCGCCGATCAGGTGGTTGTTGAACAACGCGTCGGTATAGTCCGCGGTTCCGCCAAGATTGAATTGTGTGGAAGCTCCACTCATCGACGGTGACTTGACCCCCTGGGCCATGGAGAACGTAATTCCGTCGCAGGGCGAAGGCGAGCAGTCCACAAAGTCCGGGGGGCCTTGACCGTATTGTCCCCAGCCGCCGCTCTGCTGCAGGTTGGAGAACGAGTTCCCTGCAATTGGTGGCGGGAGGATGGTCACGGATGCAGTGGCGGTTTCGCTGGGGTCTACCACGCTGGTCGCCGAGATTTTAGCGGTCGTGCTGGCTGTAACATGGGGCGCGTTGTATAGGCCGGAACTTGATATCGACCCTTGACTAGCGCTCCAGGTCACGGACGTGTTCGCGGTGTTCGTGACCTGCGCCCCAAATTGAGTGGACGCACCCGATTGCACGACAGCGGTTGCCGGGGTAACGCTGATAGCGATGCTGCCAGTGGAACTTGTGCTTGTCCCTGAGGTTGCACTACTACTGGTGGCTGGAACCGAGTATCCGGAACAGGCACTGAGTCCTAGAACAAAAACCAGAACGGCAGCCAGCCCCGCACATTGGGAAATATTGGAAAAATTTCGATGGACACACTCTTTCAGCGCCGCACCGGAGGAGCGGTAAAACATCCAGCCACCTCTCGCAGGAATCCTTGAGCCGGACTTTATCGAGCGCGCGGCGAAGTCACCAGATAACCAATGGGCTGCAACTCATGGACGATCGAATGCTACAGGGCTAATCAGAGCCAGCTCGCGCGAGCAAGAATCAGCCGACAACCATCCATCAGAAACGCAATTCTCCCTCGGCGCCTTCGAACCCATCGTCGTCCCATTCCGCATCACAAGTGTGGCAACGCCAGCCGGCACGCTGCACGGGCATGGGCACGCGAAGGAACGCGCTCATATAAGCGATGGGACGGTCCAACTCCTGAAAATTCACATCCAGCGACTGGCAGTTGGGGCAGCGCGGTTGCTCGTAGAGGCCGATGCCCTGCACGTAGAGACCTTCGAGAATCGGCTCGTCCAGGAGTTTCTGCGCGTTGGCTGCATCCGGCGCACGCACCTTGAGTTTAATTCCACCGATAAAGTTCGAAATGAACCAATCCAGCCGCACCAGGTTTTCGTCTGCCAGAAAACATTCGATACCGGAGGACTCCAGACTGCCCTTCGCGAGCAGCGCTTCAGGGAGGTCGCGGAACTGCCGGATGGTCACAAGCTCGCGCAGTTCCATCTCCTGCCGCGGCCCCGGCGGCAAGTCATCCGAGCAGTCGAGATGGCGGCGGTCCATTTCGTCTTCGAGCGCATCCCAAGCCAGCTCGGTTAGTGACTCGGCACTGCGTGCCAGGCGGAGCAACTCGCCGTCGGTCATGCCGGCGTAGTTTGCGGCCAATCGCCGGCGTTCACGTTGTTCATCGAGAGAAGATTCGTCCAGAGATGACACCCGCCAAGAATACTTGGATCGCGTCCATCCGCCAAGTCGCTGGCTTCCGAGCCTAGCCCCGCCACTCGTATCGACGAACATCCGATCACTTAGCAAGCAGTTTTTATTTCTTGTTCATGGCTTTGATCTGCCGCACGAGAGCGTCGATTTCGTCGGCCGTGAGCTTGCCAGCATACTTCGGCATTCGGCCTTTGCCGCTGCTGATGATCGTGCGCAAATCGTCGGGAGACGCGGTATTGACCTTTTCGGAGATGAGAGAGGGTCCACCGAAGTGGCGCCCCTCGGCGCTTTTACCATGACACTTCGCGCAAGTTTTATGGAAGACAGGGTTGGCGATCAACGACGCATTAGACGACGAGTCCTGAGCAAACATCGCAAGCTGCGTGAAGAGCAAAAACCAAATCGCAATCCAGGATATGGAAATTCTCAATCGAACCTCGTGAGAGTGATCTTAGTCGTCTGATGCCTCGTCTAGATCGCGCGTCTTAAGATTATATTTACGCAAATCTACAACCTGCGTGGCGGAAAGACTCTTTATTTCTGGTTTTCTATTGTCTAACGTGCAAAGACGCTGGCGTCGCCTTCGCGGGATGGGCAACCGGAGCTTCCAGAGGCCGCATCAGACGAAGGATACTGACAGAGGCGCCCGCAAAGCGTTAATGCCGCCGGTTTTTTGCGATTCAAGTACAGCTTTGGTCAAGCGCTGCGATGATTCGTTTTTCAAAATATGCCAATCGCGCACCCAGTGCTCACAGATGCTCATGCCGATTATGTGAATCCGCATTGCGTCAAGCTGCTCCGCCTGCTTGAGATGAATTTCAGCTTTTTCCTGGAAAATTGAATCCAATTATGTGGTCGTGGAGAGTTTTGATTCGATGGTAAGGACAACGGACGTTTTCGTAATCGGCGGAGGCCCTGCTGGATTGGCAGCCGCGATTGCGGCGCGCCAACGTGGTTTCGATGTGGTACTGGCGGATGGCGCGCGACCTCCGATCGATAAACCGTGCGGCGAAGGTCTGCTGCCCGACGGCCGGGCTGCGTTGGCGGAGTTAGGGATTGAAGTTCCGGCAGAAAGTTCCCATCCTTTTCGAGGAATACGGTTCGTCAGCGGCGGATTGAGCGCGGATGCGAATTTTCCCGGAGGGCTCGGCCTTGGCATACGCCGCACCGTATTGCACCAGATCATGGTTGAGAATGCGGAAGCAGCTGGCGTGACGTTGTTGTGGCAAGCTCCGGTGACCGGCATACATCCGCAAGGTGTGCGACTGGGTGAGCGAATGGTACGTTCCCGCTGGATTGTGGGTGCGGATGGCGGGCACTCGCTGGTGCGGCGATGGACGGGCCTTGATCGCTATACCTCAAATCGGACTCGCTTCGCGTTTCGTCGCCATTATCGAGTTCGTCCGTGGAGCGACTGCATGGAAATCCATTGGGGACCGAAGTGCCAGATCTATGTGACCCCCGTCGCGGCGGACGAAATCTGTGTTGCATTGGTTTCGCACGATCCGCATTTGCGTTTGGACAGTGCTATGACTACTTTTCCGGAGATCGCTTCGCGACTAAGCGGGGTGGAACAGACATCTATGGAACGGGGTGCAACTTCATCAACGCGCAAGTTGCGAAAAGTCTACCGGGATAATGTGGCATTACTCGGCGACGCCTCGGGCGCTGTCGACTGCATAACAGGCGAAGGCTTGTGTCTGAGCTTTCGTCAGGCAGCAGCCCTGGCAGACTGTTTCAAAGATGGGAATTTGCGACGTTATCAGCAAGAACATCGGGCACTGGCCAAACGCCCCGCATTCATGGCGCGCCTCATGCTCATGCTCGACTGGAATATTCTGCTCCGGCAGCGAACGATGCGAGCGTTCGGTTCCGATCCGAATTTATTCCGCCGCATGCTCGCCATGCATGTAGGAGAACTCTCCACCACGGAGTTGGCCATCGGCGCTCTGTCAATGGGGTTGCGATTGCTCACTGTGTGAGCTTTCTTCCGGAACTTTCTTCCGGAACTTTCTTCCGGAACTTTCTTAACGAAGCTTTGGGCTCTTACGTACGCGCCATGAGCTTTTCAATTCGAATGGGCAGCTCGCGAACGCGCACGCCGGTGGCGTGATAGGTGGCATGGGTGAGTGCAGAGGCGCAGCCCGTAAGCCCGATCTCACCGATCCCTCTTGCGCCATACTCATTCAGCAACGTGTCGGGATAGTCGACAAACATGCATTCGATGTTCGGGACATCTGCATTCACGGCGACGAGGTAATCGGCAAAATTGTTGTTGATGGGATGTCCATCGCGCTGGTCGTAGACCGTGGCCTCCAGCATCCCCATGCCGATGCCCATGGTGACTGATCCCATGATTTGATTGAGCGCGGTCTTTTCATTGATCATTCGGCCGCCGTCAATGACCGTGACCCAACGAGTCACTCGCAGACGCACGATTTCCGGATCGTAGGAGACTTCGCAAAAATGCGCACCAAAAGAATGGAACGAATATTTTTTTTGCTCTGGAGTGGAGTCAGTTTTCGCATGTCCATCCAATCCGGCTAGCTTCGCTGTGGTGAGAATTTGCTGGAACGGGACGCCAGAATCGGGCGACTGATCCTGCGCATGCACTCTTCCGTTGGTCATCTTCAACGTTTTCGGGTCAGCTTTCTGAAACGGAGAATTCGGCGTTCCGGCAGCGGCCTTCAATACCGCCTGCACCGCATTTTCCGTCGCTTTAATAATCGCTGGAATCACGGTTGCGGTTGCCGAGGAACCTCCCGACGTGGGTCCCGGCGGCAGAGAACTGTCACCCAATCTCACTTGTATTTTTTCGAGCGGTATACCGGTTTTGTCGGAAACAACTTCCGCGAACACCGTGTAGGTTCCTGTGCCGATGTCTTGCGTGGCGCAGGACGCGCGCGCTGTTCCGTCGGCGAGCAGGCGAACTCGAACCTCTGCAGCTCGCTGATGCGCGGGCCAAGTGCACGTGGCCATCCCCCAGCCAAGAATCTCTCCGTCCTTAGTCATCGACCCGACCTTCGGATTGCGCTTGCTCCAGCCAAATCGCTCGGCGCCCATCTGGTAGGCTTCGCGCAGGTGTTTCCTCGACCATGGCAGGTTTGCGCCTTCATCTTTCTCCGCGTAGTTGCGAAGGCGGACTTCGAGCGGGTCCATGTTGAGCTTCACCGCCAGTTCATCCATCGCCGATTCCAACGCAAAAAGCGCCGGAACCCTGCCCGGGCCGCGCATTGGGGTGGGGGTGCCCGTGTTTAGCTCAACTTCCCGCTGCTCCGCCGCCACGTTCGGGCAACTGTAGAGCATGGCGGTCGGGTCCACACAATCTTCCAGAAATTTATCCACTTTGGACGTGCTCTGGAAAATGTCGTTTCTGAGGGAGAGCAATTTTCCATCCGTGCTCGCGCCAATGCGAACGCGCTGTTGGATAGTCGGACGATGACCCACTGTAGTGAACATCAGAGGCCGCGGCACCACCAGCTTCACAGGCCTCTTCACCCGGCGCGCTCCCGCTGCGGCCAGCCACGAATGCGGCCAAGGGAACAGCTTGCTGCCAAAGCCAGAGCCGACAAAAGGAGAAATCACTTCGATCGATTCCAGCGGCATTCCCAGAACTTGCGAGGCAACGTTGTGGTGATTCACCACTCCCTGCGTCGTCTCGTACAAAGTAATCTTGTTTTGTTCTTCATCCCACTTGGCAATCGTTGCATGCAACTCCATGGGATTGTGAGTCTCGACCGGTGTCACGTAAGTTCCATCCAGCTTAATTTCAGCTTGATCGAATGCCGAATCTGCCTGGCCGCGAGCATACTTCGTAGATCCCGCCTGACCTTTGTCAGAAGCATCACCCCCGCCCATGGGCGATCGGGCGGCCGCATCCAATCGCATTTCGGGCGGCTTCGCATCGTATTCGACATAGACATGAGAGGCTGCATCCTGCGCCTGCTCAAAAGTATTTGCGATCACCAGCGCGACAAATTGGCCGTAATAATAAATATTTTCATCTTCAAACGGCGGACGGCTCTCACCCGGCCGGCTGGACTCCTCCAAATTTCCCGCAGGGTGATACATCTTTTCGATGTTTCCGTGATGCAGGATCGCAAGCACGCCGGGCATTTTCTCCGCTTCCGCAGAATTGATTGTTTTAATCCGTCCATTGCCGATGGTGCTCGCCACCGCCACGCCATAGGCGACGTTTTCAATGGGGTGATCCACCGCGTACGTGGCTCGCCCTGTGACTTTCAGCTTTCCGTCGATGCGCGTTACCGGCTGGCCAATCAGTGAACTCATTCTCGTATTCCTCGCTTGTTTCTGCTGGAACCTATGCGGACTTCGTCACTACCTTCAGGGCGCGCTGCAAAGTTCGCTTTGCCAGTTCCACTTTGAACGCGTTGTCGCGCAGCGGCTTGGCGTCACGTAAAGCCGCGTCAGCCGCGGCCCTGAAGTTCGCTTCGCTTGCCTCTTGTCCCTCAAGCACCTTCTCGGCGTCAATCGATCGCCACGGCTTGGTCCCCACGCCGCCCAAAGCAATTCTTACGTGCTGCATTCGGGTGCCTTGCATCTGCGCCACCACCGCCGCCGAGGCCAAAGCGAATTCGTAAGAGGCTCGATCCCGGCGCTTGATGTAATAAGAGTTGGTTCCTGAAGCAAGAGCGGGCAAAGTCACGTGCGTGATCAGCTCACCTGCGGTCAGCACATTTTCTCGATTCGGAGTATTGCCGGGAACGAAATAAAAATCATTCAAGGGAACCGCCCGTTCTCCCTTGGACCCGCGAATGTGCACGACAGCCTCCAGCGCCATCATCGCGACAGCCATGTCCGAAGGATGGGTGGCGATACAGTGTTCACTCGTGCCGAGAATCGCATGGATGCGGTTGTATCCGTCCAGGGCCGCGCATCCGGCGCCGGGGTTGCGTTTATTGCAGGCGTACGGAGTGTCGCGAAAGTAGTAGCACCGCGTGCGCTGGAGCAGATTCCCCCCCGTCGTCGCCATGTTGCGAAGCTGCGGAGAAGCACCGGAGAGCAAAGCCTGCGAAAGTACAGGGTAGTCGCGTTGCACGCCCGCATCGTGCGCCAGATCGCTGTTGCGCACCATCGCACCAATTCTCAATCCACCTCCCGGCATCTTCTCGATCTTGTCGAGCGCCAGGAGGTTGATATCCACCAGGGTGGTTGGGCGTTCCACGTTAAGCTTCATCAAGTCAATCAGCGTGGTGCCTCCGGCAACAAACTTGGCGTGTGGGTTCGCAGCAGAGGTCAAGGCTGCTTGAACGTCATGAACTTTTTCGTAGTGGAACGCCTGCATGATTCGTGCTCCTAGAGTTACGAGTGCGGGTTGAGGCTATGCCCGTTTCCGCGCCTGCTGAACCGCCGCAACAATGTTGGGGTAAGCGCCACAGCGGCAGATGTTGCCGCTCATGCATTCCCGGACGTCATCATCGTTGGGGCCACAAGGCTCCTTCAGCAACGCCGCCGCTGACATGATCTGGCCGGAGGTGCAATATCCGCACTGGAAGCCGTCATGCTCCAGAAACGCCGCCTGCACCGGATGCAATTCGTCGTTCACCGCCAGGCCTTCGACTGTGGTGATCTTGTCGCCCTGGTGCATGATGGCGAAAGTGAGGCACGAGTTCACGCGTCGTCCATTGACGTGTACGGTGCACGCTCCGCACTGGCCCTGATCGCAACCTTTTTTCGTTCCAAATAATTGAAGGTGTTCGCGCAGAGCATCCAGAAGCGCCACGCGCGGCTCCAATTTGAGATGGTAGTCGCGGCCGTTGACGTTGAGCACCATCGCCACCGGCGGAGCATCTCCCACCGCCGTCCCCGGCGGGGCCGGTGAAGTCTCGACCTGGGCCGCGGAAATTCTCCCGAGTAGAGGAACAGTCGAAACCGCAATCCCGCTCGCGCTGAGCCGCGTCAGAAAGGAGCGTCGGGTTACTCCTCGGTCTCTCCCGTTGCCAGCCGGTTTATCTGAATCCTCATCCGTATGCGGTGGTGTTTTTGGCGTCCCATCGTTTTTCATTGCTCACGCACCTTAAGAGAAAAATAGGGATCGGAGATGAAGTCTCTACTATTTTCGCCTTAGATTCTTTATGAGCTTCCGGGGTTGGTTTCTTTTCGCTGACCGTCGAGGTTCGACTGGAGAAGTTCAACTGGAGGGGGTAGAAAGCGCGGTTTCGTCGGTTGGGCTCAAAGCGGGCCGACGATTACGAACACACGAAAGCAGGCTCGATAAGTACAAACGGCCCGCAGGAGGTTAAACCTGCGGGCCGTCCGGTGGACTGTTTGGGATTGACCAAGAGGTGGTCACTCTACGTGGGCTCTCACGGCAACTCCCGGGTCGAGGCCGAAGCCCCAAGGATAAAGCCTTCGCGCGACCAGCGCGATGCGTTCATCCATACTCACCGGCTAGTGTGCGGGCTGTAGCTCAGGCGTCGCTTGAAAATCGGCGTCCAGAGCCCCGCTTAGAGCAACCAGCTCTAAGTCTCAGCCACCTCACCTGGTCTTAGACTCCCACACGTGCCACTACAATCAGAACTTGTCATTCGACCACCTCCTTTCCGGTGTAACAGCAGACTAGCACAACAACTTTCTTGGAATCAACAAAACGGTTTCAGCGTCGTTGGTAGAGGAGATAAGAGACTGCGCCGAGACGCCCAGAGTCATCTTTCTCGTGCTGCAGAAATCTAGCCTGTCAGCGGCCCGACTCCACCGAGGGAGCTTTCGGCAACGTAAAACATGCAGGCGAACTTCGCCAGATAGGACCTCATCCCCAATAATTTCGAGGAGAGAGCCATTGAAGTGAATTAGGCGAGTGTGGCATCATGGCGCACCGTTTTATGGGGCGTCTGAAACTCATCAGGGAACACCTCGGCATCATTATCGTTCTGCTGCTCTGCCTGCTTTTATTTTTGCACTGGTACATGAACCGGCCCTAGTACGCGACGCGATGGCCGCGCCGCACGAGAGGCCTTTCGAAGTAATTCCAACTCAGCGATGCCAGTCCAACCGAAAGCAGAATCGCAATCACGGAGACGAGGATGATTCTCGCGCCGGGATGCTGCGATGAATCGCCAGTGAAGGCATCCCGCAGATATGTGATCAGGCCTTGGATGAGATAGGTTCCATAAGCAATGCTTCCCAGATAGCGTAGCCAGCGCGCCGAGAGAGCGCTTCCGACCTGTGGACTGAGCAGCGCGCTTAATAAAATCAGCAGATAGAAAACATCGAGCAGCGAATACTCAAGGCCGAAAAGTTTCTTGGTGTAGACCTCGTATCCGCTGTGAAGAATTGCGATTAGAACTGCACCAATGACGCCAATCCCCGCGAAAATCCACAATTTATATTCCGTCAATCGCTTCCATGCTTCTGGTGACCGCACGGCGAGAGCGGCCAGCGCACCCATTGCCAGCGCATCGGCGCGGCACGGCATGAGAACGTAAGCGGCGATTTTTCCATCGGGAAAGTGGGCACGGGCAAAGATTCGAAGCAAGGGTGCAATCGCGATCGTCGCCAGCAAAATGCGCGTCAGGCTGCGGCGACTGACGAAATAAATGATCAGCGGTAACGTGAGATAGAACTGCTCCTCGACGGCGAGCGACCAAGTGGGAGCTAGCAGAAGCGAACCGAACTTTCCATGCACCGCCATCCAGACATTCTGCAAAAACACGGGATAGTAAATCGATCCCACGTACGGACTGAGCCACTCGGGCTTCGGTAATCCGTAATAACAGAGCGCTGCCAGCGAAGCAAAGGCTAAGAGAGCGAAGTAGAGCGGCAGGATGCGATAGGCGCGGCGCAAGTAAAAAGTTCGGAAGTACGAGGGCGATCCGGACACATCGAGCAGAATTCCGCAGATCAGAAAACCGGAGAGCACGAAGAACAAATCCACGCCGCTCCACAGGAACAAACCGGAACGGCCAAGCAGATAAAAACGCGAACCGGCAGGCTGAACCGCGAACATTTCAAAAAAGCCGTGCCAGCCAAGCACCATCAAAATCGCGAGTCCGCGAATTCCATCCAGCGCGGGAATGTGGCCTCGTAAAGACATTCGCCCGCGCATCTTCCCACACCTTCAAAGCGCCCGTCAATGGCACCTTCTAGCCCCTGCCGGGTACTTTGCGCCCCACATACCAGGCCAACAAGTCCAGGAAAACACTTCCGATAGACTCACACTTTCTCCTCTGGTGTTGTCTTAGTAGCCGGCAATGCCGCCGGCTCTTCCTTTCCTTGTCCCTGCATAGCGGTTTTGAAGCCGCGAATGCCTTCGCCCATTCCTTTTCCGAGCTCAGGCAATTTCTTGGGACCGAAAACCAGCAGTGCGATACCTGCGACGATCAATAAATGCATGGGTTGAAACAATCCTTCAAACATCGTTGTTCCTCGATTCAATAAAGAAGTCGAACATTAGGGAGAATGGGCGCTGCGACCGATGGATTAATCAACAGCGCCCACAGCGGCGAGCCGCGTCAAGAACCCTCCCCCGAAGATTCCGACGCGATGGCGCCAAAAACCTAAAAGCCGCGTTGTGCCGCGTCCGCAGCTTCAGCCAGGGCGTTTAGAGTGCTGAAGAACTCGGGCGACTGACCGATGAATAGTCCACTGGCGACGAAGCCATTGGCTGCAGCCACCGCGCCCGCAAGTTTATCGGTCAGTGGACGAATCATCGAAACATGCGGAAGGTTAGGCCTGAACTCCACGGGAACGGGGAAGATCAGGCTGGGTTGAATGAGTGGATTGAGTGGGCTGAAGAAATTGGGAAATTTGAGGCCGCTGATGCTGTCCCTAAACGGCGCCACCGGGGTCTGCACACCATTGCCCGCAAAGTCGACCCACTCCAGGAAGTGCGCGATCTCATCTCCGCCAATGCCAAGCGTGATTTCGAGCACCTCGGCATTCGTCACTTTCTGACTCATGGCTGCATAGAGGCTAGTGCCGCCCTGCTCAATTTGTCCGAAGTGGAAGGCGGCCACATTCGCGATCGCCTGAATGTGATCGTTGCCCGCAAAATTGGCATTGGACTCGCCAACGTAATCGGCGTTGGTTCTGGGAATCGCGGTGACTCCGTTGAGGGTGATTGCCTGAGGAAAGGTTGCGCCCAAATCCGGGTTCGTGGCACTGCGGTAGCGAACGTACCAACTGGTGTCGACGTTGAGATTCATCAGATTCGTGAGACGCAGCTTACCGGACGACCCTTTGGCTGTGCTTCCCGGCAGAGTTTCGAACGCTGTGAAATTGACCGGCTGGGCGCCTATCGACTCGAGATAAGCATTGAGGAATGCAGCATGACTCACTTCATCCAGCGTGTTGCTCGAGATATATTGCGGGCCATCGGAATCGAGGTTCGACAGCGCGACCTGATAGGGGTTCAACTTTTCGTTCGGGTTCACCTCAATGGGTGGAAGTTTTCCGATACCACCGAGTTCGGCGTACTGTGTCCAAAGGTCAGACTCGATCAATTCCGCAGCCGCAAGGAATCGAAGGATCGCAATGTCTCCCTTGGTAATTTTGGAATAGCTGGGTTCTTGCGCAAATGCGGTTAGCCCGCTGCCCAGGACGCCAGCTCCTGCGGTCACTGCTCCGGCGACCATGCTGCTCTTGAGGAATGAGCGCCGGTTCGCGGCGCGTTCCAGAATTTCCGTGAGTTGCTTCATGATTTCCTCTCTTTCATCGCGTGCTCTGCTTGTCTTCGAGTCACGGTGTAAGGCAGAGTAGCGTGCAGGCGGATGGGCTGTTGTCACGCGGTAGTCAAAGCTTTGTCTCTTTTTGGCGTAGTTTTCTGGATGAAATTCAGAAATTATTTTGCGGCAGATTTCCCTGGGCTTGGGCGGAAGTCTGGTTTGCTCTCGATCAGAACATTAAGGCGAACAATAACCGGGCAAGTGTTCCCACGCTATAATTAAGGGCTTACTGACCTTTACTTACATTTACGTGTCCACCTGCAACCCGCTTGCGTGTACCCGCGTTCTTATTCGTGATAACAAGACTAGACCGAAGCCACGTGCAGAACCATGCTGATTGCTGAATGCGAACTTCCGTGTGCGCTTTCTTATGGAGAAATATTGAAATGACTCGTTTGCTCGTCGCCGCGATTGTTCTGATCGCCCTGTGTACTTCATTTTTAGAAGCTCAAGACTCTGCTCCCAAGGTACAAGTTTTTGGCGGGTACTCGCTCCTCCATAGGGATAACGGTGGACTCACGAATTCCGTTTTGGATATTTCTCTGCGCGAACCGAACAGCCCTTTTGCCGTCGCATCGAACTTTGGAGGTTGGAACGCGCAGGGGCAGTACAACGCTAGTCATTGGCTCGGAATTGCCGCGGACTTTAGCGGCCACGATGGATCACAAATCACCGCAGCTCGTGGCGTCTTACTTTCCGGGCTACCCAAGGGTACCGGCTATACCTTTCTGGCTGGGCCCGTGGCGTCGTTCAGGAACAATTCGAGAGTATCGCTGTTCATACATGCGTTGGTCGGGGTTGACCGAGTCAGCCTCAGTGCGAGCACCATCTCCGGCGTGTCGCGGCCGCTGTCTTCCGTCGCGACGGCTTACACTGACGTCGCGGTAGCGCTCGGAGGAGGCGCCGACTGCAGAGTGGCCCGGCATTTCTCTATTCGGCTGGCGCAGTTAGACGACATGGAGACCACCCACAACTTCAACAAATTCTATGGCAGCGTTTTTCCCACCGGCGTGTTCACAGGTCTCTCGACTCATCAGAGAAATCTGCGAGTCTCTAGCGGAATCATTGTCAAGTTCTGAGCGCTTTCCGATCGCTTTCTGATATTCGGTTTACTGGGGCAAGCCGAAGGCATAGACTGCGCTTCCAGCGGCGATCACCAAGTATTCTTTTCCATCCACCGCGAAGGCCATGGGGGCAGCGTAGACCGCGCCGCCCATCTGGAAGTGCCACAAAACTTTGCCCGAGGCCGCATCGAGAGCCTCGAAGTTGCCTTCAGCATCGCCCGTGAACACCAAGCCACCGGCGGTAGAGAGGACGCCCGACCAGGTTGGTGAGGTGTGTTCAAAGGTCCACTTGACTTCTCCCGTCGCAGGGTCGATCGCCTTTAGAAATCCGCGATAGGGTTCTGCGTCTTCCGACGGAAAATATGCGCTGCCGTAGAACGCGTGACCGGCTTCATAGGGCTGCGGAGCGGTGCTGAAAATGTCGCACTGGTCGCGAGTGGTGACGTAGAACAGCCCACTCTGCTGATTGAACGCCGGAGCCATAAAGTTCGTTGTCCCGAGAGCTCCGGGACAGACGGTGTGACCTTCGAGCGTAGGAGAAGCTTCTTTCTTCGCCACCGGGCGTCCATCAGCATCCTTGCTGTCGCTCCATGTAGTTTTGCCATAGGCGTTCGCGGAAATCAGTTTTCCGGTCGCGCGATCGAGCACGTAGAAAAACCCGTTGCGGTTGGCCTGCGCGATCAGATGTTTTCCGGCCGCATCGATCATCACCGGAATCTGGGTCGCATCCCAGTCATGCTCGTCATGTTTGGTGAACTGGAAATACCAGTTCATCTTCCCGGTGTCGGCATTCAGAGCCAGAAGTGAATTGCTATAGAGATTGTCCCCGGCGCGACCTTCGCCGCGATTCGATGGTGCGGGATTACCTGTCGGCCAGAAAATCTGATTGGTCGTCGGATCATAAGTTCCTGTATTCCATGCCGGAGCTCCGCCAACCTTCCACGAATCGCCTTCCCAGGTTTCATGACCGGGCTCGTTCGGCCCCGGCACGGTGTAGAAGCGCCATTTGCGTTCACCGGTAGTAGCGTCGTAGGCATCGATGAATCCGCGCACTCCGTATTCGCCTCCGGAGACGCCAATCACGACCAGATTCTTCACGGCCAGTGGCGCGACGGTGAAGCTGTATCCCTTTTGATAATCGGCTGCAACAATGTCCCAGATCACGTTGCCGGTTTTTGTATCGAGCGCGATCACATGGGCATCGAGAGTTCCCAGAAAAACTTTATCGCCCAGAATCGCCACTCCCCGATTCACACGGCCGCAGCAGGGACGAATGTCCCCCGGCAACGCGGGCTGATAGAGCCAGATCGGCCTGCCCGTGCGCGCGTCCAGGGCAAAGGCGCGGTCATCTTGCCCCGTGGCGTAGAGGATTCCGTCCACTACCAGGGGTGTAGTCTCCAGTTTGCCGGTTGCGCCAGTCTGGTATACCCACTTCGCCGCCAGAGAGTGCACGTTCGCATCCGTGACCTGATCGAGCAGGCTGAAGCGCCGGCCGGAATAATCACCGGAATAGGTCATCCAATTCTGCGGTTCCTTGCCGGAATTTACGAGTCGATCGAATGTGACCTGTGAGTGGATAGGCATGCTGAAGAAGACGAGGGTAAGGCACGAAATCCACACGCTTCCAAAACTGTTCCTCCTTCTCATTTCGCCCCCACGCTGATTAGGAAGGCGACAATGTCATCGAGATCTTTATCGTTCAAAATGTCACGGGTGTAGGTAGGCATGATCGATTCGCGACTCTTCTGAAAGGAACGCAGTTTGTCTTTTTCGAGCAGATAAATTTTCTCGGTCGTGTCCATCATCTGCACGCTGAAGTTGTCCTCGTTCAAGGCCACGCCTTTGATTTCCTTTCCGTCGGCGGTTACGACGGTGATGGTCTCGTATTCCTGGGGAAACTCTTTCGTCGCCTCGGTCAATCCCCAGGCCAGGCGCCGGCTTGGATTGCGCACGGAATCGATGATCGCCGCTCGCGTGCGCGATCCTCCCACGGCCGTGAGATCAGGCCCTACACGTCCGCCTTTACCCTCCACCATGTGGCACAGCGAGCAACTCGCGTCGCCATAGAACAGATCCTTGCCATGCGCGGGACTTCCAATCGGTTTCTCCGGCGCCTTCACCTCCACGCTGTGTATGTAAGTGATGATCTGCCACATCTCTTCGTCCATCATGCCCACGCCCTGTCCGTTGGTTCCGTTGGCCGGCATTGCGGTACCCGGAATTCCGTTGGCGATGATCTGAAATAACTCCGCGTCGGAGTGCGCGTGCTTCTTCTGGGCCCGCGTCAAGTCGGGGCCGCGGCCGCCGCCGCGGGCTCCAAGTCCGTGGCAGAGGGCGCAATTGATGCGAAACTCAGACTCTCCAGCCTTGGCAGCTTTGGGATCGCCCGCAAAGGGATTGTGATCGTTTGCCGCGGCTGCTGCCGACAGTACTAGAAGCGCAATGTAAACCGACATCACAGATCCTCGGCGCAGAACACAAAAGGCTGTCGCCGAGGTTGCCTTAGCTCGTTGAACGCTGGAACTCATGAATCACCTGCCTGGGAATTTGCCGAATTCTACGCTAGTGAGCCGAAATGTCGCGCTGGAATTCTGGGAATAAACCGGGTTGAAGCGAGATTTCCCTCTCTTGTACATGGCCGCTGGGTATCTGGGACCGACTCCTAAGGCTCTCTACACTTAAGCTCCCGACTGCAAAGCCGATCTTGCTTTAGGACGGGGCGTATTTGTCTGTAGGCAGCTAAGCCGCTGATAAGTCAGCCCTTCCAGCAGAAAGCATCGGGCTGGGAGAGGCCCAGATGGGCCAGCACGCGATAGGCAAACTCGCGCGCCAAGTCATCTAAGCTTGCCGGCTGGTAATAGAAGGCGGGAATGAGCGGAAAAATGGTCGCTCCGGCATCGGCGGCCCTGTACATGTTCCGAATGTGGATTTTGTTGAGCGGTGTTTCGCGAACGCATAAGACCAAGGGCCGTTTCTCCTTGAGGCAAACGTCGGCAGCACGCTCGATCAAGTGCGATGCGACGCCGTTCGCGATGCGGGCGAGCGTCCCCACGCTGCATGGGAGCACCACCATGGCATCGGCGGGATAAGAACCGCTGGCCACGTTGGCTCCGATATCGGCATTCGATTGTTCTTTGATCTTGGAAGACGATTGCGAACGGTTTTTGGCGTCGAGAAGTTGGTCGAGAAGATTGGACCGTCCCTGGATGCCCAGCTCTTCGGCCAGGACGCGCAAGCCGGAGTCTGATGCGATGAAGTTTACCGTCTGAACTCGCGCATCGCGTTCGACCGCCAGCAAAAGCTGCTTGAGGAATACCGATCCGCTGGCGCCGGTAGTCGCGACGGTCAAGTTCTGTGGGGGAAAATTAGGCAAGGCTTCTCCGGCGAGGCGATAGACATTAGCCCGACTTTGGAGCATAGGGAGTGGCGGAAGAAGAAGTCAAGGTGAGGAGCTAGAAGCCAAGAGATCGGAGCTAAGAGCTAAAGCAGTCTTATGGCATCAACGGCCAATCTGCGGACTCGGCGCAGCGTAGCGGAACGGCATGCGCTGGCCGGAGTGGAGCGCGAAATCCGCGCCCAGGACTCCCACAGCCGCCGCAAATACCTTCGCGAGTTTACCCAGGCTTTCAACCACTACGATTCTCTGCTGGACAGCCGGCAATTTCAGAGCGTTCTGCAGGCAGCCGACGTCGTCTTGATCGGGGATTACCACGCTCTTCCCGCCGCTCAGCGCTATGCCGCATCACTCATCGAGCAGCGGGCTCTGGCGGGCGACCGGCCAGTTGTGGTTGGAGTGGAAACTATCTTCGCTCGCGATCAACACATTTTGGATGAATGGTGGCGCCGCGAAATTGATGATGCCGAGTTACGGCAGCGCATCCGCTTCGATCTGGATTGGGGTTACGATTGGACTCCATTTTACGAGCTACTGGTAGCGGCGCGGGATCATGGGGAGGCCATCTACGGGCTTGACTGCATGCCGCGCGAAAGTTTGCGAAAAATCGGAGCGCGTGATCGTCATGCTGCCGCGAAGATCGCCGAGATTCGAGATAGCCATCCTGATGCAGTGGTCTTCGTATTGTTCGGCGAATCGCATCTCGCTCCCGAGCACCTCCCTCGCGTACTGCAAAAGACAATGCCCGCCACCAAAATCCTCACAGTGCTACAAAACATCGATGCGCTCTATTGGCGCGCGGCGGGAGAGCGCGTCGACAAGGTCGAAGCCGTACGCGTCAACGAGGACGTCTTGTGCGTGTTTAACGCCACGCCTCTCGAGAAGTATGAAAGCTATCGCCTGTTTCTCGATCAATGGAGCCGATGCGACACCGGTCCAGATTTCGCGCCCACGATCTACAACCTGATCGACAGCTTGGCGAGCTTTCTGGAGATCAATCGCTATTCGCCGCACAACGGGACGCAACCAAAGTTTCTGATCGACATGTTGCCCGAAGTTCACGGCAACTCGTCACTTGCGACGCTGCGCCGACTGCTCACTCGCAAGGCAATTGGCGAGCAACAGCTTAAGAACATGCTGGCGAATGTAGACGAACGCGGCAGCGCCTATTTTCCCGAGGTCAATGCCTTCTATGTTCGTGAATTTCAACTAGTTCACGCGGCCGAGGACGCCGCCCGATTTCTTCATCATGCGTGCCGGGGATTGCCTCAGCGCCTGAACGGAAATGGCGCAAACGAAACGGGCGGCCAGCGGAGTACTGCAGCTTCCGACGCTTTCTACACACGGGTGATTGAGAGTACCGTGGCCTACTTTGGTTCGCGAGTGCTCTATCCCTCGCGGCCCGCGCCGGCATCGGAAGCTTCCATGTTGTCTCGATCGGCAGTTGAAAAGGCCGCACAGGCGGCCATTCGCGCCGATGCAGCGACATTGGAGGCGACGGCGCAAGACTGGGGATACCGCCTGGGCAGTGAGATCTACGATATCTATCTTGCCGGTAAAGTTCCGCCAAGCAGCCTCCGCCGCCTGTTCCTGGCGCATCTGGACCAGCCGGGTGTCGCCCGGAAAATCTGCACTGCCGTGATCGCAAAAGTCCGCTCCGCCACAAAAACTTAACACCCGGTCACAAGGCCGGGCATTCCTTCCGCGACATAAGTTCGGGGTGAGCCGCACGAGGTAGGGGAGTCCGCTTGAGAATGGCACCGTGATGGGCCGCGAATGCTAATCTAAGACTCGCTTATCTCAAAACTCTCGTGAACGCCGAATCCATCCGAAGACTGTTTGAGCAAGTACGGCAGGGCAAAATCTCCTCCGATGAAGCCGTGGAGCGACTTCGCCATTTGCCATTCGAAGATCTTGGGTTCGCCAAGGTCGACCATCATCGCAGCTTGCGCGCGGGCATGCCCGAAGTTATTTTCGGGCAAGGAAAGACGCCGTTGCAGGTCGCAGGAATTTTCGATCGGCTTGCGAAACACGGTGGCAACGTGTTGGCCACACGCGCCGATAAAAAACAGTTTGCCGCCGTAAGAAAAAAAGTGTCCGCGGCGGAATATCGCGAACTGGCGCGAACAATCGTGCTGAAGCAGGATCCGCACATCTATGGCAAAGGAACCATCGCGGTAGTTTCGGCGGGAACCAGCGACATTGCAGTGGCCGAAGAAGCTGTTGTAACCGCAGAATTGATGGGCAATACAGTGGAGCACTTCTACGATGTTGGAGTGGCAGGCATTCACCGTTTGTTGGCCAATCGCGAGGCTCTGACCAAGGCGCGCGTCGTGATTGTCTGTGCCGGCATGGAAGGCGCTCTTCCCAGTGTCGTAGGGGGACTCGTCGGCGTGCCAGTGATTGCCGTACCAACCAGCGTTGGTTACGGGGCGTCGTTCGAGGGACTTGCCGCACTTCTCGGCATGTTGAACTCCTGTGCTTCGAATGTAAGCGTGGTGAATATCGATAACGGGTTCGGCGCGGGCTATGTGGCGTCACTGATTAACAGACTCTGACCACACAGAAAAGACGCGGCTTTCGCCGCGCCTCTTAGCATACCTCTCCGAGGTATTACATGCCGGGCTGGCCTGAATCGTTATCTACGACCAATTTATTTTCCACGGTGAAAGCGCCGAAGAGTTGGTTGGCTCGGATTCCGGCGATGGTCTTATCCATGGAATTCTCGACAGATCCGTAGAGTGTGAGGTGCCCGTTATCCACGATGATGCGGATAGGCCGTGCTGGATCCAGAGCGTACTTTCCCAGCACGGAATCGCGATAGAGGGCACGCGCCGCGCGCAGGCGCAGACCATTATCCATCGGTGAAAATGGTTCCAGGGAGATGTTCGCAATAACATCCTTTACGCCCGGCGTTCTCTGGATGTCCGCCAATGCCTCATCGCGGCCCACGCCAGTGAGATCCTGGCCCTCCACCGTGACTACGCCATCCTTCACGTTCAGCGCGAAGTAATCGAACATATTGTCATAGCCAACACGCACGTAACGCAGCTTCTGAGCCAGTTTTTGCTCGAGTTGCGCGTCAGGGACGTTCGGCCCCGCGACTATGATCGAGTTAAGTATCCTCTGTCCTTTGGCGGCTTTTTGCGCCAGCTTGGCTGCGTCCAGCTTGCTTTGGTAGATATCCACCGTTCCAGTCAGGGTCACAGTGCCGCCTTCTACACTCGATCGCACGTCGCGGAAATTCTTCGCAGTGAGCTTTTTGGTTAGCGTGTTTTGAATCTGATCGTCGTTGCGCGTTTCGGCTGCACTCTGGGTGACGAGCGTCGCACTGATCAGCCCGGTCGCTAGCAACGCACAGAAGGCTCTGAGCAAGCCATTCTTCCTCTTTTCAGCTGTGGTCATAGGTCACCTCCGACCCAATAATTACGAAACTTTACGAATTAACCGCATGGTTAATTCCTTCGATGCCTATCGATAAGAGGAAGATGCATCGCGTTACACGGACATGATTCATCCGTGGCCGCCAGCAACTTAATTTATTCAGCGGGGTTATACAAAGAGAGCGGGATTGCGGTTAACCACGGTTTCGTGCGCGTGAAGACGCTTTGCGAGCCACTGAGTTCTTGCGTCTTGAAGTTGGGCTCGGAAAGACGCGTGCAAAGATCTTATCGATATTCTTCAGTTGTCGAGACAGGTCGAATGCATATTCGATCTGTTTGCGCGGAACCTTCGCTGTGATTTCCTTATCGGTTAGCACCAACTGGCGGAAATCCGAATCCTCTTTCCACGCGCGCATGGCATGCGTCTGGACCCTATGGTAGGCCTCTTCGCGAGAAACTCCGTGTTCTACCAGATCGAGCAGAAGTTGACCGCTGAAGATTAGTCCGTGCGTGCTCTCGAGGTTCGCGAGCATCCGCTTGGGGTACACGAACATGGTTTCTATCAAGGTCGCCGTCTTGCTCAACAAATAATCGATCAGCGTGGTGGAATCCGGCAGAATGACCCGCTCGGCCGAGGAATGCGAAATATCGCGTTCGTGCCACAGGGCAACATTTTCAAATCCGGCTTGCGCATTGCTCCGCACCACTCGAGCCAGTCCACTGATCTGTTCCGATGTCACCGGATTGCGCTTGTGCGGCATCGCCGAGGATCCTTTTTGCTTTTCGCTGAAAAACTCTTCCGCCTCTCGAACTTCAGTACGCTGCAGGTGCCGGACTTCGGTTGCGATCTTGTCCAGCGTCGATGCGATCACGGCTAAGGTCGCAAGATAATGCGCATGACGATCGCGCTGGATCACCTGCGACGACACAGCTGCCGCCTTCAGCCCCAGCCGCGCACAGATCTTTTCTTCGATTTCGGGTGTGAGGCGGGCGAAGACTCCAACGGCTCCCGAGAACTTGCCTACTCGCATGTCTTCCGCGGCCGCCTCGAAGCGGCTGATATTTCTCTGCGTCTCCGAATACCAGTTCGCCAATTTGAAGCCGAACGTGATGGGCTCCGCGTGAATCCCGTGCGTGCGTCCCACCATGGGCGTGTCCTTGAATTCCCAAGCCCGGCGTTCCAGAACCTCGGCCAGACGTGCAAGATCCTGGGCAATGAGCGCCGAGGCCTGCTTCACCAGCAAAGCCTGGGCAGTGTCGACCACGTCATTGGAGGTAAGGCCGTAGTGAAACCAGCGCGAATCGGGACCGACGATCTCGGCGACAGCTGTGGTAAAGGCAATTACGTCATGGCGCACTTCCGCTTCGATCTCATGAATGCGCTCCACGCTGAAATTCGCGCGCTCGCGGATGGCCTTGGCCGCCGTCTTGGGAACCAATCCCGCATCGGCCAAAGTCTCGGTCGCGGCCACTTCCACGGCCAGCCAGGTGCGGAAGCGATTTTCATCACTCCAGATTCGGCCCATCTCTGGGCGTGTATAGCGCGGGATCAAGGCGAATCGGCTCCTGTCGACTCCCTGCAAGCGGGACAGAGGATTCTAAATGGAGTACACGGAAAGAGGCCAGCTCCATGAACGCACCAAATGTTGACACGATTGTCGTTATATCGTGTTACGATATAATGGAAAGCGAGTGGATCGCGCCACGATACAATCGGCGGCATGAAAAGACTGACCTTGTCGGACTATCAGGCTCTGGCGGAGTTCCGTTATCAGATCCGCCGCTTTCTGCACTTCAGCGAAGCTGCCGTGAAGAAGGCAGGGGTGGCGCGGGTTCAGTACCAGTTGATGCTGGCGATCAAAGGCATGCCCAACGGGGTGCGGCCGCGAATCAGGGAATTGGCCAATCGCATGGAAATCCGCCACCACAGCGCCGTCGAACTGGTAAACCGCCTGGAGACGCGCGGATTTGTTTACCGCGCCCGCGCCCATGATGACCGTCGAGAAGTGCTTCTCGCACTGACTCCTAAGGGACAGAAGGTGTTGGAGAAACTCGCGATTCATCATCACGATGAACTACGCAGTTCCGGGCCTGAATTGGTGGCTTCTCTTCGACGAATCATGCGGGACGACAATGACGCGCGTCCGCAGCATTCGGAGATCTCGCCCGGCGAAGGATCCGACAAAGGAAAGAACAGCAGACATCCATGAGCGGGCTCGACGACCAAACTCCAAAACCGCCAGCATCGCCGGATTCGGTCCTTGCGAGCGCCAGTTTCGGAAAGGGGGCACAAGATTCGCTGTCCCCTGCGGAATTCCGCATGCTTCTGATCTCGCTCTTATCGGCTGCAATCGGTTTAGTAGCAGGCATCATAGCGTTCGCCCTCTATAAGTTGATCGGCGTTTTTACCAATCTTTTCTTCTTCCACCGGTGGTCAACTGATTTCGCCAGCGCACAACATAACCATCTAGGTTGGATGGTGATCGTCACGCCGGTGATTGGCGGACTTATCGTGGGCATCATGGCCAAGTACGGAACGTCCAAGATTAAGGGTCATGGCATTCCGGAGGCCATGGAAGCGGTGCTATTCAATCGCAGCCGGATTGCTCCGCGAGTAGCGATTTTGAAACCGCTCTCAGCCGCGATTGCAATTGGCACCGGAGGCCCATTCGGCGCGGAGGGCCCCATCATCCAAACCGGCGGAGCGGTCGGGTCGCTGGTGGGCCAGGCCTTCCACACCACGGCTGTGGAGCGCAAAGTCTTGCTGGCGTGCGGCGCGGCGGCGGGTATGTCGGCAACGTTCAATACTCCAATTGCTGGTGTGATTCTGGCGATCGAGTTGCTGCTTTTTGAATTCAAGTCGCGCTCCTTCATTCCGCTGGTGATAGCGAGTACCCTGGCGACCGCCGTCCACATGCAGCTCTTAGGTCTGGGGCCGATGTTTCAGGTGAACCCCATGGACTTCGCGATTCCTCGGGCGCTGCCGTTTTATCTGGTGTTGGGTTTGATTTGCGGCTTGGCTGCAGTAGCCTTCAGCAAGATCCTCTACTGGGTGGAAGATCAATTCGAAAAACTTCCCTTTGACCAAGTCTGGTGGCCGGCAATCGGCGCACTCGGATTGGGCATCATCGGCTTTTTCGTTCCTCGCGTGCTCGGGGTTGGCTATGACACGATTGGCGATATTCTCAACGGTTCGCTGGCTTGGAAACTTCTGCTGATCGTGATGCTGGCTAAAGCGGCTGCCCTGGCTGTCTCGCTGGGTTCCGGCACCTCCGGCGGATTGCTGGCGCCCTGTTTTATGTGGAGCGCGGCCATGGGCGGCATGTTCGCAATGGTGTCGAACTACTTCGTTCCGGGCGCACACCTTTCCCCCGGAGCCTTCGCGCTGGTGGCTATGGGCGCGGTATTCGGCGCAGCCTCACGCGCCACGTTCACCTTTATCATCTTCGCGTTTGAAATTACTCGCGACTATAACTCAGTGCTGCCGCTCATGCTGGTCAGCGTTATCGCCGATGGTGTCGCCATGCTCTTGATGCCCCACAGTTCGATCATGACGGAGAAACTGGCGCGCCGGGGATTACACGTTCACCAGGATTACGAAGCTGATATTCTCGCGCAGGCGCGCGTGGCCGATACCATGGAAACCGATCTGCCCACAGTGAACGCTGGCACAAAGGTTGGATCGTTAGCGGCGCGCATTGCGAGACACGAGCCAGCCGTCGCTCGCCACGAGGCTCTTCTGATCCTCGACGATGGGGGGAAACTTTCCGGCATTATTACTCGCGGTGACTTGCTGCGCGCTCTCGATAGAGATCCGTCCGGCGCCATGGACGTTCTGGAGGCGGGCAGCAACAAACTGATCGTCACCCATCCTGACGAGCTAGTTTCTGAAGCCGCGTCGAAGATGTTGCGCTACGACATCGGACGGCTGCCTGTGGTCGATCGCGCTGATCATGGCAAAGCCATTGGATACTTGAGCCGAAGCGGAGTGATGGGCGCCCGGCTCAGGGGATTTCGCGACGAACACTTGCGCGAGCCGGGATGGTTCCCCAGGAACCGTGTGGTCCGTTCTTAGGGTTTGATCCACCTAGGCCCCCTTCGGAGCAAAACCCGCGGCTGCAAGCTCTGGCACAAAGAATTAATACAAAGAATTAATATTGCCAACTGCACGTTCTTTGAGTATTCTTTCGCAATCCCCGGAGCTCAGGGCAACTCTGCGGAGAACGTGTATCCGATGGCGAAAGCAAGACTCAAGCGATCACGATTGCAGCCCCGCCGCCCACTTCTGCGTGTGAATGCACACTACTGGCTGCGCACATTCTGGTGTTGCCGATCTGCTTGTCTATTCGCCACTCAGCCAATTCAGCAATAAATCAAAATTTTATTTCCGAACCCAGGGAGAGGCAATGCCGAAGCTATTACGCAGGTTGATCTGGATTAGTTTTCTTACCGCGTCATTTATCGCCCAGGCTTTCGCACAAGGCGGTGCGACCGGCGCGATCACGGGTACGATTCAAGATCCCAGCGGCGCTCTTGTAGCCAACGCCGACGTGCGAATCACCAATCAGGAGACAGGTGTGCTCGAACGTAGCGTGACTTCCGGCCCGGATGGTACTTTTACAGCTCCGCTTTTGCCCGCAGGCCAATATACGGTGAGCGTTCACGCCGCCGGGTTTGCCGAATCCACATTCCGCGATATCGCCGTGCGAGTGACGGAGACCACGCGTCTCATTGCCAAGCTCAAGACCCAGGCCGTGCAGCAGCAAGTCGAAGTACAAGCCGAAGTGCAGCAAGTAGATACCACGGACGCCACAACCGGCCAAGCGATCGAATCGAGCACCATCAAGAACCTGCCTCTTGCGACGCAGAACTTTCAGCAACTGCTCACGCTATCGAGCGGCGCACAGGGCGAATTAAATGCCGCTTCGCAATTAGGACGCGGCAACGTGCGCATCGAAGTAAACGGCCAGCGCGAAGACAACAACAACTACCAGATCGAAGGCATCAGTGCGACGGACTACAACGTCGCCGAGCTGACTACCACTCCGCTGCCGAATCCTGCCGTGATTCAGGAATTCAAAGTGCAAACCTCACTCTATGACGCAACCCAGGGCCGGAACGGAGGCGGCAACATCAACGCAATTCTGAAGACGGGCACGAATGCGTTCCACGGCGAGGCTTACGAATTTTTCCGCAATACTGTATTGGATGCGAACGATTATTTTCTCAATCAAGCGGGCGAATCGAGGCCGGTAATCCAGCAGAACATTTTCGGTGGAGACCTGGGAGGACCGATCGGTACCGGCGGAAAACTCGGTTTCTTCTTCTTCAATTATTCGGGAACCCGCCAGCGCAGCGGCGATTCCCCGGGAACGATTATCAGCACCCTCATTCCCTATATTCCTGCGGCGGATCGGGGACCCGCCGGTCAGGCCGCTCTCGAGTCGGCCTTTGGAATTACGAGCATTGATCCGGTTGCCGCATCTTTGATTGGCTTTCAAAGCAATCAGTTTGGCCCGGCCGCTAATGGGTATCTTTACCCGTTGCCGAACGTTCCCGCCGGCACCCCGGCCGGCACGGTCGTTCCGTTTACCACGAGCAAGCCAGGAAGCTATACCGATAACCAATTCACCGCTACGTGGGACCGCGAGTTCCGCAACTCGAAAGACAAGCTCACCGTCGATTTCTTCTTCCAGAATTTTCAGTCGGACGTGCCTTTCGGGGCCGGCGGCCTGCAAGCCTCTCTGGGCGGCAGCATCAGCAGCGGTGACCTTAACTTCCCCTACCTGCTTCCGGTGAAAGATCGCGTCTTCTCCCTTACTGAGACGCACATCTTTTCGCCCACGCTGGTCAATGATTTCCGTTTAGGCTTCGTGCGAATTAATAACAGCGACATCAACATTCCACCCATCACGGCCAGCCAGGCCGGAATCACGCGACCCACCAACAATCTTACCGACAGCATTTACAAATTTACTTTTGTCAGTTCGAATATAAATTTCGGTCCCACCCCGCAAGCCAACCAGTATCAGGCACAGAACAATTTTAATTTTGTGGAGACCTTGGGCTGGGTGCGCGGAAAGCATAATTGGCGCTTTGGCGGCGAGTTCACCCCCGTCAGTCTGAATAAACAATTCCCGCAAGTCTTCAATGGCCAGTTATATTTTGGCGATTCTACGGTGAGTGATTTTGCAAATTTCCTGCAAGGCGCTCCGGAGTTCAGCTTTGGAGGCGGCGGTGTTTACAACCACAATTACCGCCAGAAGAACTCCGCAGTATTTGCCCAGGACGACTGGAAAGCCACTCAGAACTTAACTTTGAATGTCGGGCTGCGCACGGAGTTTTTTGGCGCTTGGAGCGATAACGCCTGCCACATCGGCAATATGGAATCGGACCTAACCAAGTCCGGGCAATATCCTTTCATCTATCCGAAGTGCGTCGACAAGCTGGGCATTCCTGGGCTGAC
>JBAVZU010000408.1:0-19802 GCA_049588915.1 Candidatus Sulfotelmatobacter sp.
GAATCCGTTCAATGGAATTGAGAGCCCTAGCCCAGGGTCGCCGGTGGATTTCGCGCGCTTCCGCCCGATCGAGCTGTTTGGCGATTATCCAACCACCCTTCGAAACCAGTATTCGGAACAGTACCACCTGACAATCCAGCGGGAATTGACTAGAGACACGATGCTGCAGTTCGGGTATGTGGGCAGTCAAGGCCATCGGCTGCTCTCCAGCTTTGACCAGAACTTTGGAAACGCACAGACGTGCCTTGACCTGAACAACATTCCTGGCATGTCCTGCGGGCCATTCGGGGAGGACAGCGCTTACCACATCCCGGCAAACGCCATTCCCCCGGGAGTGACTCTGCATCTGCCATACGGCTCGGTACCGAGCATAACCGGGCCGAACCCGAATCCCATTACCCTGGTGGGACTGCGCCAGTATTCTTCTCCCATGTGCCAGCCAACCACGGGTGTGGGCTGTCCGCCGGACGGTGTGCCCGTGTTCAGCAGCCTGTTCGCCATGACGCCGATGGCAAACTCTGCCTACAACTCCTTTCAAGCGGAACTGAATCGGCGATTCGTGCACGGATTGCAATTGTTGGCATCTTATACTTGGAGCAAGTCGATCGACAACGCTTCGAGTTTCGAAGACTCCCTCGACCCGCTTAACCCGGCAAAATCGCGGTCTTTATCATTGTTCGATGCGCGGAACCGGTTTGTCCTCAGCGGATACTGGCGGATACCCGACGTTTCCGCTTCCAGCTGGAGCCGCTATTTGGTAAACGGCTGGGCAATATCGGGCATCACCACCCTGCAATCGGGCTTCCCGATCCGCATTACCTCCTCCAGCGACCTGGAATTGATGGGCAGTTTCGACTTCGAGGCTCCCGGAGAACCGAACATGATTGCGCCACTTCGTCTGCTCAATCCAAGAACCTCGGGAGGGTATTACTTCGATCCGACGTCTTTTGCCAATGGGCCGCTGGGGCAAATTGGCAATGCGCCGCGCGCGGTATGCTGCGGGCCGGGTATTGCCGAAGTTGATCTTGCCGTGCACAAGGACATTCCGGTTGCCGAGGGCAAGAAGCTAGAGTTCCGGGCGGAATTCTTTAACTTGTTCAATCGCACGCAATTCCTCAACCCCGATGGAAATTTCTCGGACGGCACTTCCTTCGGCTTGGTTACGAGCGAGCGAGACCCAAGACTGATCCAGCTTGCATTGCGGCTGATCTTTTAGGATGCAAGAACATTGACGAAAATAAAGGACATCGTCTTTTGGATAGCACTGCTGGCCGGCACCGTATACGCCGGTGAACTGCCGCGCCAGATTGTGCACAGCGAAGATCCGCAATATCCCGAGATCGCAAAGAAGATGGCTCTGCACGGAACTGTGAAGCTGAGGATTTGGATTAAACCGGACGGTTCCGTGCGCCGGCTGGAGTATATCGGTGGTCATCCACTTCTGGCGGAATCGGCGCTAAAAGCAGCTAAGAATTGGAAATACGTACCCGCCAACCAAGAATCAGACATGGTAGTGGAGATCAAGTTCTGACCTCGCGGCGGCCTTGGCGGAGTGGCGAAATACCTCAGCGACTTGCGAAAAAGTCCCCTCAGTTGTTTCGGATCTTTTCTCCGAGAGTTGCTCGCACACGTGGGGCTAGCCGAAAGGAACGACCCGTTATGAAAATCATGGATCAAGTTCGCACATTTCAATCTGCAAAGGCCTTCGGGAGGCCGATCCTGAGGCGGGCAGGAGGTCGCAGGTTCGAGTCCTGCACTGCCCACCACTCTTTGCATACAAAGGATTAGTGATGGAATCGAGCAGCTACAAACTGACGATTCTTCCGTGGCAGCTGTATTAGCTCGGGAAGCCTCACTGACGATGGGTTTAGCTTCGCGCTCGATGTTATGGGCTGCCGACCGCGCGAAGCTGAAATAACTTTGTCACCCATTGAAAATCCGGGCTTGACTTTGCCGACGCTCGGAGTATTGTATGTAGGTTCTTCTAAGCCTATTTTGATCCTCCCGCAGGCTTAGGCTTCATTGGCTCTCGGTCCCCCGACACCCTGAGTGAGCCATCGAATAATCCCCAAATTGTTCGATCTTAAATTCAAGGAGGTCCCCCGCTGTGGCCACTACTCGTGTCCCAGGTCCTGAATTAAAGTCCCTCGAAACGAGACTAAAGCCGTGTCTCGAATAGGGCGCAAGTGTTGTCCTTATTGCCGTTGTTCGGCACACATTTATGTTTCCAGATTCAAGAGCCTCTTGGACGTAGCGGCAATTGGACTGCTGCTTCGCCCTGTGCGGTGTCATGATTGCTTCCTGCGCTTTTACCGTCCTATGTTCATAAAGGCAACGCCACCACCTGTCGTGAGCGTGACGGAATGGCAATGGGAAAAATCTGCGGATTCAGATCAAGATTACCGGCGCTCCGCATAGTGCTTCAGAGTAGGCTTTTATCACTGGACATTGTGATGTTGTCAGGGTGACGATAAGGTCTGACCAGCGGAGCGGCTGCTCCGGCTCAGTGGCTTGCGGAATTGTGCCTTCGTCATGCTACAAACGTCTTGTTGAGCCTTGCCAGATCCAAATCCGTTCGAATTTCTAAAGCCGCTCTCCAAGCTGCGGTTTGTCTTTTGCGTCCAAGTCAGCGTGTTTCCGTAGGATGCGGACGCTAGCCGCAAGACCATTCCGCAGTGGTCAACGCTAGGAATAATTCAATCGTAACGGTACCGCACAAGATCCAGGGCATCGAATATCTTAGGAAGGGAAAATTCATGGTGATGCGCGATGAGCCGTAAGGCGTGTGTGATTGGCGCCGGTCCGAACGGACTGGCCGCGGCGATCGTTCTGGCGCAAGCCGGAATGCAGGTCGACGTGCTCGAAGCCGAATCCACGGCGGGCGGGGGCGCGCGCACGATGGAGTTAACTTTGCCAGGCTTTCGGCATGACTTCGGATCGGCAGTCTATCCGCTCGGTGCAGGGTCGCCATTTTTCGCATCTCTACCCTTGATCGATCATGGCTTGGAGTGGATTCACTCGCCGGCGGCATTGGCGCATCCTCTGGATGATGGCACCGCGGTGATGCTGGAACGAGATCTGAATGAAACCAAAGTTTCCCTCGGCGCCGACGGACCGGCATGGGACAAGCTGATGCGTCCGTTCGTCGAACGCTGGAGTGAATTTGCTCTCGAGATCCTACGTCCTGTCTCGTTTGTTCCCAGACATCCATGGCGGATGGCGCGCTTTGGAATGGTCGCACTCCAGCCCGCCGATTGTGTCGCTCGCCGATTTCGCAGCGAACGAACCCGGGCGCTATTCGCGGGGTTGGCCGCCCATTCTTTCCTCGGACTCGATGAACCGTTGAGCGCGGCGTTCGCAATTTTGATGGCTGTGCCAGCTCATGCTGTTGGTTGGCCAATTCCTAGAGGCGGCGCGCAGTCCGTTACTAATGCGCTGTTGGGCGTTCTTTCTACTCTCGGAGGCAAGCTTAGAACTTCATCGCCAGTCCGGAATTTGGCGGCATTGGCCAACTTTGAACTGTTTCTTTGTGACCTGACTCCGCGGCAACTCGTCAGAGTCAGCGGGCAAAGATTATCTGACAGCTACAAGCGTCGACTTGAACGATACCGTTACGGATCTGGCGTCTTTAAAGTAGATTACGCGCTGAGCGACCCCATTCCATGGAAAGCTTCTGATTGCCTGCGCGCAGCCACGGTGCACTTGGGAGGGACGCTTGAAGAGATTGCTGCCTCCGAAAGGGCGGTGAGAAACGGAAAGACCTCCGATCGACCATTCGTTCTACTGGCCCAGCCCAGCCTGTTCGATAACTCGCGCGCTCCGGTGGGCAAACATACCGTTTGGGCTTATTGTCATGTGCCGAATGGATCCAAAGAAAACATGCTGGACAAACTGGAGAGCCAGATTGAGCGTTTTGCTCCGGGCTTTCGCGATTGTGTTTTGGCTCGGCACGCATTTTCTCCGGCCGATCTTGAGAGTATGGACGCGAACCTGATCGGAGGCGATATTGGCGGCGGCGTAATGGACATTCGTCAGTTTCTCTTTCGACCGACGTGGCGGCACTACGCCACATCTGCGCGGGAGATCTATATTTGCTCTTCGTCCACTCCACCCGGCGGAGGCGTACATGGGATGTGCGGCTACCACGCGGCGAAGATGGCTTTATCGAGATTGGATCGCGATTAATATGAATGCGCGAAAAAAGCGCGCCGATCGTTCTAGCAGTTACTCGCGCGGCGCAACCGTGGGGGTTTCCACGACACCGACCTTGCCGTCGGCTTCACGCTCGAGCGTCGGTGCATAGAGGCCCAGGAGTTTACGGCGCCACCAGAGCCCTGTGGACCTTTTTTCGGAAATCGTCGTAAACCAATATTGCCAAAGCACGGCGCGCACCTCGCGCGGCGGTTCATGGGGAAACGGATTGCTCTTGAAAAGGTTAAGCACGTCTTTGTCATTGGACAGCAGACGCAATTCGGTTCTCGGCACGATGGGATAATCCTGCCAGGAGCCCAGCGAGGCAAACCAGAGATTCCAATCGAATCGCGGCTGATACGGTGCGTAAATGCCTGGTGGCTTGCCCGGGTCTTGCGGCTTATAGCGAAAGGAATAGGCGACCCAGTTTTTTCCGTCGTCTGAACCCTGGAACTCTATCTCATAGCGGCCTCGGGTCATGATGCCGAACAGGCCATATCGATTCGCAATACGAAATGGCTCAAGCGCCGCTACCGGCGCGGTTGGCAGCGGCAGCGCGGAGAACATCCAGATCAACTGCGCGGTTGTGGCATAGAAAATCCAGATAAGCACGATGCCGGTCAGAGAAAGCTTCACCATCCTGAGATAACGAACGATGCTTCCCGAGGCTTGCGCTTGGCGTTGCTCGGTTGTCACGTCCTCGGCGAATGATTCTTTGGGCGGTAAGAAGCGTGACAGGAAGCGATCATCCAACAGAAGAAATCCCAGGATTAGAACCAGGTAGTTTAAGAACGTGTAGTTGGCGGTGAGAATGATGCCCACTTCCCAGGGAGTGACAATGAAGAAGCAAATGATGCGCCAGCGACGCGGCAGAAACAACATCCAAACCAAAACCAACTCAAGTGCCAAAGTTGCGAAGACCGATGAAGCGTGGAACCAGTGAGGCAGATGCTGCACATACCAGCCGACCCATGTAGGAAGCGGACCGTTTTGATAGTACTCGTCCATCGCCGTAAAATGGCGCCACTCCGGGTCTCCCCCGGCAATCTTTGCCACTCCGGATTCGAAGTAGATGCGAAACCACTCCCATTGCAGCAGGAAGAGGCTGGCGCGAGAAGGCGGAGATGCCAAGCCCAGGCTAGGACGGAATCCAGGAGGAGCAAAGAAGAGCGCAATAAATCCCGCTTCGAGCAGCATCCCATCTGACTGATAACCGGAAAAATCCTGCGCAGCACTAACGAACGAAAGGAAGGACACAAAACAGATCACCAGCATTCCGCGCGGCCATACATTCAAAATCAAAAGTAATGACGCGACCATTCCCGCCCAGCAAAGGCCGATCAGCATATGGTTGCTGCTCGCCAACCAAAGCAGAGTGGGCGCAAACCATACGCCGCGAATGTAGCCGAAGGAATGTGCCACGGCTTCGAGGTATTCGTTGGCCGGTAAAATCCCCTCCGGTCCAATGAGCCCGCGGATTTGAAAAACGAGAGAGAAGAAGGCGGAAAAGTAGATGCAGCCGAGAGCCCGCAGGAAGAGCCATCGTGGACCGAGGCGGTCACTGGCGCCATGCTCCGAGTCAAACAGAACGCGGATGGCCCGAACCCATTTCATGAGCCTCGGTCATTATACCGACGAAAGAAGATACGCCGGAGACCGCTTCCTGGGTGGACGTGCGTTGCGGCTGATTGACGCGCTTTAGTCCATATAAGGCGCATCGCTTTCGCAGCTTCTTCATCCAATTGACATGAGTAACGGATTAGCGGTCTCAGTGCTTGATCTTGTGGGCATGCGCGTGGGGGAGCCGGCTGGCAGCGCCATCGCGCGGTCGGTCGATCTGGCGCAGCACGTGGAGCAGTGGGGATACAAGCGCTACTGGTTGGCAGAACATCACTCCATTTCTGGCCTGGCCTGCTCGGCCACTCCGGTGCTGATTGGCCATGTGGCAGGTGCGACGAAAGCGATTCGAGTAGGCAGCGGTGGAGTGATGTTGCCCAATCATGCGCCGCTGGTCGTGGCCGAACAGTTTGGAACTCTGGAAGCGCTGTATCCGGGACGAATTGATCTGGGATTGGGACGTGCTCCGGGCGGTGATTTTCAGACGATGCGCGCACTGCGACGCGATTTGCAGCAAAGTGGTGAAGATTTTCCTGCTCTGTTGAAGGAGCTGCGGGCATATCTGGGACCTGAGAAACCAGGGCAAACAGTCAAAGCAATTCCTGGGCAGGGAAGCAAAGTTCCAATCACGTTGCTGGGGTCGAGCGGCTTCAGTGCGCACCTTGCAGCGATGCTGGGGTTACCGTTTGCCTTCGCGGCGCACTTTGCTCCTGAATATTTGTATGCCGCCGCGCAACTCTACCGCGAACAGTTTGAGCCTAGCGAGGTTCTGCAGAAGCCGTACTTGTTGGTGGCTGTGCAGATCATCGCGGCGCAGACAGACGCGGCAGCCCGGCGTTTGTTCACGACCCCGCAGCAGCGCTTCCTCCGGTTAATACGAAATCAGCCCGTAGAGTTGCTGCCTCCAGTGGATTCCATGGAACCTCTATGGCGGAGCTACGGGGAGCGAGAGGCCGTAGAGAGTAAATTGGCAGCGGCAATTGTCGGATCGAATGCAACCGTGAAGGCGGGACTAGAAAAACTGGTGAGTGAAACTGGAGCGGATGAGGTGATCGTCGTGACTGACACTTATGAGCACGCAGACAGATTGCAGTCCTATCAGCGCGTGGCAGAATGTGCTTCGATGGTCGCAGCTGAGCCAACCGCGGCGGTGGGAAGTTGAGAAATGCGCGTCAGCTATAATTGCGTGGGCTCAGGTTCCACCTTCCTAAAACTTGGCACTGACTGGTGCATGATCCGCTCACTGGGTTGGGTATAATCATGCAGGTTAGGCAGGAAATAGAATTGGGTTTGAGTCCTGCCCACCAATGCTTGCTTGTCTTCTCTCATAGATCGAACCTTATAGTTCGAACGCGATTTCCATTTGAATCACAAACCTGAGAACGGTCTGCCACACAAAACATAGCGTGAATTCGACGATCCTTCCTCCGACGATCTCTCCTCCGGCGATCTTTCCCTCGAAGATCTTTCCTCGGTGTAGCGGAATTCTCCTCCATGCGACCTCTTTGCCCGGAGGCCATGGGACTGGCGATCTAGGCGATTCGGCTCACGACTTTGTTGATTTCCTTGCTGCCTCTGGACAGAAAATCTGGCAGATGTTGCCACTCGGTCCGACAGGATTTGGCGACTCCCCTTACCAGCTATTCTCGGCATTTGCGGGCAATCCTCTCCTCGTCGACCTCAAAGCCCTGCAACAGCAGGGATTGCTGGAGCTTGAGGACCTGGCTGCGACGCATCGATTTCCTGACGATCGTGTGGAATACGGCCAAGTGATCCGGTTTAAGCAGGCATTGCTCCAAAAAGCTGCTCACTCATTTTTCTCGGATGGAGATCAAGAATCTAGAGAAGACTTCGACAGTTTTTGCAGGAGCAATGCCGACTGGCTGGACGATTATGCGCTCTTCACAGCCTGCAAGCAAGTTTACAAAGATGCAGTCTGGTCGGATTGGGATTCGGGATTGCGTAAGAGGGAGAAATCGGCGCTAGAGGATTTCCGAGAAAAATTGGCTACTCAGATCAAAACTCATAAGTTCGTCCAGTTCGAATTTTTTCGGCAATGGGAGAAGCTCAAAGCACACTGCAAACGTTGTGGGATTCGCGTAATGGGCGATATCCCGATCTATGTCGCTCATGACAGCGCCGATGTGTGGGCGCATCAGGAGTTGTTCCGTTTGGATGAGCGCTCCAGACCCGCCGCGGTTGCGGGAGTTCCTCCGGACTATTTCAGCGCCACCGGTCAACTTTGGGGAAACCCTTTGTACCGCTGGGAAGTATCAGCCGCTTCCGGTCACAGTTGGTGGGTCAATCGTTTTCGAGCGTCCCTCGAGATGTTCGATATGGTGCGACTGGATCACTTCCGCGGTTTCGAGGCCTTCTGGGAAATCCCGGCGGGATCTCCGACGGCGCAGAGTGGTAATTGGGTCAAGGGGCCGGGAGCGGAACTCTTCCGAAAAGTTAAAGCTGCTTTAGGGGAATTGCCCATCGTCGCTGAAAACCTGGGCGTGATCACGCCAGAGGTGGAAGCGTTGCGCAAGGAGTTTGGTTTTCCTGGAATGAGCTTGCTGCAATTTGCCTTTGGGAACGATCCTCAGGGACCTAGTTTTCGACCGCACAATTACTCTCGCGAACTTGTTGCCTACACTGGCGGACACGACAATGACACAACGGTTGGTTGGTGGACGAGCTCTGGAAAAGGGGAGAGCATTCGAACCGCCGAAGACATTCGAAAAGAACGCGAATTCACGCGGGCGTACTTAGGATTTGAAAATGAGCCCATCAATTGGGTGTTCATTCGCTCGGTAATGGCATCCGTCGCAGACGTTGCCATTATTCCTTTACAGGATGTGTTGGGGCTGGGCAGTGAGGCGCGGATGAACCTACCGGGTACGGTCAGCGGAAACTGGAAATGGCGCTATAAACCAGAAGCTTTGACGAAAGATCTAAGTGATCGTTTGCGGACGATGACGCTACGGTATGATCGGTAAGCGTTTAGGCATCAGATGAACTGACTGACCAAATTATCCGAATTGGTTGAAACGGTCATGCAGCGAAAATCGGCGCGCCGCCGGAAACAGGTGTCCTGTGCTTAATATTTATGTACGCTTCGCTCACTTCGGTCATGCAATGACCTTGATGATCGAGCCACGTTAGCACTTTCACTTTGCCTACCCGACCAACGGGCAGTCCGCCCACATGGAAAGTAGTCTGCATCGGAGTCTCGTCCTTTAGGGTGAAGTTTATTCTCGCTTCCATAAACTTATCGCCGTTATTAGGCCAATAAGTTTGGTACACCTGCTCAAATGATTTTCCCACGTCGTCGGGCGAAGGCTGCCATATGGTGTATATCCACCACACTTGGGGCGCTACGGCGTCCGGGGGAATCGGGATTGCCTGTGTATTCTCCGATTCGTTCAGTTGTTGGAGGACAATCTCGGCGTTCAGCATCACATTGATAATAGAGTGTGCTCCTTCCTTATCAATGATGACCTTTTCGCACGTTAGTACAGTGGTACATTTCATGTTAACTGGACACTCATCGGCAGTTTGTTCACGCCGCCACGAACGACATCGGATTGCAAGCGAAGCTCAAAGTGGAAGGGCAGCGAGTACTCGAAGTTAGCTTTAATCAATTGCATCCAGGGGTTCCAATTTCTAGGGCGAGGATCAACGCCACTTGACCAAAGGGCACCATTATCCACCCACACCCTTCGCAGTTCGTCGTAGGTATGGCCAACCGTGTCAATTCCGAATTCGGTGCCACAAGACGGACAAATATTGAAGTCGTACACGTCTAGCGAGTAGCCGCAGACTGGGCAGTCGCGCATTTGTATATTCACTGAACACATACATCCATCACATAATCCAAGTGCGTCGGTCTGTTATGGCACTGCTTCCGGTTCCGCAATTTGCGTGGTACGTTCGCACAAAACTCAGGCCTGAAAAACGTTTCGATGGTCCCATCAACGTCAATAATCCCTAGAGTGTTTCCGGTCCGGTTGTATTTTACTTTATCACCCCGCATCCGCGTGTGATCAATTGCTTGAGATTGCGACAAGAAACGGTCAGCCATAAATTCATAACGGGCCACGCTAATCCTAACTGTACTGAAGTCATCCCAATGCTTCCAGTGATGTCGATTCCTCAGGCTCCTATTTCTAAATCCTTGTGTCCGTGGAAACGCGACCACGCCGCTTGCGCACCATCTCAAGCAGACACAGATTCGTCTTATCACGGTCTTCAAAACGCAGGAATAGTATCATGTGCTCCATGAAGGCGAAACCAAAAAACCTCTAACATCAGCGGCGCCTGAACTAGAGTGGAGAGAATTCGTCTTCGCCCTCCTCCTTCTTTTCGCGAACGAATCTTTTTTCCAGGAAACTCTGTGCCAAGTCTCTGCCACCCATGCCAAATGCGATAGCCAATCCGAGCATCAGGGCTCCGA
The DNA here is from genome assembly GCA_049588915.1 of Candidatus Sulfotelmatobacter sp. Lineage (GTDB taxonomy): Bacteria > Acidobacteriota > Terriglobia > Terriglobales > Acidobacteriaceae > Sulfotelmatobacter. The sequence continues at coordinate 10,250 of JBAVZU010000408.1, forward strand.
ACCCGATGCCGAAAGCCACTAGCATCGTCTGCTCTGCGATTCCCAGTTCTTCAAAAGCGATCGACAATATGAAGACGATGATGAGGCTGCGGATTCCCAGACTGAGAAGGCGCGGCGAAGGCACATTTGCGTTCACCGCAGCCAACAATGCAGCGCGGGAGAAGAAGCTGGCGCCCAGTAATCCGACGAACACGATAAACATGGCGACGAACAGTCTAGGCAGGAAAAAGAAAAATTTTCCAATTTGCTCCTGCAGGCCCAGGATTCCGAGCACGCTAACCCCCAGCATCACGAAGCCGATCCACACCACCCAAAATACAAACCGGCTCACCACTTCCGTGGCGTATGGAAGAGCCGCTTTGTTAAGCAATTGAGAGGCTCCTGCATTTTCCGACAGTCTGTCGAACTTGATAAGGCGCAGAATACTGCGTAGCACTACCTTTACAACGTAAGCCACTGCCCATCCGGCAAATGCAAGGATCAGCATCACGATGAGGCGAGGAAGGTAATGGGCAAATCCTCTGGCCAGTTCATGCACCGCCTGAGTCAGTTCGCTGACAATCATTTCCCGCATAGTTATCTCACTCTCTCGATTTCCACATCTGCAGCAGATATGGTTTCAATCGCTCGAACTCAAGGCACAAAGTTTCGATGCTGTTTTCGACGTTTTCCGCGGAACCGTTGCGATGCTCCAGGACGAAGCTTAACGCGCGCCCGCGAAAAAGCGGCGCCAGCGCTTGAATAATGTGGTCTCGGCTGATGACCGACCTGTGATAAGAAGCGGCAAACTCGTAAACCGTTTTCACCCACAATTCCGCGGGATAATGAAAGTCGCTTTCTCCCGAGCGGGCGACTCGTTGGAGTTCCGCAAGAGTAGTGGGAGAAAGAATCGAATGAAATACAGTTTCCAACTCGGCAACACCACTAGAGAACATGTCTCGCAGTCGCTTTCGATTGATTCGTGCGGCATCCAGCAGCACTTCATGATCGGGTCCGTCGGTCGGCAACGGCTGCGATCCCGTAACCACGCTCCAAAGATGGAAGTCCGGTTCTAAAGCTGAGAACAGAGGACCAACGGTTTGCCGCAATGCCGGCACAAGATCCGAGCCACGACGCTCGATGTGTTCTTTTTGGCCGAGGAAAGACTGGGAGATGCGATAACGGCCAGTGATGGCGGCGAGAGTAAAAGGAAGTTCAAATCCATCTTCGGTTCCGGCGTTCCAGTTATTCTGCAAGAGAAACTGGCCGCCAAGACGGCCGGAGAATCCGAACTCATTCGCATAGGGCTCACGGATTCTTAGACCGTAAAGTGCGCGAGTCATAGGGTAGAGCAGATTTGTGATCAGCACGCCTTCGAATTTGTGTCTGCGATATGCCGGGGTTACCAGATCGAATCCATCGCTACGAACGGGGCGCAGAAGTTTTGAAATCCATTCGCCTTCGACGTTGCAGGATTCAGGGGACATGACGACACAGGCCTTCGCCTGGAGTAACTCGGCGGCCGCAAGTATGGTCCGGAATGCCGTTGAGCTTGCCGGGCTGCTCGCGTACTCCGTGCTGATGGAATGCAGCGTCCTGAGCGAATTGAGGTTTGAGGCGCGACGAACGTCATCGATAGAGATGCCGGTCACCAGCTCCGGTGTTCCATCGCGCGAACCGCCGTCGGCATTGATGATGACCGCCCGCTCGCGGGGAAACCATCGCAAGATGCCGCTCTGTATGGCTTGCACGACCGTACCGATCGTCTTGGCATTATTATGAGTGGGCAAGCCGACGAGGATGTCCACTTCGCCCACGTTGATGAGTTGGCGAAGAAAATCATCCGTTAGAAAAGTATCTTCTGCCAATTTCGTCTCCGTGCGAACTGGCGCCGCATACAATAAGGCGTCCTGTGACATTGTTTCCTGATCTAAGTTCTCGCAGCAAAGGCTAGATTAAATTCGTCGCAGCCGAAACCAGAAAAACTGGTAAGGCCCAAAAGTCAAAAGATAGGGAAGATCTCCAACCCGTGGAAATATATTCCTGCCCGACATTTCAATTGGAATATTTCCTTTGTAGCGCCGCAGGTCCAATTCGACGGCTTGTGCCGCACCCGAAAGATTATTGACCACCAGCACCGCTTCGTTTCCGAGCCGGCGCACGTACGCCAGTATTCTGTGATTCGCAGGATGGAGAAACTCGATCGATCCCCTGCCGAACACGGAAGTTGATCTGCGGACAGCGATGATCTGGCGCATCCAGCGAAGAAGTGAATGTCCGCTTCCTACCTGGGAGAGAACATTCACCGCCGGATAACCATAAACTGGATTCTGAATCAATGGAGCATAGAGGCGATCCGGATCCGCTGTAGAAAATCCTCCGTTCCAACCTCCACTCCACTGCATCGGAGTGCGCACTCCATTACGATCGCCAAGATTGATGTTGTCTCCCATTCCGATCTCATCACCGTAATAAATGATGGGAGTGCCTGGCAACGACATTAGCAATCCATTCATCAACTCAATGCGCCTGCGGTCATTATCCAGCAAGGGCGCCAACCGCCGCCGAATTCCCAGGTTAAGGCGCATTGTCTTATCTTCAGCGTAGGAGTCATACATGTAATCGCGTTCCATGTCAGTAACCATCTCGAGGGTCAACTCGTCATGGTTGCGCAGAAACAGCGACCATTGGCAGGTGGGCGGAATCTCCGGCGTCTGCTGCAGAATCTCGGTGATCGGTTTGCGATCCTCCAATTTAACCCCCATAAACATACGGGGCATCAGCGGAAAGTGAAATGCCATGTGGAATTCATCCCCATCCGCAAAATAAGGACGCAGATCCGCGGGCCACTGGTTTGCTTCTGCCAGCAGCATTCTTCCCGGGAATTCTTCATCGAGCCTTCGCCGGAGATCCTTCAGGATTGCGTGCGTTTCGGGCAAATTCTCGCAATTCGTACCTTCCCGCTCCACGAGGTAGGGAACGGCATCCAGGCGGAAAGCGTCGACACCCATCTCAAGCCAGAAACTCATCACCTTCCACATTTGTTCCCGAACAGCAGGGTTGTCGTAGTTGAGATCGGGCTGGTGACTGAAAAATCGGTGCCAGTAGTAGGACTTCGAGATGGGATCCCATGCCCAATTCGATTTTTCCGTATCCAGAAAAATAATACGCGTGCCTTTGTAACGATTATCGGTGTCGCTCCAAACATACCAATTGCGACGGGGATTATCTTTGGAACTGCGTGATTCCTGAAACCATGGATGCTGATCGGAAGTATGATTCAGCACCATTTCAATGATGACTCTTATGCCGTGGCTGTGGGCCGAATCAAGCAGCTTGCGGAAATCTTCCAGCGTACCGTAGCTGGAGTGCACCGCGTTGTAATCTGCAATGTCGTAACCATCGTCGCGAAGTGGCGAAGGGAAGAACGGCATCAGCCAGATCGCATTGATTCCCAACTCCTGGAGATATCCGAGTTTTTGCTCCAACCCTGGGAAATCTCCGATGCCATCGCCATTGCTGTCATAAAACGTGCGAACGTGAACCTGGTAGATGATTGCATCCTTGTACCAAAGCACATCCTGATTCAGCGGCAAACTGGAGTTCCTCCCCGAGCGACGGTCAGTATTTAGCAGAGGGCAAAACAAGTTTATATAAAGTGATCGGGATAATTTCGCTCTTCGACGGATAAAGCTGTTGAAAAGTGCGCACGCAGAGGTTCGCAGTATCAATCCACGTCCCCGCGCGGTCCAAGATCGCATCTCCGGTGTCTATTCCCCAAGAACGTAGCGACTTCGCGGCCCAGCTTTTATGTTGCAAGTATACTGAGCGGCCCCGTTCTACCGCTGAGTTGAGCAAAGCTGTAGCGGCCGATGACGTCACGGAGATGCCATGGGAGCTTCCAGTGGAACAACCAATCCGCCAAGACTGTGGATTTTGTGCATTCCTGCATTGCTGGTGATCTCCGCGCTAACAGCAGTTCAGCGGTTTCGAGCGGCCGGGGAAGAAGTCCCTGCCAGTGCAGTTTACGCGCATGGCGTGCTCGCTCTTACGCTCCCTTACGATGCCGCCCGGTCTGGTTCAGGACAGTTGATCGTGGATGTTCTGGATCCCGAAGACCACGTGGTTGGACACGTCGAACACCGCTCCGAAGCGTCGGAGGGCAGACGATATTGGCATGAAGAAATGAAGCTCTTCAAGCCGATACCTGAGGACGAACTCGTCTGGCATCGTGTGCGTTATCGTTTTAAATATAACGACGAGCAAATAGCAAAGATTGAAAGCCTCGCATCAATTTCCCAGATTCTGCGCACACCAGTAATTCATATTTTGGGCCAGCAATCCTATTTGGCGGGAAGCCCCGCAGCCGTCCGTGTGATTGTCACGGATTCGAAGAACGAGGTCATCGCCGGAGGCGGTTCCGTGCGGATTGAATTGTTGAGCTCCGATGAAAAGTCCCGAATCCTCTTCACGGGCCGGACAAATCATCGAGGAACAACGGAAGCTCAATTTCGTCTCCCACTCGGCCTTGTCGGTAGTTATCAGCTGCGCTACATCGTTGATACGGCGATCGGTTCGACGGAGTTTACCCAACCGGTGCGGTTGGAGGATAAAGTCTCAATTCTGCTCACCACGGAAAAACCAATGTATCAGCCTAGTCAGACCATCCATGCGCGTGCGCTGGCGCTGGACCGTTCCAATCATGAGGCGGCTGCCGACCGAAAACTGACATTCGAGGTGGAAGATTCTCGGGGTAATAAAGTCTTCAAGAAAGTGACCAAGACCGATAAGTTTGGAATTGCCTCGGGGGAATTTGCACTTGCGGATGAAGTGAATCTCGGAACGTACCACCTGCGTGCTTTGCTGGGCGAAGGGGATACACCGGCGAATACCGCAGAGATCGCATTAAACGTGGAGAGATATGTTCTGCCAAAATTCAAAGTGGCTATCGATTTTGCGGGCAAGGATAACCATACGAAGCGGGGCTACCGTCCCGGCGATCACGTAACGGGAACGGTTCGTGCGAACTATTTTTTTGGCAAGCCTGTGGACGAAGCGGAGATCTCCGTCAAGGGCTCCGGCATGGATGTCTCGGTTTTTGAAGTGGGCTCCACGCAGGGGAAAACGGATCGCGATGGCGTCTATCACTTCGATCTCAAGCTGCTTGCTTACTTCGCAGGCCGGCCTCTCAACCAAGGTTTGGCTCGAGTTCTGATCGAGGCAACCGTAAAAGACTCCGCTGGCCACACAGAAACACGCGGCGAACCAATCACTGTGAGCGAAGCGCCGCTACTCATCACGGCGGTTCCCGAGGGTGGCACATTGGTTCCGAATCTGGCGAATCAACTTTTCGTCCTGAGTTCATATGCCGATGGATCACCTGCTCGAACAATTTTGAGGATCCATGGTGATGGAGTTGCTGACGCGAGTGCCACCTCGGATGCGGGAGGAGTAGCTATTGTTCGAGTCACACCGCACGCAGGAATGATGGCGATCGAGATTGAAGCGAATGACGGTGAAGGGAATCGAGCAACGAACAGGCTCCAACTGCAGGCTCGGGAAGGCGAGGATCAGATTCTGCTGCGCACGGAACGGGCAGTATACCGTACTGGAGATCGGATTGCGCTAAATGTGTTCTCCACGAAACGAACCGGCACCGCGTATATAGACATCGTGAGGGAAGGCCAAACTATACTGACGCGTGACGTGGATATCGAAAATGGGCACGCTGAACTTTTCCTTAGCGCTACGCCCGAGTTGGCCGGGACGGTGGACTTCAGCGCTTACCTCTTCGGACGCGACGCCCGGCCGGTAGGGGACCACCGTCTTGTTTTCGTGCAACCGGCGGAGGAATTGAAAATCGATACTGCGGCAGACTCGCAGACGTATAAACCCGGAGGAGAAGCGCGCATCCGTTTTCGCGTGACCAACTCTCACGGCGAAGCAGTTCATGCGGCTCTCGGCTTGCAGGTTGTGGATGAGGCTGTTTTCGCTCTTGCGGAGAAACAACCTGGCTTTGCCAAGGTGTTCTTCTATCTTGAACAGGAGGTGATGAAACCTCGCTACGAGATCCACTCCATCGGTATGTCGGAGGCGATCGAACCGCCCGAAGAATCGAAAGTCGAACAACACGACCGTGCGGCGCGCGCGTTGTTCTCCGCCACGGAAATGGTAAACACAAACGGATTTGAAACGGAATACGGCCGAACGGTGCCGATGACGAAATATGCGGAATACGGCGCCCGCTACCAGATGCAATTTTTGAGACAGGTGAACCGGCTTGCTGACCGCTTAAGTCGTGCCTACCGGCAGAACCCGGAAGGCGGCGACCTGACGAAAGTATTTGAGAAGATGAAAAGCACTGCTGGGCGAGACTCTCGTGATGCGTGGGGTACTCAGCTCCGAGTGGAAGAAGCTGGATGGAACCGGAATAAAACGCAGTATCTTGTGCGCAGCGCGGGAGCGGACCAGCAGTTCAATACCGGCGACGACATGGCGGTGTATGTGGCAATACGCAGCGGGAAGACTGTAAATCGGACTGCCACCGAACGCGTTAGAGGATCCATCGACGTCAACATCGAGCATGATCGCGGGCCGTTCAACGGCTTGGCCCAGATCGCTGGCACCGTGGCTGACGCCACCGGCGCCATGGTTTCGAATGCCAGCGTCGAGGTGCGAGGAGTCTCCAGTCGCAAAACGCGCACGGTGCGGACAGACGGCGACGGGCAATTCAGTCTTTCCGGCATGCCCGCTGGAGAATACAAGGTGCAAGTGTCATGCGTCGGGTTCAAAAGCGCTTTGCAGAAAATGACTCTTAAGCCACGCGACCGCGCGGTGCTCGGCGTAAGGCTTGACGTTGGCACCTCCACCCAGGCCGTCGAAGTTACTGGGGCGGATGTGGTCGTTGAAATTAAAAACGGGGTCGTCAGCCGCATCGGTCGTGGTCAAGGTTTCGGCCAAGGCATGGGAGGCGGGGTAATTGATGGCATTATTGCCGAGGCAGCTCCGGCGGCTGCGCCCTTCAACGACAGAAGTGTTTTGCGACTTGCGGTGGCAGATCGAAACGCCGAATTAAGCAGTGCGACTCTGGCAAAAGACAAGAGGGAAGAATCTGCTTCGCCCGGCGCTCATGTGCGTTCCTATTTTCCCGAAGCGCTTTACATCAATCCCGAAATCATCACGGACGGAAACGGCGTGGCCAGCATTTCGGTTCCGATTGCGGACTCGATCACCACATGGCGCATGGCTATGCTGGCCTCCACCGCACACGGCGCGCTGGGCAGCGCGACCTCAAGCCTGAAAGTATTCCAGGATTTCTTCATTGACCTGGACCTGCCGGTTACTCTTACTCAAGGCGATCGCGTCTCAATCCCGGTGGCCGTGTACAACTACGCCGATGTGCGAGGAGACGTGAGCTTGAGTCTGCACCCCGAGGATTGGTATTCGTTAGTAAACGATGTTTCGGAAAAAGCGGTTTCAGTAGATACCTCGCGCGTTGCTGGATCTCAGTTCACGCTGGAAGCGAAACGCATCGGTAAGTTCAAGCTGACGCTTTCGGCTAGCATGAAAGGCGAGACTAGGCGTGCAGATGTCGTTGTTCGAGAAATCGAAGTAGTTCCCAACGGCCGCGAGCAGAACATTGTTTTCAACGGACGGCTGGAAAATACGGTTCACCACGAATTAAACTTTCCGGCGAACAGCATCCCAGACGCCACAAAGATATTCGTCCGGCTTTATCCCGGGCCGCTCAGTCAAGTGATCGAAGGCATGGACAGCATTCTTAGCATGCCCGGTGGATGCTTTGAACAAACTTCTTCCAGTACTTATCCTAATGTGCTGGCGCTCGATTACATGAAGCGCACGAAGAAACTCACTCCGGAAGTGCATGCCAAAGCTGAGGGCTACATCGCCAATGGCTACCAGCGACTGCTTACATTCGAAGTTCCCGGCGGGGGCTTCTCCTGGTTCGGCAACGCGCCCGCCAACAAAATTCTCACGTCCTACGGGCTGATGGAATTCAGCGACATGTCGAAGGTCTACGAAGTGGATACCAAGCTTATTCTGCGTACGCAGCAGTGGCTTGCCGCACAGCAACAGGCGGATGGAAGCTGGCAGCCCGACGCAAACTTCATCAACGAAGGCGCAACCAACCGGTACAACTCTAACGTGCTTCGCATCACCGCTTACATCGCGTGGTCACTGGAAAACACAGGATACGGAGGGCAGGCAGTAGAGAAGGCCCAACAGTTTATCGAAGAGCATATGAATGCCAAAGCGGACGCTTATACGTTGGCAGTAGTCGCTAACTTCGCCGCTGACTACCGCGCGGGAGGTCAAGATAAAGATCGGGCCTTTACCCGTCATGCGATGCAGCTTTTGCTCGATGCTCGTACAGAAAAAGATGAGCAGGCGTGGTGGAGCACCGAGGAGACCGGCGTCTATGCAACCGGCGCTAGTGCGACCACAGAGACAACCGGACTGGCAGTGCAAGCCCTGCTGAAGTGGGGCGAAGCATCCAGTACGGCGCGTAAGGCGATGAACTATATCGCGTCGAAGAAAGATGCGTCGGGCGACTGGGGCACAACGCAAGCCACTATCATGGCCCTTCGAGCGCTGCTCCTCGCAACTGAAAAAAGCTCGGCGGATGTTCGCGGTACGCTTGAGGTTCTGCTGAATGGTAAGTCTGTCCAGAAGCTTGCTCTATCTGAGGAAAACAACGATCTCCTGCATCAGTTCGTTTTCAAGAGCCTCGATGCCAAAGGAGTCCAACTCAGGTTTCCAGAATCGAAGAGCGTCGACGAAAAGGGACCTGCGAACACGATCGAAATTCGTTTCGATGGCAAAGGTGCGCTAGCCTATCAGATTGTAGGAAACTACTTCATTCCGTGGAATGCAAAAGAAGAAGGTGAAGCGCTGTCGATCAGCGTAGATTACGATCGTACCCACCTCACGCAGGACGACATCGCCACTGCTACCGCGACCGTGATAAATAATCTGCCGAAGTCTGCGAACATGGTGATGGTTGATCTGGGCATTCCTCCCGGCTTCGACCTGCTGAGCGAAGACCTGCAGGCTTTTGTGGAGAAGAGCGCGTCAGAAAAGAGTGGCCGGTTGGAGAAATTCAGCTTGACGGCAACGCAGGCAATCCTCTACTTCAATTCATTTGCGCCCCAGGAGACGGTTCATCTGCATTTCCGGCTGCGGGCGAAATATCCGATCCGCGCCCGCACGTTCCAGTCGCGCGTTTATGAATATTACGATCCCGACGTAAGTTCGTTGGCGAGACCTGTGCAGTTGGAAGTTGGAGCGCGTTAGCGTCAGGGTCGGTCACGCACGGCTGAATCAGGCGGCAATTATGCGGTAAAAGGCTAACATCGAGGGTGCCGACCGGAGAGGTTTCCCCAACTGACTTGCCAGAAGCCCGTTTCGGGATAGTTTCCGGTTAGGCGACCAGGACTAAGCCGCTGGCGCGGCGGACGCTACCGCGTGGGTGGACCGAGAGAGTTCAGGAGCTGCTGACATAGTGTGGGTCATAGGGAAAGGAGATTCCTGTGACCCGTTTACGCAAGATGAT
>JBAVZU010000409.1:0-21042 GCA_049588915.1 Candidatus Sulfotelmatobacter sp.
GGCGAAGTGGTGTAGCAAGCCGAGTTGACGATCGGGGTAGTGCCACCAGCCGAAACCGTCGCTCGCACCGTACCGTCTTCAACTGCGCAATAATACTTGCTGCCACTCGATGCGCTGGTCGGAGTCGCGGTGGTGAAGAACTGGGTTATGGCGTTAGTTCCCGGCGCAGCAGCAAACTGGTAGCCGCTCTTGCCTTTGGTGCTCGTGGTGGTAGCGTTGCCGTTACCATTTGTGGCTAGGTTCTGATCAATCAAGCAGGCGCCAGAGGAGCTCGGCGTGCAAGGGGCAACTCCGCCCAAGGTGATCAGGCTTGCTGCATAGCCAATCGTGGGATAAGACGTGGCATAGCCGATCTCGCCGGTTATGATGGTCCGCTCTCCAGCGGCCGCTGATGAATCGTTCGCTGCCATTTTGGCTCGCATGAGGTTAGGAATTGCAATGGCTGCAATGATCAGGATGATAGCAACTACGATCAGCAGCTCAATCAGTGAAAACCCCTTTTGGTTCCGCATCTCGGCCCATTTTCCCCTAAGTGAAGTTATAAAGAAGTTATAAGTAAATTGTTACGATTGCAATTTCTAATCCAACCGAGTTGGTTACCTTCGTTACCGCGTGATGCGGGCAATCCCTTTTGTTTTCATCGCCGCCGAAACTAGCGTCTGAGTCTGCTTCATTTCTTAGTCAGGCACTGTGCCAGAAAGTTTAATAATCCTCGACAATTCTTGTCAGTCCGAAATCCTAAAATGATTCGAACACGCACTCCCGAGTAAGACGAAAGCAGCGAAGTCGGGTCAACTGCAGCCGTCAGCTGGACAAAGATCGTGCTGTCTCCCATTGACTCGGATCCGGGTTTGCTTAAGAGCGGGCGACCGTTCGAGGCCAAACCTTTTGATGGGCAGCCTGGAATCAACTGATGGCGCGCTGGAAAATTCTCGAATCTCCGCTCCATGCGATTCGAAGCAGAGATTCCTCACTGATGCAACGAGCCCGCGATTCGCAAGGCCCGGGTAACTTGGGCATCACTGGACATTCGTAATTTGAATTTTCGTTCCCGCGGTAGTCAAATCAAATTGCCCTGCCACTTCACCAGGTAAACTTCGATCCTTCCAGGGACCAAAGCGTGCCTGTGAAAAATAACTCCTGGCCGAACTGGAGTAAAAGCAGTCATGTCTCGGCTAAAACCAAGGATTCTCTGTATCGACGATCACTTGAACGGGCTCATCGGCCGCAAGATTTATCTGGAGTACAACGGTTACGAAGTCCTGGAGGCGACCGGTGGCGATGAAGGGCTAAAGCTGTTCGAGTCGCAACCCGTGGACGCCGTGGTGCTCGACTACCAGATGCCCGGGATGAAGGGTGACGTGCTGGCGGCGAAGATGAAGCGCGTCAAGTCCAATGTCCCCATCATGCTGCTATCCGCCTACGGGCCCCTGCCGCAGAAGAAAATGGCGGCAGTGGATACCTTTCTCTCCAAGTCTCAACCGCCCAAGATTCTCTTATCCACGCTTCAGGACCTGCTCAATAGTCAGCCCAAACCATTTTTCAGCCGATGGCTCGATGCCTGGAGGAGCCAAAATCAAAGGATCCGGCAGTGAACTTTTTGAAGCGGCTTTTCGGACGAGGATGCCGGCATCGATTCTCGTGGCCACGCGTCGGTGCCAATGGCAGCCACTACCAGATATGCCTGCTCTGCGGCGACGCATACGAATATGACTGGCAGACAATGCAGCGGACTGACCGGCTAGTCCCAGCAGACGCGGACATGCTTAAGGAATAACCCGTCCTGGATCGTGCCCTGACCTGTTCCGCAGAGTAGACGTCGAATAAATCGCCATTCTCTCGTCGATTTGACAGCTTCGGTTCATCAGCTTGAGTGTGGGCTTCGACGTGTCAGCTTCCTGCGGAGTGGGTCTGCGCCTGGATGATGTGGAGGCCGCACTCGGTCTTCGCCGATCCAGACCACCGGCCGGCCCTTGGATCCTCTCCGGGGCGCACGGCGCGCGTGCAGTGGGTGCAACCAATGCTGGGATAACTGCGGTCATGCAGCGCGTTGTAAGGAGTGTCATGGGCCCGGATGTATTGCCATATCTGCTTCGAATTCCAGTCAGCCATGGGATTGATTTTTACCAGGCCGAATTTCTCGTCCCACTGGATCTTCCCCGCGCCTGCGCGGGCAGCGGTCTGCTCCCGACGGATGCTCGTGATCCACGCTTTCAGTTCGCTTAATTTTCGGCGCAAGGGCTCGACCTTCCGCAGGTTGCAGCATTGGTCAGGGCTGAGTTGCCAAAGTGAAGGACCATGAACCCGTTCTTGTTCCTCCGGCGATAGCAGGGGAAAAACCCTTTCGATTGTCACGCCATATCTCTGCTCGACTTGATCCATCAAGTTGTAGGTCTCGGGAAACAGAAATTCAGTATCCAGAGTGAATAGCCGAAAATTCCGGTTTACCCGTGAAGCGATGTCGATCAGGACCATCCCTTCGGCGCCAAACGCCGAAGAGATGGCTACGGTATCCCCGAACGTTTCGAAGGCCCAGCGGAGTACGCGTTCGGGACTCCAGGCTTCAGCGGCGGTTTGCAGTTCTGCGATTTTCTCTCTCATGGCAGCGGTCCTTGTTAATTCCAACGTAATAAAGGCGGCGACGTATTAAAGCATTAAACACAGGGGACACAGTGCTACACCGGGGAATACTGTTCGCACTCAGCAGCCTTTCCGTTTTCTATTTCGGCGAGCAGACGGTTAAATCGGGCGGCCTCCTGATCGACGAATCGGACGACCTCGCCGACGACCAGCAGAGTCGGAGCCGGCAGTTGAGGGGAACGATCAAGCTCCGAAACTGTCGTCCGGTGTAGTTGCTGCTCGGGAGTGGTGGCGCGTGAAATGATTGCGCAGGGAGTTTCGTGAGCGAACCCGGCGATCGAGAGTTTTCTTGCAATTCCAGGATAATCGTGACCGGGCATGTAGATCACAAGCGTCGACTTCGCTGCGGCAAAATTTCGCCAGTCTGCATCGGTATTTTCAGGTGCGCGATGACCTGCTGTCAGCACGAGCGTGGAAGATGTTTGTCGATGAGTGAGTGGAATTCCAACCGCGGCCGCGGCCCCCAGCGCTGAAGTGATGCCCGGCACGATCTCATATGCGATGTTCGATCGCTGAAGCGCTTCGATTTCTTCCCCGGCACGGCCAAAGATCAGCGGGTCGCCGCTCTTCAGGCGAACGACGTGCTGTCCTGTAGCAGCCAAAGTCACCAGCAGAAAGTTGATCTCTGCCTGCCGCATGGTTTTGGTTCCGCAGCGTTTGCCTACGTTCTGCACTTGAGCCGTGCGCGGGATCAATTGCAAAATTGAGGGGGAGACGAGGTCATCGTGAAGCACCACGTCGGCGGTGCGCAACAAGCGCAGGGCTTTGACCGTCAGTAACTCGGGATCGCCCGGACCTGCTCCCACCAGATAAACTTTGCCATTCATGCAGTTACCCTCCGGTTGTTATCTGCAGATCGCGATCCGCAGATCCTTTCGCAAGCGCCGCTTCCAGCGCTTCGCGGCTTGCCAGCGAGTGCAGTAACTCGCGCTTAATTTGTGGATCGAGATCGCTGGCTAATACGAGTTTCCGAGTCGCACCAAGTTCCGCGACCCACTGGGTGTATGCGGGACCGAATTGCCGCTCCAGCTGTTGCCGAATTTTTTGCGCCAGCGACGGGCTTTGACCACTTGTCGAGATTGCAATTTGAAGATCGCCGCGGCGTACTACAGCGGGATAGTAGAAGTCGCAATATTCCGGAACATCCACCACATTGCACAGAACTCCGCGCCGTTGCGCTTCGTGATAAATGAATTCGTTGAGACGGGTCGATGCAGTGGCGATGACTGCAACGAATACTCCATCGAGATCTTCTGGAACGAAAGCTCGCAGTTCGAGCGTGATGCTGCCTGCGTTCGCCCATCCATGTACAGTTTCGGCTGCCTCCAAGGCGATCACGTGGATGCGCGCGCCGGTATCGAGAAGGCCGGCAATTTTGGGCTCGCCAACTTTGCCAGCGCCGACCACGAGGCAGCGTTTGTTTTCGAGTTTCAGAAACATCGGGAATAAGCTGCTCATCGGTTTTTCACCCTTGCTTGTTCACTCTTGCTGGTTCACCGTCGGTTGTTCAGCCTTCCACGCCAGCGGGAACACGTCCCTCAGGCAAATCGCGGGGAACCGCATCGACGGTTTGTCCCGCCAGATAATCGCGCAATTCCGCATCGGTATGTCGGGAAAAGAATTGGCGCAAGTTTTCACCAGGGTTGCTGTCGGCGACGTATGTACGCAACAAACGCTCGATCGCATCAGGGACTTCGGTCGCAAGGCAGCGATAGCCGACCGGGCGCGCAATCGACTGATGGAGACCGACGGCTCCGCCGAGGCAGAAGTAATAGGCGTCTAACATTCGCCCATCGACCTTTAATTTCTTGCCCTCAATTCCGATGTCGGCGATCCAATGTTGACCGCAACTATTCGGGCAGCCGGTGACATGCAGCTTCAGGTGCTGATCGAAGCCAGGCAAACGCTCTTCCAATTCCTCAACAAGCCAACGAGAGAATGTCTTAGTCTCGGTGATGGCAAGTTTGCAGAACTCGCTGCCGCTGCAGGCGATGGCTCCGCGAAAAAACGGCGAGCCGTGTACCGGCAGCCCGATTTCGCCCAACTCTTTGGCCAACTCGTCGGCCTGCAAACGCGGAACGTTCACGATCAGCAGGTTCTGCATGTTAGTCGTGCGCAACTCGCCGCTGGCGTAACGCTCGGCAAGATCGGCTGCGGCATCCATTTGCTCGGGAGTAATTCGGCCGCGCAGAACTGCGGAACCTACATAGCAGTACCCGGGCTGCTTTTGCGGGTGGATGCCAACGTGATCGCGATAAACATCCGCTGGCGGGTCCGCGGGTTCGGCGGGATCAAGTTGAAATCCGATGCGTCGTTCGAGATCTTGCTGAAAATCTTCTGGGGTCCAGCCGTGGCGCAGGAAGAGGAATTTCAGCCGCGCGCGCTCCCGATGTTCGCGCAATTGGTCGGAGTCGCGAAACAACTCGGCGATGCCTTTGACCACAGGGAGAACCTGATTCCAGCGCACGAAAGCATTCAAAGGCGCGCCGAGGTAAGGTTCGGTGGAAAGTCCGCCGCCGACTCGCAGGGCAAAACCGATTTCAGACTGGCCATGAAGTTTGCGGTTCGTCGCAGTGAGGCCGATGTCGTTGATTTCCGGGTAAGGGCACCAGACACGGCATCCAGTGATCGAAATCTTGAACTTGCGAGGCAGGTTGTAGAACTCGGCGTTGCCGGCCAGCATGCGGTCGACCTCAAGCGCCAATGGTGACGCGTCGCAGATTTCATCCGCATCTACACCTGCGACGGGGCAACCAGTAATGTTGCGAGTTACATCGCCGCAGGCGCCAATCGTATTCAAGCCCACGCGCCATAATTCTTCCAGAATTTCGGGAAGGTCTTCGATCGTGACCCAGTGCAGTTGAATATTTTGCCGCACCGTGAGATCCGCTGTGCCACGGGCATAGCGGCGGGTGAGACTAGCAATTGTGCGCAGTTGATCCGAGCGCAGGAGTCCGTTGGGAATGCGGATGCGCAGCATGAAGAAAGGCAACGCGCGTCCCACGCCACCTTGCCCACCGACGACGCCCGCGCCATCGCCTTGTGTGTAGACTCCCCACCAGCGGAAGTAGGTCCCGATCCATTCGGCTGGAATCGAGTCGAAGCCATCGCGAGCGAACCGGCGAATCTCGGCGAGACCCTCCCAGGGATTGAACGCCCGCTTCAGGCGCTCGGACTTCTGTGCTTTAGTTTCTTTGACTGGAGTGCTCATAATTGGCCGCCAAAAAGAAAAACCCACCGCCAGATGCGCTCTGGCGGTGGGGTATAAGTGCCGATAACTATGAAAGTCTTAGGTCAGCAATTTATCCGCGCCAGAGCGCACAGATGCGCAACAACAACATGCACACATGCACTCCTGGCGAAAATTGCTGAAACTCGACATGCTCTTGAGATAGTAGACTGGACCCGCGGAACGGTCAAGCCTAACACTAAGAGTAGATGATGCAAACTTTCAATACGGTGCATCATAATTTCGACGGCCAGTTGGCCGCGAGCAACTGCGGGTGGGCGCGTCGGCGCATTAAGGTTACGCGCAGAATCGTCATTGACCAATTCGACATCAAAACATTTTTCAAGTGAAAGGATCTTATGTCGATTCGACCGGTTAAGCGACTGATTGAGGCAAAGCCAACTCTGGAGGGGGCGGGCGTGCATTTGCGCCGTGCATTTGGCTTCGGAAACACGAAAGAGTTCGATCCATTTCTTCTGCTCGACGATTTTCGCAATGACGTTCCGGAGGATTATCTTGCCGGCTTTCCCTGGCATCCCCATCGCGGAATTGAGACTATCACTTATGTTTTGGCAGGAACTGTGGAGCATGGCGATAGCATGGGAAATCAGGGCGCCATCGCTGCCGGAGACGTGCAGTGGATGACGGCAGGCAGCGGCATCATCCATCAAGAGATGCCGAAGGGCGATCCAGCGGGACGGATGCATGGCTTTCAATTGTGGGCGAATCTTCCCTCGTCGCTGAAGATGACTGCGCCTCGCTATCAGGAGGTGAAAACTGGTGAGATACCTGAAGTCACGGACGACGATGGAACGCACGTGCGAATCGTCTGCGGTAGCTTTTGGGGGAAGAAGGGGCCGGTGGATGGCATCGCCGCCGATCCGGTTTATCTGGATGTTTCGGTAGCTCCAGGTAAGCGAAAAACTCTGCCGGTGGAAACGACGCGCCACGCCTTCGCTTATGTTTTCGGCGGCGGCGGCAAGTTTTGCAATGCGTCCGGTCCGCTCGCGGTTCCGACGGAGGCGGTGAAATGGGCGGACACCACGCCTCCGGTAGAGGCGGACAACCGTTCTCTCATTCTTTTTGATCGCGGCGACGAGGTTACGGTACAGGCCGGCGAAGATGGAATCCGATTTCTTCTGGTCTCAGGTAAGCCCCTCGAAGAGCCAGTAGCCTGGTACGGTCCGATCGTGATGAACACGCAAGAGCAATTGCAACAGGCCTTTACGGAACTAAAAGAGGGAACGTTCCTGAGAGACGGCGAGCGCAAATAGGATCGACAAGGCTTATCTTTCAGCATGACGCGAATTGTCATCCTGGGATGTGCGGGAGCCGGGAAAACTACCTTCGCGAAGCAGCTTGGAGAACTCACAGGTGCTCCGGTCATATGTCTCGATGAGATCTGGCAGCGGCAGTGGGATGACAAAGACGTCCCAACTTTCCGCGCCTTGATCTGGAAAGCGCATGCGGGAGATGCGTGGATCAGCGACGGAAATTTTGCCCTGGCGAGCTTCGACATCCGCCTGCCTCGCGCGACTCTTGTAATCTGGCTCGAGCACTCAAGGCTCTCCTGCGCTCGTCGCGCAATCGCGCGGGTGTTCAAGCGCGGCGAGGCTCATCGCTTTCGGAACCTTCCTAAAGCGCTCGCGTTCATAAAGAGATTTAATCGGATCAATCGTCCCCGTATTGAGGCGCTGCGGGGCATTCATGGGTCGGGAGTGCCAGTTTGTAGATTGACTGGGGACCGCGAAGTGGCGGCCTTTCTCGCCTCTTACCGCGATACGGATAAATGACCGATCAACGGACTGCTTCTGGCAGCGCTCCATAGATTGACAATTATCTTCGAGCGACCTACCGTTCCGTGGGACAGTCGTGGAGGGTTCGCGTCATGGGCAGGATCACTCAGGCTTGTTGGTTGGCTTACATAATCTTCTCTCTTGCTGTCGTAATATTGCTTGCTGGTCAGACTGCTTCATCGTCGCTGGGAATTTTTCAGGAACATGCCGACGTAGGCACCGTGTTGCATTCTGGGACTGCACAATACGATTCTGCGCAGCACGCCTATACCCTGACGGGCAGCGGAGAAAACATGTGGTTCGGCTCCGACGCTTTTCAGTTCGCCTGGAAGCAAGTCTCTGGTGACATTGCATTGACTGCGGAGATCACCTTCCCGGAAAAAGGCGGCAATCCCCATCGCAAGGCAGCGCTGATGATTCGCCAGAGCCTCGATCCGGATTCGCCCTACGCCAACGTAGCCTTGCACGGAGACGGTTTAACTTCGCTGCAGTATCGCGACGCCAAGGGCGCGACCACGCACGAGATTCAGTCTAATGTGTCGGCGCCCCAGCGAGTGAGGATCGAGAAGCGTGGCGACTTCATCTACGTTTTCCTCGCTGCTGAGGCGGGGAGTCCTTTGCGGCCTTCCGGAGCGTCTATCAAACTGCCGCTGCAGGGATCGTTCTATGTAGGGATCGGTGTTTGTTCTCACGATAAAGACGTTGTCGAAAAGGCCGTTTTCAAGAATGTCGAGATTGCAACTCCAGCAGCCAGCACGGCCCCACCCGTTCTTTACAGCACGCTTGAAACTGTGACGGTCGCATCCACGGATCGTCGTGTTGTCTACATGGACGCCAGCCACTTTGAGGCGCCGAACTGGATGCGGGATGGTAGCAGCTTTCTCTTCAATCGTGAGGGCCACATTCTCCGTCTGCCCGTTGCCGGCGGAACTCCCGTAACCATCGACACGGGCGCAGCTGACCATTGCAACAACGATCACGGAATCTCTCCGGATTTGCAGTGGCTGGCGATCAGCGATTCGTCGCAACCAGACCACAAGTCGAGCGTGTACATCGTGCCCATCGGCGGTGGCACGCCTCGCCTGGTGACGAAAAATTCCCCATCCTACTGGCATGGTTGGTCACCGGACGGCAAGATCCTGGCCTTCGTTGGCCAGCGCAACGGCGAATTCGATATCTACACGATTCCCTTAGCTGGCGGCAACGAGACGCGCTTGACCACCGCCAAGGGCCTGGATGACGGACCGGAATATTCTCCGGATGGAAAGTACATCTACTTTAATTCCGAGCGCACTGGTCACATGCAGATCTGGAGAATGCATGCTGATGGCAGACAGCAGGAGCAGATCACCTTCGACGATTTCAACAACTGGTTCCCGCACATTTCTCCGGACAACAAGTGGATGGTGTTTCTCTCATACGGCAACGATGTCGTGGGGCATCCGCCGAATAAAGATGTGCAGTTGCGACTCATGGACGTGAGTGGCGGAAATATCGACCGCCCCATCACGGTTCTCGCCAAACTTTTCGGGGGACAAGGTACGATGAATGTTCCATCCTGGTCGCCAGACAGTTCAAAAGTAGCTTTCGTCAGTTACGAATTACTGCCGGCCGACGAAGCCGAAATAAAATAGGGCGGCGGTCGGCGTCGTAGGTTGATTTCTCGATCGTAAATTTAGCAATACAAGGAGACGGAATTCGTTATGCGCGTTGGAGTGTTTACGCCGTTGCTGTCGCAGCTTCCGCTGGATGCCATTCTCAAAAAGCTCAAAGCATTGCAGATCACTACGGTTGAGCTGGGTACCGGAAACTATCCCGGCGATGCGCACTGCAAATTGTCAATGCTCGAAGACGCCTGTTCTCTCGCCCAATTTCAGAAGATTCTTGCCGAGCATGGCGCAACGATCAGCGCACTGAGTTGCCACGGAAATGCGCTGCATCCCGATAACGCCCGTGCGAAGCATGATCAAGAAGTGAGCCGCAAAACAATTTTGCTGGCTGAGAAGCTTGGAATCTCAGTTGTGGTCGACTTCTCGGGATGTCCGGGCGATTCGCCTCATGCGACCGCGCCCAACTGGGTGACGTGCCCATGGCCGCCGGAATACCTGAAGGTTCTGGACTGGCAGTGGAACGACGTGGTTGCCCCTTACTGGATTGAACACGGAAAGTTTGCTGCCGATCATGGGGTGAAGATCGCCATCGAAATGCATCCTGGATTTGTGGTTTACAGTCCGGAGACGATGCTGAAGCTTCGCTCCGTCGCAGGACCCAGCGTGGGTTGCAACTTCGATCCGAGCCATCTTTTCTGGCAGAGCATCGACCCCATCGCTGCGGTTCGTGTTTTGCAAGACGCGATTTTTCACGTTCACGCGAAAGACACGCAAATCTATGGCGGCAATCTGCCGCGCACCGGGATACTCGACACTAAGCCCTATACGGAAGAGCGCGGCCGCGGATGGATCTTCCGCACCTGCGGTTATGGTCACGGGGCGGAGTGGTGGGCAGAGTTCATTTCAACGCTGCGGATGTTCGGCTACGATAACGTTCTCTCGATCGAGCACGAAGACAGTCTGCTTTCGCCTGAAGAAGGTCTGACAAAGGCAGCCAATTTTCTGAACAGTATTGTGATTCGCGAGCAGCCGGGCGCGCCCTGGTGGGTGTGATACGGACTGAGAATGCACGCCATGGGAAATCAGAATGAAACCGATCAAGACGGCAATCATTGGCACGGGCTTTACGGGTCGCGTGCACCTCGAAGCGAACGACAGTTGGAGTTCGTGGAGATGGCTGGAATTGCCTGGCTACCCGCAGTTCGTCGATGGATTGCGGCAGTTGACTATCCTCCATGCTGTGCTCGCCAGCAACCGCGAGCGAGCCTGGATGGATGTGCACGCTTAGACACTAAGTCCCGCAGTGAAAGGAACGCGTGTTAATTCTCGCTGCCATTATTGCCATCTTTATTTACGGGATGATTGCTGCCATGCTGGGGACCATCCTGCCCGAACTGTCGGAACGTTTCCATCTCTCGCCCAGCCAGAACGGAACCATCGCATTTGCGCAAGCGTTGGGGCTGATCCTCGCCTCGCTCGCGGCCGGGCCGCTGATCGATAACGAGGGCAAGAAACTCGGTATCGTTCTCGGACTTGGTTTTATCGCCATTGCGTTATTCGTGCTGCCGCGAGCGCCGGGGTTTCGCAGCATTGTGTTGCTATTGTTCCTGCTGGGAGTTGGCGGCGGCATCATGGTGACCGGGGCCAATGCTCTGGCCAGCGATGTGGGTGAGGCTCATCGGGCGACTGCGCTGAACCTGGCGAACCTTTTCTTTGGACTCGGCGCGCTGGCTACACCGTTTATCGCCGCGAATTTGTTTGGACGGAATTCGATACGACTTTGCTACACCATTGCGTTTCTTACTGTGGTAACGCTGGTAATTGAGATCGTCACTCGAATGCCCGGACCTACCGGCGAGGGACGTTTCTTGCTCGCAGAAGCGGCACCGGTGCTTGCGCGTCCGCTGCTACTTCTACTTGGGCTGTTTGTTTTTCTTTACATCACTTGCGAGGTGGGAATATGGAACTGGCTTCCGAGGCACCTCATCGCACAAGGCATTCCTGAATCGCGGGCACTGAACATTCTTTCTCTCGGATTCGCACTCGGCATGCTGATCGGTCGCGGGGCTATCCTGCCCGTGCTGATCCACGTGCCCGCAATCACGGTCACTTTGGTGGGATCGGTAGCGATGGCGGTTACGACTTTTCTGATGTTGCGCGCCAGAAGTCCAATGGCTGCGGGCGTGTTGGTATTTCTGTCGGGACTCTCGATGGCGCCGGTGTTCCCCACGACACTGGCCATCGTAGGTGATGCTTTCCCGCGCATGACGGGCACTGCCATTGGTTTTGTAATTACCTGCGGCTGGACTGGCCTTGCCGTCAGTTCACGGATCATTGGAGCCATTGCAGGCGGCGATCCAACGCGCTTGAAGAAAGCTCTGCTCGTGATCCCAGCTTCCGCTGTTCTGATGCTGGGATTAGACTTGGTGATTAAGAGCGCCTTGCGTTGACAAACAGCGAGCGACAGGACTTTTTCCTCACTCGCTAAACCGTCACTGCACGCATGTAGTCAGCGTCAATCTTAAGAGCCTCCATTTGAGGCATATCGAACTCTTCTTGCTCCACAAACGCGTGCTTGATGTTCGCCTTTTTAGCCGCTTCGAAGATGGGATGATAATCAATCGTGCCGTGTCCCATTTCGGTGGAAGGCGGATGGTTGGATGGCGTGGATGCCGCGGTCAGCTTGAAATCCTTCACGTGCAGCATGGAAAAGCGCGTGGCATAACGCGTCAGTAACTCAGCGGGATTTTGTCCCGCCACCACAGCCCAACCGCAATCCAACTCCATCGTCACCTTCACAGGGTCGGTCAACTTCATGAGTTCGTCGTAGAACATCACGCCGTTCTCCGAGTGGAACTCCGGAGTGTGGTTGTGATAAGCGAAACGTATGCCGGCCGCGTTCGCTTTCTCGCCGATACGATTAAACTGGTCGGCATTCCAGCGCCAGTCTTCCAGCGTCATGGACTCTCGGGCTGCGCGGGAGCCGCCATCCTTGACCTTGGAAGTGTCCTTCAACATCGGCGCGGCACAGACGATGTAGCTGAGTCCCAAATCCTTGCCGAACTGAATGGTTTCGTCCACTTTGGGCAGGAGTTGGGAAAGAGAATAATGAGCACTCACGCAATGCAGGCCGGCGCCATCCATCGCCTTCTTCACCTCGCTGGCAGTACGGCCAAAGAAGCCGGCAGCCTCCACCTCGCGATATCCGATGGCGGAAATCTGCCGCAACACCCCCTCATAGTCCTTTGGTAAGGTGTCGCGGACAGAGTACAACTGCAAGCCCAGCGGCAAGCCAAGAGCGTTGGCCATCAGGCGAGGCGTGCTGTTCCAAAGTGCTGCGCAGGCCGCTGAGGCGGAAGCTGTTTTCAGAAAAGTTCGTCTGGAGATTCGCTGCATCTGTGGAGGGCCT
The DNA here is from genome assembly GCA_049588915.1 of Candidatus Sulfotelmatobacter sp. Taxonomy (GTDB): domain Bacteria; phylum Acidobacteriota; class Terriglobia; order Terriglobales; family Acidobacteriaceae; genus Sulfotelmatobacter. Next base: position 12,685 of record JBAVZU010000409.1, read on the forward strand.
CAATCCTGATGTTCTGCGTTTCGATCCACCGCTACAAGGTTCACTCGATTATCCGCGAATCAATTTTGCCTTCGTATCCCAGGTTGCGATTGTATTCTTAAAATAGGCATAGTTGGCGAGGTGGCAGCCGATGGCCGCGTGATTTCCAAATACTTCGTTCTCCACGGTGGGCTTGCGAGTTCGCACCGCGTTGAAAAAGTTTGCCTGGTGCGCCGAGACATCGCTGTAGCCTTGCGGCGCCGTAAAAGTCTCCGCCTCGACTGCCTGGTACTCGAGCGGTCCCGGCTGCGGATGCTCCGCCTTCCATTGCGCCTGATACTGCTTGCGAAGCCGATCTGGCCAGCCTTTTACTGAGTACTCCTCAGGGCGGGGCGTAGTGTCCTGCGGAATGAAAGTGAGGGTTTGTCCGTTGATCTCCATGGTGCCTTTGGTGCCGTGGAACTTAATAGGTTCCCCGCCCGCATTATTCAAATTGCAGCGCAGAACAATGCGGAATTTCGGATAGTCGTAAAGTGTTTCGATCAGATCCGGGAAGTCGCGTCCGTCCTTCCAGCGGAAAAGGCCCCCGCTGGTCTGCGCGCGCTGCGCCACTTCATTCGTGCCTGAGATGAAATAAATTCCGGAGAGCAAATGTACGAATAGATCTCCAGCCAATCCTTCGCCGTAATCGGAGAAGCAGCGCCATCGAAAGAAGCGAGCGGCATCAAACGGGCGCTTCGGGGCGCCCTCGAGGAACGCATTCCAGTCGATCGTCTGCTCGCTTGCGTCCGGAGGAATGGGATAAACCCACGCGCCACTCGGGGAGTTACGGTCCGATGCACCTTCGATGAAGAAGACCTCGCCGAGAGCTCCGGACGAATACAGCTCGCGCGCCTTTTCGTACACGATGGAACTCACGCGTTGGCTGCCCACCTGCATGATGCGATTTCCCTTATGCACTGCGTCAACCATGGCGAAGCCATCTTCCACGTTATGCGACATCGGCTTTTCGCAGTACACATCCTTGCCCGCGGCACACGCGTCCACCACCACGCGGCGGTGCTGGTGATCCGGCACGGCCACAATCACGGCATCCACATCTTTGCGATCGAGAATCTCTTTGTAGTTGCGGGTCGTCGGAACCTGCTTCTGCACCGCCTCCTGTGCCGCTTCGTGCCGGCTGTCGTAGAGATCGCAAACGGCAACGCATTCGATGCCGGGCACTGCCAGCGAGGCTTGCAGAAGTTCACATCCGCGAGTCCCTGTTCCGATGGACGCAAATCGTACGCGATCGCTCGGCGCAACCTCGCGGCCCGCTCCCCATAGCGCGGCAGGTTCGAGGAGCGTGAATTTAACCGCGGCTCCTGCGACTGCCGAGCCTGTTCCGATTCGCATGAAGTCGCGACGCGTTAAAGAATGCATCCTCTTGCTTTCTCTCTCGCCATGCAGACTAAGACGATTCGTTTGGTCAAGTCAACACAGTGCTTCATTTAGGCAATATTGATTTCGCATCAGCCTGATGGAATCGGATTGTGGAATTGTCCGAAAATATAGCCTCTTACTTCCCAGCCAATAAAAATAAGGGACATATACCACTATTGTTTCTGCAATTGATCCAGCGCAGCCAGAACGTCTTGACTATGCCGGCCCGGGTCAACATTGGTATAGGCTGTTGCAATCTTTCCCGCAGGGTCAATGAGGAAGGTATGACGAGCGGCAAACTTGGTTACGCCCAGATTCGTGAGCGAGCCATACTCTCGACTTACTTGACCGCCTTGATCTGCTAACAGCCTGAAACTTAATCCTTCTTTTGCGCAGAACTTTTTGTGCGAGTCCACGCTATCGACACTCACGCCGAGAACTACGGCCTGGCGCGCGCCATATTTCGCTTGATCGACCTCAAAGTTGTGGGCCTCTCGCGTACAGCCGGGAGTTTGATCCTTAGGGTAAAAATAAAGGACCACCCATTTCCCGCGATAATCTTTCAGGGTGACGGAGCTCCCTTCTTGCGAAGGCAGGGTAAAGTCCGGCGCGATGCTTCCAGGCGCCGGAATGGCGGCGTGTGAACTCGAAAGAAGACGGGGAACGATGAATATGATTACCACAACGACCAGCACGAACAGGCCAATCTTCAACATTGAAGCCTCCTGGGCAGCTTGCGCCAAATCGGAGAGGCTGATTTTTGCCTTTTATCTCGACGTTGAGCATTGTAGACCGTTTGGCCGTCAACTTTCGTTCAGCAGGATTTCGCGCAATTCAATATCATAGATAATTCGGCACAATCAGAACGAAGAGGTCAGACGTGGCTCAGACGGAGACTGACGGTCAAGAAGTACTGGAAACACGGGAGTGGGTCGACTCCCTCGATTATGTGCTGTCAAAGGGCGGCCCGGTGCGCGCGGGGCGGCTGTTGCAGCAACTGGCACTCCACGCGCGACGCGCGGCTGGAGTAAACCTTCCTTTTTCCGCGACCACCCCTTACCAGAACACGATTCCGTCTCCGCAACAGGCGCCGTTCCCTGGAAGCCAGGAGATGGAGCGGCGCATCAAGAGCCTGGTGCGCTGGAATGCTTTGGCGATGGTGGTGCGCGCCAACAAGATTCAGGAGGGAATTGGCGGTCATATTTCTACGTTCGCTTCGGCGGCAACTTTGTACGAAGTTGCTTTCAACCACTTTTTCCAGGCACAAAACGAGAGTGGTGACCGGGACTTCGTTTACTTTCAAGGACACGCCGCGCCTGGAATTTACGCCCGCGCCTATCTCGAGGGACGAATCCCGAAAGAAAAGCTGGAGAATTTTCGCCGTGAGCTGAACCCCGGCGGCGGGCTAAGTTCCTATCCGCACCCGTGGCTGATGCCAAATTTCTGGGAGTTCCCCACGGTCTCGATGGGTTTAGGACCGATCCAGGCGATTTATCACGCGCGCTTTATTCGCTATCTGGAAAATCGCGGACTCAAGCAGTCGACCGGAGGCAAGGTATGGGCGTTTTTGGGCGACGGCGAAATGGACGAGCCAGAATCTCTGGGATCAATTACGCTGGCCTCCCGCGAAAATCTGGACAATCTTATTTTTGTGGTGAACTGCAACCTGCAGCGCCTGGATGGCCCGGTGCGCGGCAATGGGAAAATTATTCAGGAGCTTGAGGCCATCTTCCGGGGTGCGGGATGGAATGTCATTAAGTGCATCTGGGGATCGGACTGGGACAGCCTGATTCGCGCTGACCGCGACGGATTGCTGGTTCGGCGGCTGGGAGAGATCAGCGACGGGCAATATCAGAAATATTTCGTGGAGAGCGGAGCTTACTTCCGCCAGAACTTGTTCGGCACTGACCCGCGCCTGTTGAAAATGGTGGAGCATCTTTCCGACGAGCAACTCGCGCGCATGCGGCTCGGGGGGCACGATCCCATCAAGGTGCATGCGGCGTACCGCGCGGCGGTGGACCACAAAGGCTCTCCTACCATCATTCTGGCCAAGACGATTAAAGGTTATGGACTGGGCGAAGCCGGCGAAGGTAAGAACATCACCCACCAGCAAAAGAAATTGAACGAGGAGGAGCTGGAGCTGTTCCGCTCACGTTTTGGAATTCCAATTCCCGACGATGAATTACATAACGCGCCGTTTTACCGGCCTTCCGATGACAGCTCGGAGATTAAGTACATGCAGGCGCGGCGGAAGCAACTCGGCGGATACATGCCGACGCGCAAAGTTCGCGCCACGCCGTTAAAACCGGTCCCCGATTCTTATTTTGAAGAGTTTTACAAAGGAACGGAAGGTCGCGAAGTCGCCACCACCATGGTTTTCGTGCGGCTGCTGGGAAAGCTGCTGCGCGATCCCGAGGTCGGCAAATTAATCGTGCCGATCATTCCCGACGAAGCTCGTACTTTTGGCATGGAAGCTTTGTTTCGGCAGGTCGGCATCTACTCGAGTGTCGGACAACTCTACGAGCCGGTCGATATGGATACCCTTCTTTATTACAAGGAGGCGAAGAACGGACAGATTCTGGAAGAAGGCATTACCGAGGCCGGGTCGATGTGTTCGTTCATCGCGGCGGGCACAGCCTATGCGAATCACGGCATCAACACGATTCCCTTCTTTATTTATTACTCGATGTTCGGATTCCAGCGTATCGGCGATCTGATCTGGGCAGCCGCGGACATGCGCTGTCGAGGATTTCTCGTCGGCGGCACGGCGGGACGAACCACTCTTGCCGGGGAAGGCCTGCAGCATCAGGACGGACACAGTCACGTTCTCGCTCTGCCTGTCCCTAATTTGCTGGCTTATGATCCGGCATTCGCCTATGAGATTGCCATCATCATTCAGGATGGCATCAAGCGCATGTACGTGGATCAGGAATCGATTTTCTACTATCTCACGGTCACCAACGAGCCGCTTCCCATGCCCGAGATGCCGAAGGAGGGCAACATCCGCGAAGGCGTGCTGCGAGGGCTTTATCGCTTCAAAGCGGCTGATGCGCCTGCTGCCAAGCTGCGCGCGCAATTGCTGGGCAGCGGAACCATCATGTACGAAGTGCTGAAGGCGCAAACCGTCCTCAAAGAAAAATACGGCGTGGCCGCCGATGTCTGGAGCGTGACCAGCTACAAAGAACTCTATCGCGATGCCAACGATTGCGAGCGCTGGAACATGCTGCATCCGGGTGACCCCGCGAAGGTGCCTTTTGTCACCCAGTCTTTGAAGGATGCGTCCGGACCTTTTATCGCAGCATCTGACTATATGAAGGTGCTGCCCGAATCGCTGGCAAAATGGGTGCCAGGACAGCTCGTGTCGCTCGGAACCGATGGCTTTGGCCGCAGTGAGAGCCGGACGGCGCTGCGCGATTTCTTTGAAGTGGATGCCAAGCACATCGTCCTGGCCACCCTGGGAGCGCTCGTCAAAGAAAAGAAAATCGGCCTGGACGTGATGAAGAAGGCGGTTCGAGAACTGGGAATCAATCCCGAGAAGTTGAATCCAGCTTGCAGTTAACCGCGATTCGTTAACACGATAAGGCGAATGAAAGAATGCAATCAGTGATCGAATTCAAACTCCCCGAACTCGGAGAAAACATTGAGCAGGGCGACCTCGTACGCCTCATGATTGCGCCAGGCGCGGCTGTAACCGAAGGCCAGGCGGTGATGGAGCTCGAAACTGATAAGGCCGTCGTGGAAGTGCCTTCGTCCGTGAGTGGAACGGTGAAAGAAATCATGGTGAAAGAAGGCGACAAGATCAAGGTTGGGCAGGTGGTCTTTACCACAGACAACAATGGAGCGACTGCCGTGGCCGAAGCTTCAACGAAGGAAGAGCGCTCCCTGCAGACCGCCGAAAAGCCCCAGGCTTCGCCATCTATGTCTGCGGCGCAGCCCACAAAACACGAACCGCCTGCGTCAATACAATTTGAGTCCGCGCCCAAACCGCTGCCATCGAGGCCGACTGATGCTCCCGCGGCCAGCGAATTCCGTTTGCAAGAACTCGGAGAAAATATCTCGCAGGGTGATCTTGTGCGCCTGATGATTGCGCCCGGTGCCAAAGTCTCCGAAGGCCAGCCTGTGATGGAACTCGAAACCGATAAGGCCGTCGTGGAAGTTCCTTCGTCGGTGAGCGGCATTGTGAACGAAGTAAAAGTGAAGGAGGGCGAGAAAATAAAAGTTGGACAGTTGATCTTTACGCTGCAGGGTGCGGGCACGTCGCAGGCCGAGATTCCCCGCCCGCAAAGCCAGCCGGTCGAGCATGTGTCCGGGCAGCATGGCGCGCGTCTCGCCTTTCAAGCTGCAATTCGAGCGGAGGGGAAGACCGAAGAACAAGCTCTGCCTCCAGACCAGCCGATGCCGCGTCCCGTGACGTTTTCGATGCCCGTGCAATTGGGCAAGGTCGCGGGAACGGAACATCGCGAACCTGTCCCCGCAGCCCCGCATACTCGTCGCTTGGCGCGCGAACTCGGCGTCGACATCTATGAGGTGAAGGGTACGGGTCCCGGTGGACGCATCAGTGAAGATGACATCAAGGCTCATGCCAAAGCAGCGCTTGCTGCTTTAGCTACCGCGGCCCAGGCCCCGCCCCGCGCTGGATACTTCGTTGCACCAAAGCTTCCCGATTTTGCCAAGTGGGGAAAAATTGAACGCGTCTCCATGCGCGGAGTCCGCCGTAAAACGGCAGAACACGTTGCTGAATCCTGGAATACGATTCCGCACGTCACCCAGCACGATCGCGCTGATATCACTGAACTCGAACAACTACGCGCCCGCTTTGCTCCCAAGGCCGAACAAGCCGGGGGCAAGATGACGGTCACCGCGATCGCTTTGAAGGTCTGCGCTGCTGCGCTAAAGGTGTTTCCGCAGTTCAACGCCACCATCGACATGGAGAAAGAAGAGATCATTTACAAGCAATACATCCATATCGGAGTCGCCGCGGACACCGATCGTGGCTTATTGGTGCCGGTGATCCGCGACGTGGATAAGAAAAATATCGTCGAACTGGCGGTGGAACTTTCGCAGCTGTCGCAGAAGGCACGCGAGAAGAAAATTACTCTAGCCGATATGGAAGGCGGCACATTCACCATCACCAACCTGGGTGGCATTGGCGGCACGGCTTTTACCCCTATCGTGAATCATCCGGAAGTTGCCATTCTCGGGCTTTCGCGTTCGCGAACGGAGCCGGAGTGGATTGGTGGAAAATTCGAACCCCGGCTGATCCTCCCGCTCTCTCTCTCCTACGATCATCGCCTGATCGATGGGGCGGACGCCGCACGTTTTCTGCGCTGGGTCGCTGAGGCGTTCGAGCAGCCTTTCCTGCTCTCCGTTCAAGGATAGCTGCCGCGACCAATATTTAGATGAAAGTCACTTCATGAACCAAGCCAACGAACCCATCGATCACATAGACAACCCACATTCCGAGGGACCTCACAAGCTGCACGTCGCCGTAATTGGGGGCGGGCCAGGCGGGTACGCTGCCGCTTTTCTGGCGGCTGACCTCGGCATGCAAGTCACGCTCATTGATCCGGAGACAAATCCTGGCGGAGTATGCCTTTATCGCGGTTGCATTCCTTCGAAAGCCCTGCTGCACGTGGCTAAGCTCATTGAAGAATCCCAGCAGGCAAAAAACTGGGGAATCGATTTTCCGCCCGCTAAAATCGATCTGACGCGCCTGCGCAGGTGGAAAGAAGGCGTTGTAAAAAAACTTACCGGCGGCCTGGGACAGCTTTCCAGGCAGCGCCATGTGGAATACATTCAAGGCCACGCCGCATTCGACAATTCCACTACGCTGAGGGTAAGTAAAACGGGTGGGAGTGAAGATGTCTTCAGCTTCGACCGCATCATTATTGCAACCGGGTCACGCCCTGCTATCATTCCCACGCTGTGGTTGGATTCGCCGCGCTTGATGGATTCCACTGGTGCCCTCAATCTCGAAGACATCCCCGGCACTCTGTTGGTGGTTGGGGGTGGTTATATCGGACTTGAACTGGGCTCGGTCTACGCTGCACTGGGCACTCACGTAACTGTGGTCGAGATGCTGCCCGGCCTGCTTCCGGGCGCTGATCGCGATCTAGTTTTGCCTCTCCACAAACGCCTGGAGAAAATGTTTGATTCGATTTTGCTGAACACCACGGTGGCTTCCCTGAAAGAAGACGGCGCGGCAATTCGCGCGACCTTCGAAGGTGGGGGCCTTCAGCAGAAAGATCGAGAGAAGCTTTTCGATCGCGTATTGGTATCGGTAGGCCGAAAGCCGAACTCGGAGATTCCAGGCCTCGACAAGACCCAGGTGCACGTCAGTCCGCGAGGCTTCATCGAAGTGAACAAGCAACTGCAAACCGCCGATCCTTCCATCTACGCCATCGGTGACGTCGTCGGTGAGCCCATGCTGGCGCACAAGGCTTCACATGAAGGTCGTGTTGCGGTCGAAGCGATCGCTGGTCGCAAGGTCGCGTTTGAGCCCAACGCGATTCCCGCGGTCGTTTTTACTGATCCAGAGGTTGCGTGGTGCGGTCTCACTGAAACCCAAGCGGCAAAAGATAATCGTGAAATCAAAATCGCGAAATTTCCCTGGGGCGCGTCTGGACGAGCTGTCACCCTGGATCGCCCAGAGGGAGTGACCAAACTAGTTGTGGACCCGCAAACCGAGCGGGTGTTGGGAGTAGGAATTGTTGGAGTCGGGGCCGGCGAATTAATCGCTGAAGGAGTGTTGGCCATCGAGATGGGCGCTCTCGCGAGTGATGTGGCCATGACCATTCATCCACATCCCACTCTTTCGGAAACCGTGATGGAATCTGCGGAAGTTTTCTTTGGCACGAGTACCCACGTATATCGCCCGAAACGCGGGTAGCTGCTTTTACCGCGCCCGCAACCGATCCCAGCAACCAGTTCCGCTAGAATAACCTCTCATTTGTTTGG
>JBAVZU010000410.1:0-3377 GCA_049588915.1 Candidatus Sulfotelmatobacter sp.
GCCCTGAGCGATCCTTCTCATAACCTCCCGAATTAATTTTCATCGTCCTAAACTGACAGTACTTCGCAACCAAAACAAAAGCCACGGCCGAAGCCGTGGCCGTCCGTGCATTTGAGCATAATTTAACTGGCTTTCGGGTAGTTGTCTTCCTCGCGTCTCTCAGTGGATCCCGTTCCGATCACTTCTTTGCGCCTCTCTCGGAGGCGATCCTGAAACGTGTCCCACCGTGGACCGATTCCAACCGCGTTGCTATCGATTACAACCGTGCTGGTACCGGCGGCATATCCCGGCTCGATAATCTCAGTATCCTCGATTTCCCCAACCTCGGCGCTTCCCGCCGCATCCGGAGCACCCGCCGCCCTTGCCGAAGGCGAATTCCCCTCCATTTGCTGCGTCGTCGGAGTTATGTTGCGGTCCGTCTCGGCACGGTGCATTACCGGATCCGCTTCCCACTTGGAACGGTAGCGTCCTTCATAATCCGACCACTGATCATCGGACTCCAGGTCCGTCTCCGAATAAGGCGGAAATTTTTCCACCTGCTCTTTGGTTAGATGCGCCTCAAAGTCGTCATCATGCTTCGAAGAAGCTCGCAACCTGTCGGCCGGAACGATAAACTTTTTGGTCGAAAGCCATCCGCCGGTATCGACAACAACATAGCGAATTAATCCAGTAGAATGATCGAAAATAACGTCATCAATCTTGCCCAGTTTTTCATCGTCCAAGCCATACAACTTAGACCCGCGGATATCCTCTGCGGCATCCGTGAACCGATAGTTTCGCAGCATTCCGTAGTTCGCCATCGATTGTTCCTCCGTACGAATTTTCCCTGCTATGTGCTTCTTTTGGATGTCACTCCTGCCCCGGAGGTATAGCAGCGAACTTAAGTTTATGAACACCAATCCTGTTCGACGAGCAAACCTTGAAGGGCAGAGGGAAGAAAAAACAGCTAGCCGTGGCTCCTACATGTACTTCCGAGGGTTATGCTTAGGATACGTCCCGCGAAGTCCACAGCCAGACTCATCTATAATCTCATCAAGGTAACCCCTAACCACGATGCAACTGCTCCCATATTTTGCCTTCTTCGTCGGCGGCGAAATTCTCGAACTCGTTTCCAGCACGGGCCCCGTCGCAAAGTTCGTCCTTGTTACACTATTGGTCTTTAGCCTCATCTCCTGGGCGATCATCCTGACCAAGTGGAGCCTGCTGCGTCGCGCCCGAGTGCAAAGCGGACGATTTCTCCGCGCCTTTCGCAAAGCCCAGCGCCTCCAGGACCTTGCCACCGTTGCCGATCAGTTCCGCCCTAGTCCTCTGGTCGGGGTTTTCGAAGGCGGATACCAGGAATACAAGCGCCAACTCTCCACTCCCAGTGCGACATTGCGCAGCCTCACGGCGGTGCAGCGGGGCATGCAGATTGGCGCATCGGAGGAGATCACTCGCCTCGAACGCAATGTTCCGTGGCTCGCAATCACCGCCGCCGTGACCCCGTTCATCGGACTATTTGGTACGGTCTGGGGGATCATCGATGCATTTCACGGCCTGGGAACGGCCGGCGGTGCAACTCTTCGCGCTGTCGCCCCCGGCATCTCCGAGGCCCTTATCACGACCGCCGCCGGACTCGCTGCCGCCATTCCTGCCGTCATCGCTTATAACCTGATCGGCAATTCCATTCGGGTTTTCGCTGCACGCGGCGACGACTTTTCCTTGGAAGTGCTCAATGCGATCGAAAGCATCCAGCCGCAGGCCGCGGCTGAAGTGAGGCGTTGATGGCTTTTACTGCGTCGAACGGCCGCACCCAAACCGCCCTGGCTGATATCAACATCACCCCGCTCGTCGACGTTGTGCTCGTGCTGCTTATCATTTTTATGGTGACTGCTCCGGTTCTGCAGTCCGGAATTGAAGTCAGCGTTCCCAAAACTCGAACCGTGAAGGAGATTACGGAGGAACGCACGGTTATCACCATCAACAAAGATCAGCGCGTCTTCATGGGCAACGACGCCATCAACATTAACGAGATTGCCAGCAAACTCCGCCAGAAGATTCGCGATCCCCGCAACCAGTTTATTTTTATCCGCGCCGATGAGAATGTTCCCTTCGGCGCTTTTGCCACCGTAATGGACGCGGTAAAACAATCCGGTATCACCAACGTGAGCATCGTCACTCAGCCTTTGGAACAAAATGGCGCAAAACGCTGAGATATTTTTTGAGCACGACAGTTGGCCACGCGCCCTCAGTTGGTCGGCGGGCTTCCACATTGCCGTTACGGCGATCATCGTGCTTTATTCGGTCTTTTTCGCCGGCGCTCGCGGCCAAGGCTGGGGCACTGGCGGTGGTGGAGATGCGATGGGCGTAACTCTGGTCAGTTCAGTTCCGTTGCCCGCTACGCCTGCGCCCACCGAGAACGTTCTCGCCAACGAATCGAAGGGCGTAACCAAGTCTGAACCTAAGGTGGAGGAGAAGGCGCCAGAACCCGACGCTATCGAAATTCAGGGCAAGAATTCCAAAGTCAAACCGAAGAAGCCACCTACGCCGACCAAAGCCAAGCCCCAGCCGGTTCCCGAAGAAGAAACCAACCAAGTCGCATTCGGGGAAGGTGGACCGGTCAGTGGCCCTTATGGCAGCTTTGCGGCTGGCGGCGCGAAGGGCGGCTTTGGTGTAACCGGCAGCGGCGGCGATTTCGGCACCAGATATGGCTGGTACGTTCAAGTGATTCAGCGAAAAGTTTCAGAGAACTGGCTGAAGTACGAGGTCGATCCCCGCATCACAAGCGGGCAGCGTGTCTACATCACCTTTGATGTCGCCCGCGACGGCCATCCTTTCAACGTCCAGGTAGAGCAATCCAGCGGCGTGCCTTCACTCGACACGTCTGCGGTGCGTGCCTTGCAGCGAATCGACACCTTCGGCAGTCTTCCACCGGATTACAGCGGCAGCAAAATCTCGGTGGAGTACTGGTTCGATTACAAACGATAGGTTTTTTAATTCATTGATGATTCTTGAGGTTCCATATTCGTGAGTATGATCAATTGCACCTTGCTAGATCGAACCCATCGGCCTACGATACTGTGGCGCGCTCTTCTTCTATTTTTTTGTTCGCGGCGTAATTCACAAGGGATGCACCAAAAAGAAACGACAGCCTCGCGCTTGTCTACAACCGGGAACCATTTCCCCCAGAAATTTCCCCACGGCTTGGTTTCGCTTCTTCTACTCGTTCCATTCCTCGCTTGCTTTTCATCCGCCCAGGACTGGGTTCGCACCGGCTCCGGCCTCGGCGTCGAAAAAGTGCGCCTGGCCGTTCCGGACTTCAAGCCTGCCAATAGCGACCCGCAAAACGCCGCGTTGCTAAAAACCTTCAACGATACCTTCTGGAATGACCTTGACAA
>JBAVZU010000411.1:0-3178 GCA_049588915.1 Candidatus Sulfotelmatobacter sp.
TCACGGTTTGCCCCTGCAATGCGCTGATGGAAAAGAGCATGCTGGGCCACGCCGGCTTCTTGACCTCGCTGAAGAAGTCCGCGCTCAGCGGCATGATCGACGTAGTCAAAGGAGTTGAACCGGAAACTGGTTACGGAGCCATCCTGCAGCTCTCCGAGGCGGAATCCGCGATGCGGACTCACCGCGTCCGCCAGACGAAAACGGTCTGTACTTACTGCGGCGTGGGATGCAGCTTCGATGTCTGGACAAAAGATCGGCACATACTCAAAGTAGCGCCCGAGCATGGCCAGGCCAATGGCATTTCTACTTGTGTAAAAGGAAAATTCGGCTGGGGCCACATCAATAGCGAGGACCGCCTCACCACCCCGCTGATTCGCGAGAACGGCAAATTTCGCCAGGCCAGCTGGGAGGAAGCCGTCGCCCTCGTTGCCCGCAAATTGTCGGAGCTCAAGATGAAGAGCGGTCCAGATTCAATCGCCTTCATCTCTTCGTCTAAATGCACGAACGAAGAAAGCTACCTGATGCAAAAGCTGGCGCGGGCCGTCATTGGCACGAACAATGTCGACAATTGTTCCCGCTACTGCCAGTCACCTGCGACCGCGGGCTTGTTTCGGACTGTCGGGTACGGCGGCGATTCAGGTTCGATTCGAGACATGGAGAAGGCAGACCTTGTTCTCATCATCGGCAGCAATACCGCGGAGAGTCATCCGGTCATTGCCACCCGGGTAAAGAGTTCTCACAAACTGGATGGGCAGAAGCTGATCGTCTCCGACCTTCGTGAGAACGAGATGGCGCGGCGCGCCGATCTCTTTCTCCATCCAAAGCCAGGAACAGATATCTTCTGGCTGAGCGCGATTTGCCGCTATTTACTGGAGAACGGCCTCGCCCACACTAAGTTCCTCGATCAATGGGTAAACGGACTGGACGCATATCGCAAAAGCCTCGAGCCCTTCACCATGGAAGCCGCTGCGCGCATTTCTGGTGTGCCGGAGGAGACTCTCAAAACCGTCGCCCATACGATCTCGGAAGCCAAAGCAATGTGCATACTCTGGGCGATGGGGATAACCCAGCACTCCCAGGGTTCCGACGGTTCCACAGCGATTTCGAATTTGTTGCTGATCACCGGTAATTACATGCGACCAGGAACGGGCGCATATCCACTGCGCGGCCACAACAATGTGCAAGGCGCCAGCGACCATGGGGCCATGCCGAACGACTTACCCGGATACCAATCGGTGGATGATCCCGAAGTGCGCCAGCGATTCCAGAGCGCCTGGAAAGTGAAGCTACCTTCCACGAAGGGATTGGACAATCATGAGATGGTGGAAGCGATTCACGAGGGCAAGGTTAAAGCGATGTATCTGATGGGCGAGGAAATGAGCATCGTCGACTCCAATGCCAACTATGTCGGAGACGCATTCGCCAAGCTCGATTTCTTTGTCGTGCAGGACATTTTCTTCAGCAACACCTGCCGCTATGCCGATGTTGTGCTGCCGGGAGCACCAAGCCTCGAAAAAGAGGGCACCTTCACCAGCACCGAGCGGCGCATCCAGCGACTCTACCAGGTTCTTGAACCGCTCGAGGGTTGCCGTCCGGATTGGAAGATCACGCAGGCCATTGCTAACCGGTTGGGCGCAGACTGGCACTATCAGCATCCTTCCGAGATCATGAATGAAATTGCTTCGCTTACTCCGCTGTTCGCCGGCGTGAACTATGACAGACTGGCGGGCTACAAATCTCTGCAGTGGCCAGTCGCGGCGGATGGTAGCGATGAGCCTTTGCTTTACATCGAACGCTTTGCTTTCCCGGACGGAAAAGCGAGGCTATTTCCTGTCTCCTGGATTGGTCCCACGGATCAACCGGACTCGGAATTCGACTTGCACTTAAACAACGGGCGGCTTCTCGAACACTTCCACGAAGGCAATCTCACCTATCGCACGGAAGGGATTCGCGAGAAGGTGCCCGATGTTTTTGTGGAAGTCTCGCCCGAGCTTGCTGAAGAACGCGGGATCCAGAGCGGCACATGGGTACAACTGGTTTCGCGGTACGGCAAAGTTCGGGTCCGCGCGCTGGTAACGGATCGCGTGCAGGGGCGAGAGCTCTACATGCCGATGAACTCCGTGGAAAGTCCCGTGAATCGATTGACCAGCAGCCACACCGATCCTGTGACCAATACGCCCGCCTATAAAGAGGCCAGCGTTCACCTGAACGTGTTGGCCGAGGTCGGCGAGAGTCCATTGCCCCGCATCAACTCTCGCTTTGGTCACCCAACACCACAGAACGGCGTGGAAGTCGAGCGTAAGTGGAAGCGACCGGACTATGCACCCCCAGGAAATGGAAATGGGCTGGTTCAGCTGCAGACACTGCAATTACAGAGAACGAAGTGAGACGAGGAGAAAAAATGGCTCAACCGATCCCTCTCGAGATTCCGCCGCGCAACCCACGTGCAGAGTTGCAGTCTCGCCTCGAGCATGCTCCGGAGAAACATGCCGAAGCGGTCTTAGCGGCGTACGAAGTGCTCCAGCAGTTGTACAATCGCGGTGTGCTTGAGATCATGCGCGGTGCCCTGATGGCGAGCGACGAGATTCTAGAGACTGTCGTGGACAACGTCAAAACGCCGGAAGCGATTCGAGCCATCAGGAACCTCTTATTCTGGCGCCAGATTCTCGGAAGCATCGAGCCGGAATGGTTCAAGGGTATTTTCCAGGCAATTCCAGAAGGAATAGCCAAGGCGACAGCGGAGCGCGACCAACCGGTCACCTTATTGGGCTTGCTCCGGCGATTCACCAGCAAAGACAGTCTTCGCGGTTTGGCCGCGGCCATGGATTTTCTGCAAGCCTTTGGACGTCATCTCCACTCGCTAAAGAGTTCGAACTCAGAACTTGAGAAGATGTAGGCGGGTCACTTATGCGCCTGGTAGACAAATTCGGCCGCGCGATTACCGACCTTCGGATTATCAGCAACAAAGACCCTTATGATCGCGAGCTCAATCGTCACGTAGATATCAAGGTTCTGGTGAACAAGGGCCTCGGGCAAGGCCTGTAGCTCGTTCAAAGCGGTTCAGCAGTGACGAAAGCCATGGCGGAGTCTCATTCAAGTCGTTCGAAAACAACCAGGAGAAGAGTCAATGAAGAAATCAACTACGTATCTTCTGAGTATATTGTTCGTGGTTCTGCCC
>JBAVZU010000412.1:0-25457 GCA_049588915.1 Candidatus Sulfotelmatobacter sp.
TGCATTCCCACGCACGGGCCGGTACCACGATATGATGGTTCGCATTCTCAAGCAGGAAGGCGTTCCCCAAGATTTGATCTATCTGGCTCAAGCCGAGTCCGGATTCCAGCCAACGGCCGTCTCCCGGGCCGGCGCCCGCGGCATCTGGCAATTCATGATCAGTCGGGCACGAGGTTACGGCCTGCAGCGCAGCTTGTGGGTCGATGATCGTCAGGATCCGGAGAAATCTACCCGCGCCGCCGCGCACCACCTGAGAGATCTTTATGGGCAGTTCGGCGACTGGTATCTCGCCATGGCCGCCTACAACTCGGGCCCAGGGACGGTGCAGGCTGCAGTCAAGCGCACCGGCTATGCCGACTTCTGGGAACTTTACCGCCGCAACGTGCTTCCCAAGGAGACGCGTAATTACGTTCCCATCATCTTGGCCGTGACCATCATGACCAAGAATCTTTCGCACTACGGCTTTGACGATGTATCGATGGACGAGCCTTCCGCCTCCGATACTTTAACGATCAACTATCCAGTGGATTTGCGCCTGGTGGCTGATTGTGTGGACGCCACTCTTGCGGAACTGCAACAGCTGAATCCGAGTCTGCTGCGCCTGAACACGCCAAAAGATGGTGCATTTGAACTCCATTTGCCCGCCGGGACGAAACAGCGATATGAGACCTCCATCGCGGCCATTCCTTTGGGCATGCGCCTGTGGTGGCGCTACCCTACCGTGCATCCCGGGGATACGCTCGCTTCCCTGGCCCGCGCTTACCGCACCACGGCTCGCGCGATCGCAGAGGCGAATGGGTTAGATGGTACCGATCTTCACAATAACGCCAAATTGATTATCCCTGTCAAACCCAGCACTCGTCCCGTAGGCGATAGCGGCACTTACGCGCGCAGAATCACGCGGTACAAAGTCAGAAAGGGTGACACGGTTCAAACGGTCGCTGAAAACTTCGGAGTTCCTGCGCAGATGGTTCGTCACTGGAACGGCCTAAGAAGCGATAGCTTGCACGGCAGAACAGTGCTGGCGTTGCATCTGCCGGTATCGCCCGAAGGCGAGCCGGCGTCGAGTGCCTCAAGCAGGCCTGGCAAACGCTCCGCCAAAATTTCAGCGACGACTAGCGGCAAAAATTCCACGGGAAAGCCCGCAAAGATGGATGTCGAAAAGGCTCGGGCACAAGCCAGCATCGTCCGTCACAAAGTGAAGTCGGGCGAAACCTTCTATTCGATTGCCACCGCCTACAACACGACCGTCGCTGCCCTCAAGCGCAATAACCAGGACGTCGCCACTCTTCGCCCCGGAATGATCCTCGTCGTCCAGCCAAGCCGGTAGAGTCGACCTGTCAAAAATGCCTTTTCACACGTCTTTAACCTGACTGTCACCTCTTGTTAACCCTGCTCTGCTAATTCTAGGCAGCCTATCCAACCCCTAGGAGGGATTCCATGAAGGTATACCGCACTTTCCGAGCCACCTGGCCGGCGCTGGTCCTCTTACTCGCGGCCTCAGCAACACTCGGCCAAAGCTCCAGCCCAATCAAACACGTCCTCCTCATCAGTATTGACGGGATGCATTCTCTCGATTTCGCGAATTGCAGCAAAGGCGTTCCGGATTCGGGGAATGACCCTTACTGTCCGCATCTGTCTGAGCTGTCATCTACCGGCGTGCATTATCTGCAAGCCTTAACTACCAAACCATCTGATTCGTTTCCGGGGCTAACGGCCCAAATCACCGGCGGAACTCCCCGCTCGGCCGGGATTTTCTACGACGTCAGCTACGATCGTGCCCTTTCACCCCCCGCCCAGACGACACCCTACGGCATCGTTGGCGGGCCTAAACTTTGCCCGAGTGTGATTGGCACGCAGGTTGGCTTCGACGAAGAGATTGACTACAACTATCTGAAACTTGATTCTGGCAAGCCGAACGGCAGCTCCGGAATCAATGGCATTAATCCCAACTATCTGCCGCGCGACCCAAAGAATAGCTGCAAGCCGGTTTATCCGCACAATTTCATTCGTGACAATACGATCTTCAACGTGGTGAAGAATGCGGGAGGTTATACCGCGTGGTCGGACAAGCACCCGTCCTACGACTTCACCAACGGACCCAGCGGCGATGGCGTGACGGATTTGTGGTCCCCGGAAATTAACTCCATTCCCGTGCCCATCCCCTCGGTGCAAGGCTGCAATCCGCTGCCCGACCCGGGGGCTGCAATGGCTTCGAATGCCTGGACGGACAGCTTCCAGAACATTCGCTGCTACGACCAGTTCAAAGTACAGGCAGTACTGAACTGGATTGACGGCAAAACGCACGATGGAAGCGCCAGCGCGCCCGTGCCAGCGTTGTTCGGCATGAACTTCCAGGCGGTGAGTGTGGGTCAGAAGCTGGTGGAGGGTTCACTCGGCCTCACCGGCGGCTATGTGGACGCGCTGGGAACGCCAAGCGATTCATTGCTTGCCGAGATTCAGTACGTCGACGCTGCGATCGGGCAAATGGTCTCAGAGTTGAGCAAGCAAGGGCTCCTGGACTCCACTCTGATTATTGTATCGGCCAAGCATGGACAGTCCCCGATTGATCCGCACCGCGTGCGGCGTATTCCGGCAGATGATGCTTCCGACGAACCGCCGTCCCAGATTCTTTCGCCGACCGGCGTCGGGCCTGGGCTGCCGGTCGCACAAGCCGATGAAGACGACATATCAATGCTCTGGCTGACCGATCAAACCCAGACCGAGAGCGCCGTGGCAACGCTGGAAAGGCATGAACCCACCTTTGGAGCAGGAGAGATCTTCGCCGGTCCTTCGCTCAGTCTCCAATTTAACGATCCGCTTACTGATTCGCGGACTCCGGACATCATTATTGCTCCCAACGTAGGCGTGATCTATACCGGCGGTAAGAAGAAGGTGGCCGAGCATGGTGGCTTCGCCTACGACGACCGCAACGTTCTGCTGATTGTCTCCAACCCGTCATACCGGCCCTCGACATTTGTCGACCAGGTCGAAACACGGCAGATCGCGCCGACCATCGTGAAAGCCCTTAGGCTTGATCCCAGTCTGTTGAGCGCGGTAAAATCCGAGCACACCGAAACCTTGCCGGGCCTGCCATTTACCCAGCCCTAGCGCCCGGATAGATCCTGAAGTTGGGCAGAAGGCGGAGAGCGCAAGCTCTCCGCTGTATTTTTGGACCGTTGCCAGGCTACTTCGATTCCTGCCAGTCGACGGCCCGAGGGACATCCCGAATCCCCGCAGCCTGTCGGGAAAAACACGCGGCCTTCCCGCGATTCTTCTTTCCTTTGCGCGCGCGCTGTGATAACAGATAACCAACCATGCCGTGATCATGGTCTTGCATTTGATACGAAGCGGCGTGCTATAATCGCGCGCCGTTTGACCAAACGTTTCTAATGGTCTTTTAATTCCCGTTCCCGGCAACCTTGCGTGGCTATTGTTGCGCCAAGGAGGTCAAAATAAGGTCAGGAGGAGCAATGACGTTCTACGATCCCACGCTTTACGGACGTGATGAAGAAGAAGAGTTCGGCGACAGCGGCGCCTACAGCGAGTCGCTCGAAGAGGATTTTGAAGAGGAAGAAGAGGAGGAGGAAGAGGCTGGCGTGCCTGAATCTGATATGAGCGAACCCGCAACTCCCACACCTCCGCCACCAGCACCCAAGCCCGCAAGGTCCCCCAGCGACGGCCCCAAGAGGCCTGCGGCCAAAAAGAAAGCACCTGCTCGAGCCAAGAAAGCACCGCCAAAGAAGAGAGCGCCTGCCAAACCGGCAAAAAAGAAGGCCGCCAAGAAGCAGCCCAAAAAAGCTGCAAAAAAAGCTGCTAAGAAAGCGCCCCAAAAAGCTGCAAAGAAGAAAGCCAAGAAGGGCCGTCGATAAAGGGATTGCACAGTCTCAATTTCGCTGAAGCTTAGACCGCGGTCTCGAAGCCGTTCGGTAAGGGGGCGCTATTTCTTTCCCCCTACCGCCGCCTTACACTTTCCGTACAGCTCGAGCAACTGCGCAGCATATTCGTCAGGTTTCGACGCCGAACCCGTGCCTTGAAATCCCACGCCAGAGGAAGTAGTCCGCCCGTATCCTGTGGTCATCGCAACAAATTTCATTAGATCAAGGGCAATATCCTCATCGCGGCGCGCGCTCGCGTGCATCGTCGGTCCTTCTTCCATAAGTCCTTCTCCTGATCCGGAAATATAAGGAATGTGTTCTTCGAATTCTTCGTCTTGCATCCTGCTGCAGCGTTTCACAAAAATCACTCCGCAGAAGATGATAGCAGTCCCCTGCGCGCCGCGTCTGGTCAAACACCGCTGGGCAATTGAAAATCCACCTGCGCCGTTCGCCGGAGTCGTACCATCAGCCATATGGAAGCGCCAAACAGAAACGGAGAGGAGTAGAACCCGGGCGCGGGTCGCGGAAATGTCACCGAGGCCACCGTGTGTCCGAGTATGGTAGCAAGCGTGTGACCCAAGCCATTGAGAAACATGATCACAGCGTAGGCCCATGCGAGCGGCCGCAATCCCCGCATTCCACGAGCCGCCACCGGAGTCAGACAGAATAGAACTCCGCAAGCCACGATCAATCCGGCCAGCCACTGGCGAAACTCAAACGTGGGCATGGGAAACCATCCCCACCTCCCGCGTAGGTTGGTGACGGTCGGGTTATACACGGCGAGAAAGCCCGTGGTGGCCTCGTCAAAAATGTGCAGGGCGAACGCCAGGCAGAGCGCGAACCAGGCACTGCCAAAGCCCGACGCTGAAAGTGCTGGCGGTGCTTGCCTCAAGAATTCGCCTATCGCGTTTATTCTCAATCGTCGGCCCGCAATTAGCAATCGAATTTCCAGCGGACTTCCGGAATGGCCGCAACTGGGATCAACTCACCACTTCACTCATTAGCGCCAGCAAATTTCCTTCGGTGTCGTGGAAGAAAGTCATCCACAAATCGTGCGTCGGCATTCTGGCGATCATGTGCGGTTCGTCCTCGAAATGCACTCCGCTGCCTTTCAATTTCCTGTATGCCCCCTGGATATCGGGTACGGCAAAATACAGAATCGAGCTGGGATGATCGAACTCCGGCTTCTCTGCCCGGTCCAGCATCAGTCGTACTCCCCCGCACTCGAAAAACGCCAGCCCACCGGGAGCCTTGAAAAGCAGCTTCAGCCCTAAACTATCCTGATAGAAACCCGTAGCGCGCTCCAAATCTTTGGCGTTGATGGCGATCTGGCCGAGGTGTGTGATTCCAACTCCAGTTGCGATTGCACTCATATCTTTTCTTTGACCTCCGTAGAAATATTAGTTAGCATAGCTAACTATCTTCCATGCCAAAAGTCAAGGCTGAAGTAATCACACCACGGCATGAAGTTCTGGAAGCTGCCGACCGCCTTCATTCCGCGGCAATTCACCTGCTGCGCCGCGCTCGCCTGCAGGACGTAGTTGCCGGTGTAGGGCCAGCGCAACTTTCTGCTCTGTCTGTCCTGGTCTTCGCCGGACCTAAAACGCTTGGCGATCTTGCCGCCGCGGAGCAGGTCAAGGCACCCACCATGAGTCGAATCGTCGCCGGCCTGAAGCGCAGCCGCATGATCGAAATCTCTCGGGATCCCGATGATGCTCGGCGCATGCGTATTCGCGCGTCCGCCGAGGGTACGCGGCTTCTTCAGCAGGCAAGGCAGCGCCGCATTGAGTATCTCGCCGCCCATCTTGGAAGCTTAACCGCAGCCGAACTCGCGCAGATCCGCAATGTCTCGGATATTGTGGAGAAGTTGCTACGCCACTGGAAGTGAGGGTTACCAGCGGAATTCCGAGCCCTTCCGGTTTAGAATGTCAGCCCGTAGCCAGAATGAAACCGAGGATGATCATGAGCAAGTTATGGATTCTTTTTGCCGTCTGTGCATTGGCAGGCAGCTTGGCCGAGGCGCAGGACGAAGATTTCAGCAAAGTTCAGATGAAGGTCTCGAAAGTGGCGGGCAACGTTTACATCCTCATGGGTGCCGGTGGAAACATCGGAGCTTCGGTCGGCGAGGATGGCATCGTCATCGTTGACGACCAGTACGCGCCGTTAGCCGATAAAATTCAGGCAGCCTTGAAAGGCATCACTGACAAGCCGGTGCGTTTCATTATCAATACGCACTATCACCCGGATCACACCGGCGGAAACGCCTACTTCCAGAAGCAAGCGCCGATCATTGCGCAAGATAACGTTCGCAAGCGCTTGGAGAGCGGCGGAGGCGGCGGCAATGGCGGCTCGATACATATAGACACCAAGCCGGCACCGCACGATGCTTTGCCCATCATTACCTTTGATCATGATGTTACCGTGCACCTGAACGGCGAAGACATTCGCGCACTTTATTTTCCTGCGGGACACACCGACGGCGATTCGATTATCTTTTTCCCGCGCTCGAATGTAGTGCACATGGGCGATGATTTCGTTACCTATGGCTTTCCCTTCATTGACGTGGAGAGCGGCGGCAGCATCAATGGCATGATTGACGCCGTTCAGCAGGTTATCGCGCAATTGCCGGGGGATGTTAAGGTTATTCCAGGACACGGACCGGTGTCGAGCCTCGACGATGTGCGAGCCTATCTTTCAATGCTGAAAGAGACCCGCGACGCGGTGCAGAAGGCGCTGAAAGATGGCAAGACTCTCGACCAGATGAAGCAGGCAAAGTTGCTGGAGCCCTGGAAGAAGTATTCTGGAGACTTCGTCACCGAAGATGTATTTCTAGAGACGCTTTACAACTCTCTGACAGGGCAAAAGACCGGAAGGCTTATCAAGCACAATTAGGCGATCGCACCCGTTATCATTCAATGAGGAGACAGATCCTACGTTGCGCTTGAACCGCCGTGAATTTGCAAAATCTGGACTCGCCACAGGTGTAGCAGCCGCGCTGTCGGCTGGCTTATTCTCGGCTTGCAGTGTGTCGTCCAATGCGGCTCGGACCGCGAACTCGGCGCCACGTGCCACTTCCGGCAACATGCAATTCGATAGTTCGTCCGAGATTCCCTTCCCTAAGAATTTTTTCTGGGGTACGGCTACTGCTGCATATCAGATTGAAGGTGGGTGGAAAGAAGACGGAAAAGGCGAATCTACCTGGGACCACTTCGCGCATACTCCCGGCAAGATTAAGAATGGTGATACAGGAGACATAGCTTGTGACTCCTACCATCGCTGGCGCGAAGACCTTGCACTGATGCGCGCGATGAATCTGAACAGCTATCGTTTTTCGATCTCATGGCCACGCATTCAGCCCACCGGCACCGGTCCTGCGAATTCCAAAGCCGTCGATTATTACAGCCATCTGGTCGATGCCTTGCTGGAAGCCCGAATCCGGCCGTTTGTTACCCTCTATCACTGGGACCTGCCGCAGGCTTTGGAAGATGCTGGAGGCTGGCCGGATCGGGATACCGCATCGCGGTTTGCCGACTATGTTGAACTTGTCGCACGCGCCCTGGGCGACCGCGTTTCCGATTGGATGCTTTTCAACGAACCTGCTGCTTTCACATACAGAGGTTATCTGCAGGGCGAACTCGCACCCGGGCGCGAGAATATTATTGATTTTCTCCGAGCCACCCACACGGTGAATCTGGCACAGGGCGCCGGGTTTCGGGCATTGAAGGCAGCTTGCCCTGGAGCACGAGTTGGAACCGCATTGAGTATGTCAGCTTGCGAACCGGCGACGAACTCCGAAGAAGACAAGCTTGCCGCCGAGCGCGCTCATGCCATCACGAACCTCTGGTTTCTGGATCCCGCCCTGAACGGCCGGTATCCTGAGGCTTTTGCCTTCTTCCCGGAAACCGCCATGAAGATCAGGACAGGCGATCGCGACAAGATGAAGGCGCCATTTGATTTCATCGGAATCAATCTTTACTACCGCACCATCGCTTCCGCGCCCACTACGATCGAGCGCTTCTCACACGCACAGAAATGGCTTTTCCCGGTAAAGATGGCCGGCGGCGAGCAAGGTCCCAAAACCGACATGGGTTGGGAAGTTTGGCCCCAGGCGTTATATGACATGGTGATGCGCATCACTCGCGACTTCAACCGACCGGTGATTGAGATCACGGAAAGTGGATGCTCCTACAATGATGGTCCCGATGCCAGTGGAATGATTCGCGACACGCGCCGCATTGAATATCATCGGCAATATCTGCAGGCGGTTGCGCGCGCCATTGCCGATGGCGCGGACGTTCGCGGCTATCATGCGTGGAGTTTGATGGATAACTTCGAGTGGGCGAAAGGTTTCAGTCAGCGCTTCGGGCTGGCATACGTGGATTTCAAGACCCAGCAACGGACCCTGAAGGACTCGGGGTGCTGGTATGCGAAGGTCGTCGCCGGAAATAAGCTGCATGTAAGCGCTGCAGGCTAACTTCAATGATCCTTAGCCCGGATTATTTCTGCTGCATCACGAGTTCGCCGTTTTGCACTTTGAGGTCGCCAACGTTGTCTGGAAGTTTCATCCGGTCACGCTGCTCGGCCAGCTTTTTCTGCAGCGCGGGATTTACCAGCGAAACCGGAACATTCAGATCCCCTACTTTAAATTCTGTCGGCTCAAAAGAGGCATATCCGTCTTTTGATCCGAGATGTCCGGAGACCGTGACCCAGACGTCCTTTCCAGCGATTTCCGTAAGGAATTGGCCGTGCACCGTGTCGCCCTCGAAACTCACTTGCTGATCTTTGATGTTTGGCTGTCCATTCCCCAGATTCGAATCCAGTGAGAGTTCTCCAGATCCCGCAGATCCTGCTAGTCCAACCGCCTGAGCGAGCGCGGCTCCGACTTCGCTGGAGGAGAGATGAACCTCGGCTTTCGATTGTCCACTCGAAGTGATGGTTTGTTGATTCTGCAGCGGAGCCGTTTGATAATTTGCTCCGGAGCTAGCTGGCGCTTGCTGCACGGCCTGTTCAAACTGCTCCATCTTCTGACCGAACGACTGGGCATTCGCGGCTATGGCGGCTGGAGTCTGAGGCTGTGCCACGGGAGCTGGTCTTTTCAACACAAGAACAATGGCCACAAGAGAGGCCGCGAGCGTGGCAATGCTGATGATGCGGTCCAGCTTGATTTTCATGAAAACTCTTGAACGGTCAGCCCGGACGGGACGAGCCCATGGTCATCGTATCGGGCTGCCGAGCCAGGAATCAGATTGCCGAAGTCACGCAGAGTGAATGGTACTTAAGTCACTCAGCCAGCCGTGGTGGATTCAACCCAATTTTCTGGCGAGCAACTCATTAACGACCTGGGGATTCGCCTGACCTTTCGAAGCCTTCATCACCTGGCCGACGAAGAATCCGAGCATGGTTCTTTTGCCGGCGCGGAATTGCTCAAGCTGCTGGGGATGCCCGGCAATGACTTCATCGATAATTCGTTCCAGCGCGGGAGTATCGCTCGATTGTTGGGGGTGCCCTTCTTCTTCATAGACTTGGGGAAAGTCTTTGCTGCGCTCAAAGCAAAGATCGTAAAGATCCTTGAGCATCTTGCCGGAGATGGCACCGCTTTCGACGAGATCGGCTGATTCAGCCACGCCCTTCATCGAAATCGGAGACTGCTCGATCTCCGCGCCCCTTGCCTTTAGACGGCCCATCAGTTCGCCTTGAACCAGATTGGCAACACGCTTCGGATTCTTGGCTGCCTTTGCCGCCGACTCGAATTGATCCGCCAGTGACTTGGAAACTGTTAACACCTGCGCGTCGTATTCGGTGATGCCATAATCTTTCACCAGCCGCGACCGGCGGGCCTCTGGAAGCTCCGGCAAAGTCTCTCTGATTTCCGTTCTCCACTTTTCGTCGACCACCAAGGGCAAAAGATCCGGCTCTGGAAAGTAGCGGTAATCGTGGGCCTGCTCTTTCGAACGCATGCTGTAGGTCTTGCCTTCATGCGCGTTATAGAGGCGGGTTTCCTGGGCGATCTTGCCACCGGATTCGACCACTTCGACTTGGCGAGCGATCTCATAAATCAGCGCTTCACGGATGAAGCGGAAGGAGTTCACATTCTTAATTTCGGCCTTCGTACCCAATTCTTTCTGGCCGCGCAGACGGATACTGATGTTGGCATCGCAGCGCAGGGAACCTTCCTCCATGTTGCAGTCGCTCACGCCGGTGTAGAGGATAATTTCCTTCAACCGGGTGAGATATTCGTAAGCTTCATCCGGTGTGCTGATGTCGGGCTCGCTGACGATTTCGATCAGTGGCACTCCGGTGCGGTTAAGGTCGATCGCAGTTTCCTCCGAGGCACCGAGAAAGCCCTCGTGAAGGCTCTTGCCGGCATCTTCTTCGAGATGCACGCGGGTGATGCCGATCTTTTTCCTGTCAGCTCCGTTCTTTCCAGCGGGTACTTCAATGACTCCATGCTCGGCCAGTGGCTTGTCATATTGCGAAATCTGGTAGCCCTTGGGTAGGTCGGGATAGAAATAATTCTTGCGCGCGAAGATGGAAGTCTCATTGATGCTGCAATTCAGAGCCATTGCGGCCCGCGTGGCAAATTCGACTGCCTTGCGGTTCAGGACCGGCAAAGCCCCAGGCATACCGAGGCAGACGGGGCAAACATTCGTGTTGGGAGGAGCACCGAAGCGCGTCGAGCAGGAGCAGAAAATCTTCGTCGCCGTCAGAAGCTGAACATGGACCTCGAGGCCGATGACTGGCTCGTAAGCTGTCTGAGCAGCGAGGGGGCTGTCTGTGGTGGTAGACATTATCGAAGCGATTATAAGGCAGTGGACGGCCGGCAGTTGTTAGTGTGACCAGAGTGCAGTGAAGTGGCCAGTAGCCGCTGGGCAGTGGCGGAGCGCGATCTGGACTAATAAGTACGGCCGCTACTTCTCCATCGGAATTTCGAAGTACATCAGCTCGGTGCCTTTGGCGTCGTTGACACCGGTGACGAAGAGGCGCGCGCCCTCCGAGGGAGAGGACACGTCTTCGACGTCGAAGAAAAGAAATCCGGATTGCGTGGTGTGCGGCTCGACGGCTTTGGCGGCGAATTGGGAGTTCTCGATCTCGTCACGTTCTTTCTGGCTGAGCATGCCCTTCACTTTCTTTTGTGGGATGGGAACAGGGATCGGATGCATATTGGCGTGAGGATTGGAGAAGCGGCGGAAGATATCCTCGGTCGAGGCGGGATTGAGTTTGGCGCGGCCGGCGGTGGTGAGCGTGACTTGCATGTTGGCGATAGAGACGGGCTGATCGCCGTCATTGGTGACGACGAAAAAGATGGGGAGAAATCCATGTTCCTCAAAATTTAAGGAAAAGATCTTCTTTGCTTTAGCCGGAGTGTCGTAGGGGTCCGCGGCGATGGCTACCTTGTCGCTTGTGTGGTCGTCGTGCGCGGGGTAAGTTTTCGCGGGCTCGGCCACGGGCTTTACAAAGTCTTTTGCGGCAAATGCTGCCGAAGAGGTGATTAAAGTAGCCGAGGCGACGAGCATGGGGAGAAACCTGGCTTTCAGCATTGGAGGCATTGGTCGATTATAGATGTGTCGATCTTAGAAGGGCGCTACACTTTCAAACTCAATCCGGTTACGCTTCCATAAACTTGGAACGGAGGGCACTGAGGTTCACGGCGTAGATCTTAGCGCAGGGCAGCATTTGCTTGTTTAGAATGGCTCGACTTGATTTCTTCTTTTTACAGTTTTCTTTACAGTGCGGCGCTGGGCCTGGGGCTATTGGTGAGCCTGCCTTACTGGCTGTTCCAGATGGTGCGCCATGGCAAATACCGCACGGGGTTTGCCGAAAGGATGGGACGGGTACCAGCGCGGCTTCATTTGCCGCGAGGCGAGGAGCCGGTGATCTGGATACACGCCGTTTCCCTCGGGGAGGTGCTGGCAGTTGGTGGACTGGTAGAGGAACTTCGTCGCCGTTTCCCGAGGCACAGAATTGTCATTTCGACCACGACCGATACCGGACAGGTTCTCGCTCGCCAACGCTTTGGTGAGGCTAACGTTTTTTATTTTCCCATGGACTTTGCATTCGCCATCCGTGGTTACCTAAAGGCGCTCAGGCCGCAGTTGGTCGTGATTGCCGAGACAGAGTTCTGGCCGAACTTTCTGCGGCTCGCACGAGCCGGCGGAGCGCGGATTGCGATTGTAAACGCCCGCATCTCAGACCGGTCGTGGCCGAAATACCGGCGGTTCCGTGGATTGCTGAAAAGAGTACTGATTCACGTGGATGCATTTATGGCGCAGACGGAGGAGGATGCTTCCCGGCTGCGCGAGATTGGCGCGGTCCCGGAACGAGTGCGGGTTACGGGAAATCTCAAGTTCGATTTCGCTGCGCCATCGCCGCCTGCAATCGTCGACAGCCTGAAGACGACGATTGAAATGAGTAGAGGCGGCCCGGTGCTGGTATGTGGCAGCACCGTCGAGGGAGAAGAAGCGCTGTTGCTGAAAGCGTTTGAAAACGTGCTGGTGCAACATCCTAAGGCGGTGATGATTCTTGCGCCGAGGCATCCGGAGCGGGCCCGCGCGGTCGCTACTTTGATCGAGAAGATGGCGATCCGATTCTTCAGGCGATCGGATTGGAACGGGGAGGCTCTAGACGGAACGGTTTTGTTGTTGGATACAATCGGAGAATTAGCGGCGCTTTATGCATTAGCCGACATTGCGTTTGTGGGAGGAAGCCTGGTCCCGCGCGGCGGGCATAACATTATTGAACCAGCGCAGTACGGTGTGGCGACGGTGGTGGGCAATCACACGGAAAACTTCCGCGACATCGTGAGCTTGTTCCAGAGCCGTGACGCTGTGCGAATTGTAGGTCCGGCGGAATTGCCGCTCGTATTCCTGGAGCTGCTGGCCAATGAATCGGAGCGAAGAGAACTGGGCATAAGAGCCGCTGAAACAATGCGTTCCCAGGCTGGAGCGACGGCGCGTACTGCGGACGGACTACAGCAATTGCTGGAGCGGTCATGAATCTCAATCCTCTGTCGGGTGTCTATGCCGGAATTGTGGAAGCGCGCAACGCCTTCTACAAGCGCGGCTGGCGGCGATCGAGGTCGCTGGCTGGCGCCGTCATCAGTGTGGGAAATCTTTCGACCGGCGGCGCGGGGAAAACTCCATTTGTAGTGCTGTTGGGCGAATTGTTGAAGGCCCGCGGAATTAATTTTGATGTGCTCTCTCGCGGCTACGGGCGTAGGACCCACGCTGTATTGGTGGTGGATCCTGGCGGACTGCCGGAGGATTTCGGTGATGAGCCGCTGCTGATCGCTCGGCGGTTGCAGTCGCCGGTGGTGGTAGGCGAGGATCGTTACAAGGCAGGTTGTTTTGCCGAGAAGAGATTCGGCCCACAGATCCACCTGTTGGATGATGGCTTTCAACACCGCGGGCTGGCGCGGGATTTCGATATTGTTTTGGTGACGCCGGAAGATGCGCGAGACCGGCTTCTGCCCGCTGGAAGACTGCGAGAGCCCTTGCGATCGCTGCAGCGGGCCGATGCTGTGGTGCTGATCAGCGGCGCAGCGGCGGACGCGTTTCCACTCGAAGGAAAAAGCGTGTGGCGAGTGCGGCGCGGGATCGTAATGGCAAGCGATGCGGCGTACTTTCCCGAGCGGCCCGTTGTATTCTGTGGCATTGCCCGGCCGCGGAATTTCCTGCTGCAGTTGAGAGCCGCGGGTATTGATCCTGTGGCGGAAGCGTTCTACCGTGATCATCATACCTATAAAGAGAATGACGTTCGCGATTTGCTGACCCTTCGTCAACGGAGTAATGGCGGCGGCTTTGTCACGACTGAAAAAGACGCCGTGAATCTTGGAGGATACCTAGACGCCTTGCAGCCGCTCACGGTCGTGCCGGTCAAGATGGAACTTGAGGATGCGGCTAACGCTGTGGATGCCATGTTGCGAGTGATCGAGGAACGGCGGCGGCGGTCGTGAGAAAATGCCGGGGACGGCGACTAGACTTCTAAATGACGAAGCACTTGAAAGAAGTGGAACGGCTGCGCAAGATTATCGAAGCGTTTCCCAAAGTTACTATTACAGTGCTTGGTGACCTGGTGGCCGATGAATTTGTTTATGGCGAAATCTCTCGAGTGTCGCGCGAAGCGCCGGTGCTCATCCTGAAGCATCGCGAACGTACGATCGTACCCGGCGGTGGTGCAAATGCGGTGAACAACCTCGCTGATCTGGGTGTTAACGTGCTGCCGGTTGGCGCCGTTGGGGATGATGAGCCGGGACGAACGCTGCTCAAGTTTTTCAGGCATAAGCATGTTCCCGTCAGCGGCGTTTTGAAGGATAAATCTTTTACAACGGTTACGAAGACTCGCATTCTCGCTGGCATGACGCACAATACGCGACAGCAGGTAGTGCGCGTGGATCGCGAGCCGGAGAGCGCTCCCAACCGGCATTTGACGCGCGAACTGTTTCTGGCAGCAAGAGCCTATTTGCGCGCCTCTGATGCACTGTTGGTCTCCGACTATGGATATGGATCGGCGAGTCCGGGCATTGTGAACGCGCTGCGGCAGGCAGGACGACGAAGAGCGTCTGTGCCATTGATTCTTGATTCGCGATACCGGCTTCTGGAATATTGCGGAGTCACGGCGGCGACTCCGAACGAACCGGAGGTGGAAGCGGCGCTGGGCATCCGCGTGGGCCAGGATTGGGAAAAGCTGCGCCAGGTCGGAGAGCAGATTATGGAGAGGATGAATTTGCAGTCGCTGCTGATCACGCGGGGGCGCGACGGCATGGTGGCATTTGATCGGGAGCAGAGACCGGTGGACATACCGATTTTCGGCTCCGATGAAATTGCGGATGTGACAGGCGCGGGCGATACTGTGATTGCGGCATTCAGCGCGGCGCTGGCGGCCGGCGCCACCACAGAAGAAGCGGCGCAGTTAGCCAACTATGCGGGCGGGATTGTAGTGATGAAGCGCGGGACGGCAACGGTATCGCGAGACGAATTATTACGTGCACTGGAGCAGAGTCCGCCTTCGACAAGGCCCCACTGACTTGGAAGCAATTTGGAAAACGAAAGATTGGAAACCCTGAAGACGGGAAAAATTTTGGGCCGCGGTCAACTGCGAGAGCGCGTGGAGCAGTGGCGAAGCGCCGGAGAACGCATCATTCTTGCAAATGGTAACTTCGATTTGCTGCATGTAGGGCATGTGCGATATCTCCGGGGCGCGAAGGAATTGGGCGGCAGGCTGGTGGTCGCCATCAACTCTGACGAATCCGTGCGCATGCTCAAGGGCGAAGGCCGTCCTGTGATACCGGCGGGAGAGCGCGCTGAAATTGTTGCGGCAATGACCGACGTGGATGCAGTTGTGATTTTTTCTGAACTCGATGTGCGGGACCTGATTCGCGAGATTCGTCCGGACATACAGGCGAAGGGCACCGACTACACAGAGGATTCGATTCCTGAGCGCGATGCGGTGACTGCATATGGTGGGCGCGTGGCGATCGTGGGCGATGCGAAGGAACACTCGACCAGCGAAATTATCCGTTCGCGGATGGCGCCCAGGTCGTGATCCCATTCTCGACCGAAAAAAAGGTTGAACGGCTGCTGATCGTGCGGTTGAGCGCCATGGGCGACGTCATCCACACGCTGCCCGCGGTTCACGCGTTGCGGCAAGCATTCCCGCAGGCACGCATCGGCTGGTTGATCGAGGAGCGTTGGGCTGAGCTGTTGTGCGCGCCAGGATCTCCGCGAAGGGGTCCTCGTTCTTCACTGCGTCCGCTGGTGGATGAAGTCCACACAGTGAAGCTGAAATCCTGGAGCAGGTCCTTGTTTTCCATCTCAACCCTGCAGCAGATCGCCACAGTAAGGAATGACGTGCGAGACGCGAACTACGAGGTCGCGGTGGATTTGCAGGGGGCGATCCGCTCCTCGGTTTTGGCGCGCTGGTCGGGAGCGAGCGTGGTATATGGAGCGGCCGAGGCGCGAGAATCTCCAGCGAGCCTGTGGTACACGCGGAAGGTTATCGCAAGCGGACGGCATGTCGTGGAGCAAAATCTTTCCATTGCCGCGGTGCTGGCCGAGAGCGAAGGAAAATTGTTTCCGGCACGGATTGCGGATGACTTTCCTCGTGATCCACAAGCTGACGAATTCGTTAATCAGCGCCTCATCGAACACGGCATTGGCGAATTTGCGATTCTAAATCCGGGTGCGGGGTGGGGCGCGAAGCGATGGCCGCCGGAGCGGTATGGCGAAGTGGCGCGCGGCCTGACAAACTTGAGTATCCATTCGATTTTGAACTATGGTCCGGGGGAAGAAGCATTGGTGCGCGCCGCGGAGAGGGCGAGTGGCGGGACAGCTCAGGCGATGAGTTGTACGATCACGGAGTTGATTGCGCTGACGCGGCGTGCCCGCTTATTTATTGGAGGAGACACAGGACCACTCCATTTGGCGGCAGCCTTGCGGGTTCCAGTAGTGGCAATCTACGGGCCTACTGACCCGGCGCGGAACGGACCCTATGGAACTCGCAGTGTTGTGCTGCGCAGTGCGGAAAGCGTGACTTCGCACGCGCGGCGAGCCATGGCGGAGGAGGGATTGTTGGGGATTGGGAGTGATGAAGTGGTGGCGGCTGCCAAACGCTTACTGGGCGGAAATCTCGGGGGCTAAAGCCCAACTTCGTTTATAACATCGCGGGGCGGTCAGCAGCCTGGGGTTCGTAAGCGTTAAATCATGCCCTCCGCGAAGAGTTGTAATAACCGTATGGCCGAGTGGTCAAAAATCGCACGGCGGATTCGAGTCCCGCTGGGATTTGTCTTCGCCGTGATTTATTTTTGGTTGGCGCGACCGACTTGGCGATCCATGACGCTGGGAGCGATCGTGGTCTTGCCCGGCCTGCTGACTCGCGCATTGGCCTCGGGGCATGTGAATAAGAACGAGTCGCTGGCAACTTCGGGTCCTTATGCGTACACGCGTAACCCGCTTTATCTGGGATCGCTGCTCATCGGGCTGGGATTCGCCGTGGCGGCGCGGAGCTGGTGGGTGGGAATCGCGCTTGTAGTGATGTTCTTCGCTATCTATCTTCCGGTGATTCGCGATGAAGAGGTATTCTTACGGCAAACATTTCCCGAGTTCGGCGAATATAGGCAGCGAGCGCCGAGACTGTTCCCACGACTTAGTCGCGCTTCTGGCGAAAGTTTCGCGGGATTTTCTTTTGATTTGTATCTGAAGCACCGCGAATATAACGCGCTGCTGGGTGCAGCGGCCATGATGGCGGCACTGACCGTCAAGATGACCTTCTTTCGTTGGTAGTCATTTCTGCGCCACTAATTCCCTTGCCTGGCTCAACTCCGGCCGCGTCGAGTTTGAGCCGTCGCATACTTTCAGGAGCAGGGCGTAGTATTCGGTGGCATCGTTTTGTTTGCCGGCGGCTTCGGCGGCGCGGGCTGCGCCGAAAAGGCCGTCGAAGCGGTTGGGATTGAGCTTCAGGTCGGTTTGATATTCCGCGAGAGCTTGCTGCGGGCGCTTTGCTTCGAGCAGCATATCGGCCAACTGTTCACGCGCCGGGATGCCTTCCGGTTCGTCCCCGAGTTTATCAGCCTTATCGGCGAGAGTTCGCAGGCTGGTGATGGCCTCATCGTCTTTGCCTTCGGCGTGTGCGACCCAAGCGGTGGCTTCCTGATAATCTTCGCCGACTGCCTCGGCATAGTCAGTTTTCTTCTCCGCCATGAATTCTTTGCGAATGTTATCAATCTGCTTCAGGTCATTGGTTGCTTGGGCGAGATTACCGCTGCGGGCGGCGCCGATGGCTCGAGCCCAGTAAGTGATGGACTGATCGCCGGGGGTTGAGCCCGGCACGATCTGCAACGCCGCGGCGTCCGACCAGTGACGAAGTTCGAGGTCGTAAATCGCGGGGAACTTGCTGAGGGCGTTCGTTTCGGGATCGAAGTCAGGGCCATACATTGATTTCATCGGAGGCATAGCCTTCACTTCATCGACGACTTTGGCGGCATCGGCCTCGCGCCCACTTTGCAGATACGCATAGATCAAGAAATCCATGGCGTGGAATTGATGGCCTTCGCCACCCATGTGCATGGCGGCAGTTTTGCGCGTTGCCGCGACCGATACAAGGTTGGAGTTGATGTCTTCCTGCCACAATCCCAAACGGGCGAAGATGTGGGAGGGCATGTGCAAGGCATGGGGAGCAGCGGGGGCAACCTGGGCGTAACGGCGAGCGGCGGGCAGACCCAACTGAGCGAGTTGCGGCTTATCGTAGGCGTGGATCAGATAATGTGCCACGCCGGGATGGTCGGGCTCGACGGCAAAAAGCTTCTCCAGGATTGCGGCCGCCTGCTTGCGATTCGCGAACGTGGTGTCATCGTGCGGCTCGGAGGCGAGCAGTGAAAGCGCGTAGAAGACAGCCGCTTCGTGATCGTCCGGATAATTTTCGTAAACTTTCCTCATTGCATCCGAATAGGCTTGGGCTCGCGCTTCGTGATTGAGTTTCTTGGAATCGCTGAAAAAGGCTGCGATAGCGGTGATATAAGCTTTTTCGCGCGGAGTGGTATCACCATCCGTGGTTTTCGCCTCATGGATTTCATCCAGTCCGAGCTGGATTTCTTTAGCGTTCGGGTTGTTCCAGAGCTGGTGCCATAAGCTCATGGCCACTCCCCAGTGCGCCATGACGCAGTGGGGATCGTCGATCGCAATTTGCTGGAATTCCTTTTCGGCTTCTTCATACCAGAAGGAATGCAACAGTGCCACACCGCGTTCGAACGGCTTCTGGACGGTGGGACTACATGAGACTGGAAAGGAAACTGTCCCTAACTCCGCGGGCGTCAGTTCTTCGTGGTGATGCTTAGTTTCGTCGCCGCCAGCGACAAGGCCGGGAGGTGCAAAGAAAAAGACTAGTGAAAGGATGAGCCACGAGACTCGTTTCATCGGTGAACTCCGTTGAGAAAGGGAGTGTAGCCGGGCCGGGCAAAAATGGTCAAACGTCCGATGGCGCACATTCATATGTTAAACACTGGCTTCAGTGTGACCGTTCTGTTACACTTCGCCCTGATCGACCAAATAGCGGCCAGAGCTTCTTGCGCGTGTTTTTCACTACTGCCGCAAGCCATCGCAGGAAGGGAAAATTTACGCAATCAAGAAATTAGCTGGTCGCGGGGAGTAGCCGTGACTTTGCGCCCCGAGGCGGAGCAGCGCAACAAGCCCGTAGCAAAGGATGAGATCGATCCGATCCGCCGAACGCTGCTAGAGCACGACGATTGGTATCGGGATTTGGTCGAGCACAGCCAGGATTTGCTGGGCCTCCACGATCTGTCCGGACAACTCCTTTCCGTCAATCCATTGCCGGCGCGCACGCTGGGCTACAACGTGGAAGAGCTTCTGCAAATCCCAATGCGGGAGTTGGTGGTTCCAGAGTACCGTCCGCAATTCGATGAATACCTGGCCGAGATTGCGCGCACCGGGGCGGCTTGCGGTTTTCTGGCAATCCTGACGCGGTCCGGTGAACGTCGAATCTGGAAGTACTACAACACATTGCGCAAGATGGGCCCGGATTCGGCGGTAGTGCGGTGCATTGCCCACGACGTCACCGACCAAGTGCTCACGGAAAAATTGCTGCGCCGGGCCAGCAGGCGACTTCTTTCGGAGCTCCGCGACAACGATGCAACCATCCGGAAGTTGGGGCTATTTCGCAAGCTGGTGGATCAAAGCAACGACGCTATCCAAGTCGTGGATCTCAAGACCTTTCGTTTTCTAGATGTAAATGAAAAAGCGTGCTCTGCCTTGGGTTACAGTCGCGAAGAGCTTATGGCGTTGACGGTTTTCGACATCGATCCAGCGATCGGGCAGTCCTCCATCACCCAGATTCTGGAGGGGTTGGAAAAGTCGGGATTCCAAGTGATGGAAAGCATCCACCGCAGGAAAGATGGATCCACATTTCCAGTGGAAATAAGTCTAAAACGCATCCGTCTTGAACAGGACGCAGTGGTTGTGGTGGCGGTTGCGCGTGACCTTACAGAGCGCAGGCAGGCTGAGGAACGGCTTCGGGAATACGAGCGCGTCGTCGAAGGCTTGGACGAGATGATAGCCGTGGTAAATCGGGAATATCGCTATGTGATCGCCAACCGCGCATTTCTGAATTACCGGCGCAAACAGAAGGAGGAAGTCATCGGGCGCCGGGTTGACGAGGTCGTGCATTCAGAAGTCTTCGAAGCAGTGGTGAAAGACAAGGTGGATGAATGCTTCCTGGGAAGCGTGGTCCAGTATGAGCTGAGATACACGCATCCCGGGCTCGGAGAGCGCGACTTATTCGCATCGTATTTTCCTATTGAAGGTACGAATGGAGTGGACCGAATCGCCATAATCTTGCAGGACGTCACCGAAAGCAGACGCGCGGAAGAGGCGCGCCATCAGTCAGAGTTGTCACTGCGGGATGCCAAGGAGTTTTCCGAGAACCTGATTCGTACCGCCAACGTAATGATTCTCGGCCTGGACATGGACGGAAATGTCAATTTGTTCAATGAGGCGGCAGAAAAAATCACCGGTTATACGTTCTCGGAGCTCAAGGGCAAGAGCTGGTCGATCCTTGTCCCCAGAGACCGGTTCCCTGAAGTCTGGGAGGAGTTTGACAGGCTCGTGGGTGGGACAGCGGGCCCGACCTATGAGAACCCGATTATCACCAAGACGGGTGAGGAACGCTACATCAGTTGGCGGAACAATCACGTGAAAGTCAACGGCAAGATCGTAGCCACGATCTCGTTCGGCAACGACATTACTGAGAGCAAACGCGTGGAGCGAGCGTTGTTTGAAAGTGAAGAACGCTTCCGTGTGGCGCTCAAGCATTCTCCGATCACGGTCTTTAATCAGGACCGGGATTTGCGCTATACGTGGATGTACAATTCGCCAATTCTCGGACCGACGAACGATTATGTGGGAAAGACGCCGTATGACTTCTTCGGAGCTGAAGAGGCCGAACGTATTTTACAAAGCCGCCGCAAGGTGCTGGACCTCGGGAAGGGTACACGTGAAGAGAGCAAGACGATCATAGAAGGTGATACCCATTACTTCGATACCACGATCGAACCGGTTTTTGACGCTGCCGGCGTCACAGTGGGTCTCACAGGCGCCAGCATGGACATCACCGAACGCCGGCAGGCGCAAGAAGCGTTGAGCCAGACGGTAGATCAACTCCGCCAAGTCACGATGGAGCTTGAAAAGGCCAAGGAAAAACTCTCGGAGGAAAAGTTCTACCTGGAGCAGGCGATCGATACAGAACTTGGCTTTGGAGAAATCATCGGGCGCAGCGGCGCGTTGCAAGAGCTCATGAAAAAGGTGGCCACGGTCGCGTCCAGCGATGCCACCGTGCTGCTGCTGGGCGAGACAGGAACAGGTAAAGAGCTAGTGGCGCGCGCTCTGCACCGTTTGAGCAGACGCAAGGAAAAAGGTTTCATCAAGGTGAATTGCGCGGCGATTCCCTCCGGCCTGCTGGAAAGTGAGTTGTTTGGACACGAAAAAGGGGCCTTTACAGGCGCGGTCGTCAAAAAGATTGGACGTCTGGAACTGGCGGATCAGGGAACGCTGTTTCTCGATGAAATCGGAGATATTTCAATCGACTTGCAACCCAAACTGCTGCGTGTGCTGCAGGACCAGGAATTCGAAAGGCTAGGATCTACGCAGACATTAAGGGTTAACTTTCGCCTAGTGGCGGCAACCAACCGGGATCTGCTCGACTCTGTGAGCCGGCGGGAATTTCGGAGCGATCTTTACTATCGCCTGAACGTCTTTCCTATCGTAATCCCCCCGCTGCGGGAGCGTCGTCAAGATATTCCATTTCTGGTGGAGCACTTTGTACAGCGGTATTCCACGCTGATGAACAAATCGATCACCAGCATCCCATCCAGGACTATGGAGACGCTGGTGCAATGGCCGTGGCCGGGAAACATTCGAGAATTGGAAAATTTTATCGAGCGATCGGTCATTTTGACTCCGGGCCGGACATTGCAAGTACCGTTGAGCGAATTGAATACAGCACCTGACGAAAGCCATAGCGACACGCTCCACGAAAAGGAACGGCAACGCATTCTGGACGTGCTTCGAGATAGCAATGGTCAACTAGGCGGTCCCCACGGTGCAGCAGCCCGCCTGGGTTTGAAACGCACCACGCTTCAATCCAAACTAAAAAATCTTGAAATAGATCCCGAAGTTTTTCGTGCGCGTAGCTTGTAGAAGGCGGATGGCTCGGGATCGAGGGTAGGCGTATTCTTTTCTGGTAGGCGTATTCTTTTCTAATGACCCCACAATTCAGGCGAATTCTGGAAGCTGCAATTTGGTTTGTTGCAGGATTCGTGACTCATATGCTGATGCTCCATTTTCATCACCATCCCGGATAGGCGCCGGACGCGCATCTTCAAGCTACCCTATTCCCATCCGGTTGCCCGTAAAGCACGAAAGAGCCCATCGCTTGCGCGAAGGGCTCTTTAAGCAGGGGAATCACTTAAACGAGATGCTAATCACGGCCACAACCGATCAGGCTACTTCGGTTGCTGCTGCTGATCGGGAGCAGCTTCTGGAGTAGAAGAACCGCTTGAGGCCAACTGCTCCAGATCGTTCTTCAGCAGGCTGATTTCCACGCGCCCACCGCTCATGTGCTTGGTCTTTCCGTTATCGTCAGCATTGGCAACCGGAGCATTCCCCATACCCACGAGATAAATCCGGTAAACCGGAATTTCGTTAGTCAACACCATGTAGCGCACGACCGACTCGGCCATTTTTTGCGAGTTAGCGATTGCAGTCTGGCCTTTACCGGAAGCGAAACCCTGAACTTCGATGATGTAACCGTGTTGACCCTTCACTCCATTGGCCATCTCATCCAGAGCATCTTTTGCGTTCTTGCTCAACATAGTCTGGCCGGGCTTAAATCGGATCTCGGTCTGATTGGAAGCTTTATATTGGTCGATATTGCCGACAACGGTCTCGACCGACTGAATTCGTGTGGTCGCCTGTTGCGCGCTCTGCTGCGCCATGGTGGCTTTGTTGCCAGCATCGATTGCATGCTGGTCGGCTTCATTGGCCTTGTCAGAAGCCAACTTGATGCCGGCTTGTGCGCGCGCATCCGTATCCCTGATTGCCTTGCTGTTAGCGGCAGTCAGGTCGTCAAGTTCGTTGACGCGGTCGCGGATGGGGTCGGTCTGGCGCTTCACATAGCTCTTGCGCGCAAAGGGATTCACACGGCCCCAAAAGCCCTCTCGAGCCGGTGCCTGCAACGGCTGCTTCCCGGTACCGTTCATGTTGTCGGGAGACTGATTCGTCTGGGACGCGGCCGGTTGATTAGACTGATCTGGGGTAGACGAAGAAGTTTGCGCAAAGGCCGGAAAAGCGAGCACTGCAGCCAAAGGCAAAACGGCGAATATACGGTTCATAACAACTTCCTCCATGTGGGGGGAGCTTTTGGGGGCTCCACTCCAGCACGCCGAAACGGGCGTGTTGCGTGATTTGATTGCGTCCCCTAAAAACTAGCCGGTGTGCGCTGACGCGACGCACTCCGAAAATTCAAGATAAGGCCCGGAAAACGCTCCGAACGCCCTGCCCTTCTATTACAGTTCTGATGCCAAATCGTTTTCTCACGTTTGGGCGCTAAACACTTGACAGCTAAAGACATTGTATCCCGCTTCCAGCCGGAAGGGTACCTGCAGGGGCCTGCGCAGGGTAAATTTGGCAAACCTGATATAAAAACTGCGTGGAGCGGAATGACTGAGAGGAGACTCATTTTGGGACCAATGAACGCGCATTACGAACGGGTGCAACTGGCGTGGAGTACCCCAATGGTAACTCGAATTCTGGCCATTTTTCTGGTGATTGTATTGGCCACGTTGATCTTAAACATGGGACAAGCCCCGGCCGAATCGATTCCCAAGCCGGAAGACGTGGCGACCGCTTCCTTCCGGGTTCCCGCCGAGCACATGCGAGAGTATTCCGACCTGGCGCTGACCTGGATGCAGGAGTATTTGCGCATTGACACCACAAATCCACCGGGCAACGAAATGCGCGCGGTTTCGTTTTACAAAAAGATTCTTGATCAGGAGGGCATTGAGAATCGCGCGTTCGAATATGCCGCGGGCCGCGGCGATCTATGGGCGCGATTGCCGCACACGACGGCGCAGGCCAAACGTCCGGTGATTCTGCTTAACCACATGGACGTAGTTACCAGCGATGCCGCGCACTGGAAGGTTCCTCCTTTTAGCGGGGAAATCAAAGACGGCTGGCTATGGGGACGTGGCGCACAAGATATGAAAGACGAAGGCTTGGCGCAATTGGTTGTGATGGTGATGCTGAAGCGCGAGAAGGTGGAACTTGATCGCGATGTGATTTTTCTGGCGGTCGCCGATGAAGAAGCGGACGGCACTGGAACAGACTGGTTCATAGCTCACGAGCGGGACTTGCTCGAAAATGCGGAGTTTCTGATCAATGAAGGTGGCGAGAACTTGCTCGAAAAAGGCAAGGTGAAATATGTCGGCGTGGACGTAGGCGAAAAAACCACTTTCTGGTTGCATGTTGTTGCGCATGGGCGACCGGGACATGCGTCGCGTCCTATACCGGATTCGGCGCCGAACCGACTCATCCATGCACTGAATCGCGTTCTTGCCTATCACACTCCGCTGAGAGTTCTTCCGGTAGTGGAGGAATTTCTGCGTGATATGGCGCCGTATGAGCCTCCGGAAGAGGCGCGGGAGTATCGCAACATCCGTAAGGCGATCGAAGATAAAAAATTCCAACAGGATGTGGAGAAAGACGAGTCGCTCAATTTTTTGCTGCGTGACACGATTTCGCTCACCATGCTGGGAGGATCAGGGCAAACCAATGTGATTCCGCCGGAGGCATGGGCCAATCTGGATGTCCGCATTCTGCCGGGAGGCGATCCCGAGAAGTTGCTAGCCGAGATTCGCCGAGTTATCGATGATCCTAATGTCACCGTCGAACCGTTAAACGCAGAGTTTCGCCAGGCCAACTACTCGCCCACGAATACGGCGTTGTATGACGCGATTCGCGCGGTCTCGGAAAAATATTTCCCCGGCACTCCCGTGGTGCCGCATATCACCAGTGGGTACACGGAGAATCAACGCTACCGTCCGCTCGGCATCAATGCCTACGGTTTCAATCCTTATACAGCCACAGAAGAAGAGGGGAATACGGAGCACGGAAACGATGAGCGTATTCGCGTGGAAGAAGTGCGCCGAGGGCCGAGGATTTTGTTTGATGTAGTGGCGGCGGTGGCGGCGAAGTGAGGCAGTCGCACCGTGATTCGGGATCAAACAGAGGCTCGAAGCGTACGAACAGGCGCATGGTCGACTGTCACCACATGAGTACGTCGTAGAAAATCCCTGAATCAGCGCATCATGCGGATTGGACGGTAGGGATCCTTCGGCTGCGTTGTCGTCCGCTTCGCGAACGACAACTCCGCTCAGATGTAATGAAAACTGAAAAGGCGTGCCTCCAAGGGTAGAGTACGTGCTCGAAGCACAAGCCCTGAAGGAGGCACGCAGATGATCCACGTTGGCGTAGATCTTCACCAGAGATTTTGTTACATGACGGCTTTGGAAGCAAGAGG
>JBAVZU010000413.1:0-2600 GCA_049588915.1 Candidatus Sulfotelmatobacter sp.
CCTTGGGTGGCACGCTGGAATACTTCCGCGATACGGTTTTCAATTACCCGACACTTGCTGAGGCCTATAAAGTTGCGGCCCTGGATGGACTGAACAAGCTTTAACTTTCCGACAAGCGTTCCTATGACGAACGAGGAGATCAGGCTCTGTGAAGCTCGGGACCGCACGCGGCATTGGAAGCGCTGGGGACCCTACCTCAGCGAACGCGCATGGGGTACGGTGCGGGAAGACTACAGTTCCGAAGGCAATGCCTGGGACTTTTTTCCGCACGATCACGCCCGGTCACGAGCTTATCGCTGGAATGAAGATGGAATTGCGGGCATCTGTGATCGCCGTCAGTTAATCTGTTTTGCCTTAGCGCTGTGGAACGAGCGCGATCCGATCCTCAAAGAACGGCTATTCGGACTGAGCGGGACCGAAGGTAACCACGGCGAGGATGTGAAGGAATATTACTTCTACCTTGACAGCACTCCCACGCACTCTTACATGAAGTATCTATACAAGTATCCGCAGGCTGCATTTCCCTATGCACAACTAGTGTCGGAAAATCGACGACGGGCTAAGAGCGATGCCGAGTACGAACTGCTGGACACGGGAGTATTCGCCGAAGAACGTTATTTCGATGTGTTCGTCGAGTACGCGAAAGGGGATGTCGAAGACATCCTCATTAAGATCACGGTTAAGAACCATGGTCCGGAATCGGCCCGTCTGCGGCTCCTTCCGACAATTTGGTTTCGTAATACCTGGTCGTGGGACGACAAAGAGTTTCGCCCTAACCTGCGAGGAGTGTCGGGCGCAATCGAACTAAACCATCGCAACTTTGGGAAGCGTTGGCTTTACTGCGATGGCTCTCCAGAGCTTCTCTTCACTGAGAACGAAACCAATCGCCGGCGGCTGTTCAACGCGCCGGAGAGCGGATTTTGCAAGAAAGACGGAATCAACGATTACATCGTGCGCGGGGCAAAAGAGGCTGTGTCGCCGGAATCGGTGGGCACCAAGGCCGCCGCTCACTATGCGATGGAGATCGCTATCGGAAAATCCGCTAGCGTCCGGTTGCGACTCACGAATCTAGAGTTCACGCCGTCGAGTGGCGCCTTCAATACGTTCGACGGCATCTTTGCCGCGCGCAAACAGGAAGCCAACGATTTCTACGCCACGATTATGCCGAGAGATCTCTCGCCCGACGCTCAGAACGTAATGCGGCAGGGTTTCGCCGGGTTGTTATGGTCCAAACAGTTCTACCACTACGTGGTCAAGAAATGGCTCCACGGAGATCCAGGCCATCCTCCTCCGCCTGCGAAACGGATCAAAGGAAGAAACCATGATTGGCCGCACCTTTACAACGCCGACGTGATTTCCATGCCGGACAAGTGGGAATATCCCTGGTACGCGGCGTGGGATTTAGCGTTTCATTGCGTTTCTCTGGCTTTGATCGATCCTGATTTCGCCAAAGAGCAGTTGTTGCTTTTGCTCCGTGAGTGGTACATGCATCCCAACGGCCAGTTCCCAGCCTACGAGTGGGCTCTAGGAGATGTGAATCCACCCGTACACGCCTGGGCGGTGTGGCGAGTTTACAAGATTGACAAGAAGCGGAATGGCCATGGCGACCGGGCGTTTCTGGTACGCGTATTCCATAAACTGCTCTTGAATTTCACCTGGTGGGTAAACCGCAAGGATGCCGAGGGCATGAACATTTTTCAAGGCGGATTCCTGGGGCTCGACAACATTGGAGTGTTTAATCGTAGCGAGCCCCTTCCCACGGGCGGACATATCGAACAATCCGACGGCACCAGCTGGATGGCAATGTATACGCTGAACTTGATGGCCATTGCCATGGAACTGGCCGCGCAAGATCCTGCCTACGAAGATGTGGCCAGCAAGTTCTGGGAGCATTTCATCTACATCGCCCACGCGATGAACAACCTCGGACACAACGGCATGGGTCTGTGGAACGAAGAAGACGGGTTTTTCTACGATGTGCTGAAGTTTCCCAATGGCGATCATTTTCCGGTCAAGGTTCGCTCCATGGTTGGGTTGATCCCTTTATTCGCGGTCGAAACCCTGGATTCAGGACTGCTGCATCGTCTCTCCGGCTTTAAACGGCGCATGGATTGGTTCATCGACAACCGCCCCGACCTCATCGAGAATGTAGCCTGCATGCGGACGTCCGGAATGGCGGAACGACGGCTGCTCTCGATTGTGGATCCTGAGCAGCTCCGCCGAATGTTACAAATCATGTTGGACGAACAGGAATTTCTGTCGCCCCACGGCGTTCGTGCGCTTTCTCTCCATCACCGCGATCATCCGTTCACCATCTACTTTGATGGCAGAGAGCACCGCGTCGACTATGAACCAGGCGAATCGTTAACCGGCATGTTCGGCGGCAATTCCAATTGGCGGGGGCCGGTATGGTTCCCCGTCAATTATTTGTTAATCGAGTCTCTGCAGAAGTTCCATCACTATTTTGGCGACGGCTTCAAAGTCGAATTCCCTTCGCGTTCGGGCAATATGCTCACGCTTTCCGAGGTTGCCGCAGAACTCTCGCGCCGCCTGACAGGGATATTCTTGCGCGACGAACAAGGACACCGTCCGGTATACAA
>JBAVZU010000414.1:0-10365 GCA_049588915.1 Candidatus Sulfotelmatobacter sp.
AGCTTGCCTTCCGTGCCGACTTCACGGGCCACACGCGTCACTTCACCGGCGAAGGCATTGAGCTGATCGACCATCGTGTTGATGGTGTTCTTGAGTTCGAGAATTTCGCCTTTCACATCAACCGTGATCTTGCGCGACAAGTCGCCACGAGCCACAGCCGTTGTGACTTCAGCGATGTTGCGAACCTGACCCGTCAGGTTCCCGCCCATCGAGTTCACGGAGTCGGTAAGATCTTTCCAAGTGCCAGCAACGCCCGGCACATTGGCTTGTCCTCCCAAACGCCCTTCCGTTCCCACTTCGCGAGCCACGCGCGTCACTTCCCCGGCGAAGCGGTTGAGCTGATCGACCATGGTGTTCAGCGTCTCTTTGAGCTGCAGGATTTCGCCGCGCACGTCGACCGTGATTTTGCGGGACAAATCGCCGTTGGCGATGGCCGTCGCCACCTCAGCGATGTTTCTCACCTGGCCGGTAAGATTGCTGGCCATGAAGTTGACGTTGTCCGTGAGATCCTTCCACGTGCCGCCAACACCCGGCACCTGCGCTTGTCCACCAAGCTTGCCTTCCGTGCCGACTTCACGGGCCACACGCGTCACTTCACCGGCGAAGGCATTGAGCTGATCGACCATCGTGT
Organism: Candidatus Sulfotelmatobacter sp.; assembly: GCA_049588915.1. Taxonomy (GTDB): domain Bacteria; phylum Acidobacteriota; class Terriglobia; order Terriglobales; family Acidobacteriaceae; genus Sulfotelmatobacter. The sequence continues at coordinate 632 of JBAVZU010000414.1, forward strand.
TGATGGTGTCTTTGAGTTCGAGAATTTCGCCTTTCACATCGACCGTGATTTTGCGGGATAAATCGCCGCGAGCGACAGCTGTGGTCACCTCGGCGATGTTTCGAACCTGCGCCGTTAAGTTCCCAGCCATGGCATTGACGGAATCTGTAAGATCCTTCCACGTACCTGCAACGCCTACCACAACAGCCTGCCCGCCCAGCTTTCCATCGGTGCCGACCTCTCGAGCCACGCGGGTCACTTCCGACGCAAACGAGCGGAGCTGGTCAACCATAGTGTTGATGGCTTCTTTAAGTTGAAGAATTTCGCCACGAACGTCGACCGTAATTTTGCGGGAAAGATCTCCGCTGGCTACCGCAGTGGCGACTTCAGCGATGTTTCGAACCTGGCCCGTGAGATTACTCGCCATGGAATTGACGGAATCGGTCAGATCTTTCCAAGTGCCGGCTACCCCGGGCACTTGCGCCTGTCCGCCGAGTTTGCCGTCCGTGCCCACTTCGCGGGCCACGCGCGTAACTTCAGCGGTAAAGACGCCCAGCTGTTGAATCATTGTGTTGACGATGCTGGCGGACCGCAGGAATTCCCCTTCCAGTGGACGGCCATCCACGTCCAGCCTTACGGTTTGGGTCAGATTTCCCTGAGCCACCGCGGCAATCGCGCGGGTCACTTCTGCGGTGGGTCGCAGGAGATCCTCGACCAAGGTGTTGACCGATACTTCCATATCGCCCCACGCTCCACGGGACTCATGGAAGCGGGTGCGCTCGCGAGTCCTTCCCTCTTTACCGACAACCTGTCCCACGCGTTTCAATTCATGCGCCATTTGTTGATTGGCGGCAACAATGGAGTTGAAGGTGTCCGCAATCTTCCCCGGCAGACCGGTCCACGAGCCTGGCAGACGGACAGAGAAGTCGCCGTCACGCATAGTTTGCAGGCCGGCCAAAATTACGCTTAGATCTCCAGATGCTCGCTCGGGGACAGCGACAGTGTTCCCATTGTGCTTGTTGTTCACCTCGTCTCCGAGGGCGCTACTGGCAACGGCCGAGGCTGCGTCGCGGGTGTTTCTCTTCATACGATGTGCACTCCAGAAGTTTCATCGATGTTGGTGCGGGCAAGCTTGCCCGCGAAATGAGGGCGGCGTCAGACATGTCTTGTCGGCAAGACTAGGGGGAAGTACCTTCCAGCATTGATTCTTATCACGGCAAACTGTAATGTGACTCTAGGGTTTTTCATGTAGGCCTGCAGGGCGAGGCAGTCGGAGTTGGGTTGTTGCGAATTCACAGGATTGTGATTTGAAGGAATTTGCCAGTCATTTCCACTCCGCTTCTTGTGCTCTAAGCTACAGCGATTTCTGTATGTGAGATAGTACTTCCGATTATTACGATTAGTGGCGAATGGGAGCACACAGCCATACCGAAATGCGATCGGAAGCAAGTCCGAGGTATAGCGGTTTCTATCGGTCGTCTCCAGGTGATCGGAGCCTTATCTTGCTTGCGCCGTGCTGCTCTACGCGGTACTGCGGCAGGGCCCTTTCAGATTCGAGGCAGGAGGGTCAAACATGCGGCTCCTGAGTGTGCGCCTTATTCTTTCTCTGATTGTCGGTATCACTCTGGTCTCTCTTGGTTTTTCCTACTACGAGGTCCTGCGGGAAAAACGCGTGCTTCGGAGTCAATTGGAACGGAGCTCTGAAGAACTGGGAGAGAGCTTCGCACTCAATGTAGAGAAATCCTGGGATTCCGCACGAACACTGCAGCGAAGCGTACAGCGATTCGGAAACCGCGAGCATCTGCTCGGGGTTGCGGTCTACGATTTGCAAGGCAAGTTGGTTGCGATCACGCCCGGGTTGCAGCCAATACTGGGAACTGTTCCGGGAGACGTGACTCACGCGATCACAGAGAATCACTCGCAGAGCTCATTTGGTCGTCTCGACAAATACCGTGTCCACATTTTCGCGTTGCCGCTGCACAAGGACGACGAGGTGCTGGGCGGCCTCGCCGTGGTGCACGATGTGGATTACATTCACGCACAAAACCTGCGCACCTGGCGGGAAGCATTTTTCCGAATGCTCGTCCAGGTATTTCTCATCGTGTTCATCACGGTGCTCATTGTGCGTTGGAGCATAACCGGACCAATCGCCCGGGCTGCGCAATGGATGCGGGCTCTTCGCATGGGCAGAATCTCATCCCGACAGCAAATGCCTGACCTGGATCTGTTCAAACCGCTGGCATGGGAGGTGGTCACCCTTGCAGAAAGCCTCACGCAGGCCCGCAGTGCAGCGGAGAACGAGGCCCGATTGCGGGAATCCGGAGAATCGATGTGGACGGCGGATAGGTTGGCGATTCAAATCCAGACCCGCCTTGACGGTGGAAAATTAATCGTCGTATCCAACCGCGAGCCGTATATTCACCGGCGGGAGGGAAAATCGCTCGAAGTGATGGTTCCGGCAAGCGGCCTGGTCAGTGCTCTGGAGCCTGTGCTTTATGCTTGCGACGGCACATGGATCGCGCACGGCAGCGGAGATGCCGACTCCGAAGTGGTGGACGCGCACGACCGGTTGCGGGTTCCGCCCGATGATCCGCGCTATACCCTTCGGCGCATGTGGCTGAGCAAGGAAGAGGAGGAAGGATACTACTATGGCTTTGCCAATGAGGGTTTGTGGCCGCTGTGCCACATCGCCCACACTCGGCCAATCTTTCGCGCACTCGATTGGCAGCTCTATCAGGAAGTAAACCGCAAATTTGCAGCGGCGGTGATCGAGGAAATCGCGGACACGCACAAGCCTGTGATATTGGTGCAGGATTATCATTTTGCGTTGTTGCCACGACTAATCAAGGAGAAGCGTCCGGATGCACGCGTGGCTATCTTCTGGCACATTCCATGGCCCAATCCTGAGGCTTTCGGCATTTGCCCATGGCAGCGACAGCTGGTCGACGGATTGCTCGGAGCCGATCTAATCGGATTTCACATTCAATCGCACTGCAATAATTTCTTGCAGACAGTGGATCGCGTGGTTGAATCGCGAGTCGACTGGGAACACTTTGCGGTTTTACGGCAGAACCACAGAACGATTGTGCGGCCCTTCCCTATCAGCGTTGACTTGGTGGAGGATGAATCGCTCGAGAGCGATCAGTACGGAATCAACTATCTCGAGCGTTCGGCTTTGATGCACAGCCTGGGCGTGGAAGCGGCGTTCGTGGGCATCGGCGTGGACCGTGTGGATTACACAAAGGGAATCCACGAACGGTTTCGAGCAATCGAAAGATTTCTGGAGAAGTATCCGAAATACCAGGGTCAATTTACTTTCATACAAATTGGCGCACCCAGCCGCACGCACATCAAGCGTTACCACGATCTATTGGCGGAATTAGAGGCCGAGGCGGAGAGAATTAATTGGCGGTTCGAGTCGGGCAAGTGGAAGCCTATTTTGTTCCTCAAGCGCCAACACAACCACAAAGAAATTTCAAGCTACTACCGCGCCGCCGACCTTTGCCTGGTGACATCTTTGCATGACGGCATGAACCTTGTCGCGAAGGAATTCCTCGCGGCGCGCCGTGACGAACGCGGTATGCTCATCCTCAGCCAATTTACGGGCGCGGCTCGCGAGTTGAGGGATGCTCTGCTGGTCAATCCTTACGACATCGACCAGACTGCGGAAGCGATCCGGGCTGCGTTGGAGATGGAGCCGGAAGAAAGACAAATGCGAGTGCATCGCATGCGCAAGATCATTCGAGAGCACAACATCTATCGCTGGGCCGGGAATCTGGTGACGGAACTGTGTGAACTCAGACTCGACGGCAACGATCAAACTCAAGGAAAATCTCGCGGGGGTGTAACGGCAGCGTGACCTCTTCGAGTAACAAATGGGGCACGGCGCCGGATGCGAAGGCCAATCCTCAACTGGAATCTTTTCTAACACTGGTAGAGCAAGCACCTCGATCGCTGCTAATGCTCGATTTCGATGGAACTCTCGCACCTTTTCGGAAAGATCGCAAGAAGGCTGTTCCCTATCCCGGAGTTGTCTCGGCTTTGCAGGACATCCTGGGTACGGGAAAAACGCGAATCGTCATCATTTCAGGCAGGGATGTATCGGAGACGGTGCCCCTCCTCTCGATCAAGCCTCATCCCGAAGTTTGGGGCTTGCACGGATTGCAACGTCTCAAAGCCGACGGTACGGTTGAACTTTGCGAATTGAATGACTCCACGGTGGAGGCGCTGGCCAGGGCGGAAAATTGGGTGCGATCAGCGAGCCTGCTGCACGCGGTTGAGTTCAAGGCAGGAAGCCTCGCGGTGCACTGGCGTGGACTGCCTGAGGCTGAAGCCCAGGCGATGCATAAGCGAGTGATGGAAGGATGGACAGGGATCGCGAAAGAATCGGACCTGGACCTTATGAATTTCGACGGCGGCGTCGAGATTCGCAGCCCGAAGGCCAACAAAGGAACCGCCGTGGATACCATCTTGAGTGAGATGGATCCGGATGTGCCCGCTGCATATTTGGGAGACGACGCGACAGATGAGGATGCATTCCAGGCGATCAATCCTCGCGGACTCAGCATATTAGTGCGGCCGGAGTGGAGGCAGACTGCTGCGCAGTTTTGGCTCAAGCCGCCGGATGAATTGCTCGATTTGTTCGCTAGCTGGCTGCGCGCCTGTCGGAAAAACGCGGCAACGGTTAAGCCAACGTAATTGACCTAAGCCTTCCGGAACCAGATTCCTCGTCGGCTGTGCCCTCACGGCCTGTGCGAGGCTTTTGACATTTCATCCTTTGGTGTAACTCCGGACTCCGCAGCGATGGTAACTTCCACTTCGGCCCCGGGCTTCAGTCGAACCTTCTCGCCATTCGCATCGGTTAAGGTGTTCTCGATGCGCAGCTCTCGATAGAGATGATCGGCACCGTGGACGGCGATCTGGGCTTTCTCCGGTTCTGTCGGAAACGGAGGCTTTATGATTTTTTCAACGGTTGCAGGTAGGGTGGTGCTGGGCTTTTCGGTCATGGAGTCCTGGCCTCAAATGTCACAAAGGAAATCAGCGTCGCGGGATCGCTGTGATAGCGGCATTATACCTTTTCAGGCCGCGTACGGGAAACACCTGAGGGAAAGATCTTATCAAGTGGAGAGCTTTTCAAATTTCAGAATCACCGCCTATGCCAGCGAATTCTGCGGTTTATCGGATTCAGACGAGATCTCCGCCGCGGCGGGATTTATAAGTTGCCGAATTTGTACAAGCGTATCGGACAAAGTTGCGGTAACTCGCCCCGAACAGCCCTGTCCCAGCCTTTGGCGCCCCACGTTGCTCTCAAAGCTCCACAGACCGATGACGACAGGTAAGTTCGCAAAGTTTCCTCGTAGTGTCCTGCAGAGGGTGCGAGCCTCGCTCACGGTGAATGAAGCGATGGACGAAATACAAGCGATACTGTAGTCATGTCCGGAAACCGACATCACAATGTCGTCTGCGGCCTTTGCTCTCAAGTCGCGGGCCTGATATCCCGCTTGCTGAAGTAACTGGACGAGCATCATCGCGATCACTTCATCCGAGCCGCTACGAGCTGGAATGCAAACAATGTTTGCTTCGTGAGCTCTGGCCTCCTCCGACCGGATTTGCGCGAAAGATTCAACTTTCTGATCGCTGAGGTCCAGAGCCGCGCTGTACTGATCCCCCAAATCTTCAATCAATTCCCTGAGGCTCTGAAGCATTGATCTTTTTGCGTCATCGTCAAGGCCTCCGGCTTGATGGTCTTGTTCCGCCAGTTTCAGGGCGGGAAGAATCACGCTCTCGTACAAACTTTGCAGCGAATTTTCTCTTAAGTGAGCAACAGCGATGGCTCTGGATTCTTCTTGATCCATCGCCAGAAGCCGCTGGTAAAAGCACTGCTCCGGCAGTAATACAGGTTCATCGCCCAACACCACTTCCAAAAAATCGAGTTGTGGGACGTGCCGGCCCAAGACGATCAAACAGACCGTGAGCGGAGTGGACAAGATCAGTCCGACTGGCCCCCAAAGCGTAGCCCAAAAGACGGCCGCCACTAAGATGGCGATTGAGGAGATGCCGGTGTGAGCCCCATAAAGTAAGGGTTCGACGACGTTGGCAACGGTCAATTCCGCAACCAGAAATATCCCAATCACCATTGCGGCCTGGTGCCAGCCGGGGAAGACAGCCAGCGCCATGGCGAACGGCACGGCTGCGGCGATCGGCGAGCCAATGTACGGCACAAAGCGGAGGAGACCCGCGAACACTCCCCACAGCAGAGCGTGAGGCACACCGATAAAGTACAAAGCGAGTCCGAATACTACTCCGTAGCCTGCATTGACCACGCACTGCAAAAGCAGATAGCGACTGAGTCGCCTTCCGGCATCATCGAGAGCTTGAGTCATCAGGCTCAACTGACCTCGCCCGGCGAGGCGAATCGCACGATTGCGCAAGTCCTCACGCTTAATCAGCATGAAAACCGTGAAGATGATGACGATTGCGGCGGTTTCCATGGGCTCGGCCAGCGGCCCTAGGAGTTCCCGAAGATCCTGGACGAAATTCGATGGCGGCGCGGCCACTTGCACTGGGACTGGCCGGGGCGAGTGCACCGTTTTTGTTTCTTTTTGTTGAATATGACCAGCAATCTCACCGGGAACTGCGGCCAACTCCTTGTTCAAGTCCTCTAGAGTGGCCGTAGCTCTACTTAAGTTCCCCCGATTCGAGGCATGAAGCGATTGAATCTTTTCATCCAAGTTCGACTTATAGTCTGAGAAATTTGCCATCAGCTGAACTAGCTGAGTGGCCACCGCCCACGTGACCGTAGCGCCCAGCGCGAAAAACAGGACGAAGACCGTCACAACCGCTGGTACGCGCGAGAAGTGGATTTTCTCTAGGAAGGACACGAACGGCGTGAGGAGAAAAGTAAAGACTACAGCTAGGGCTAAGGGAATGAATATGTGCCGGCCGAAATACATCGCCGCCATCGCCAGCACAAACGCTATCAGGACCAATGATTTTGAAGACGCTGAAGCGTCCCGGGGTCGGGCCAAAGTGTCACTCCAGTCCTAGGCAATTCGAGTCAAAGATCTCCGCCGCCGTAGACACCAACTGAGTAGGCAACTGACGATTTCAAGGTCGCCGGGCTAGGCTGCAGCCTGAGCTCCAGCACAGTCGGGATGTCCGCATCCGCAAGCGCTTTCGGAACCCTTGCCGCTTTCGCAGGCGGGACTGCAGTAGCTGCTATCCGATGCTGCCGGGCACGTGCACTTTTCATGGGTGCATTTCTGATTGTTGCTCTCCATGTGTGACTCCATTCTGGGCGGGCACTTTTATGCATGATCGATATGGGCGACCGGTCCATGCACGATTGCTGTCCCGCAGGCAATCTTTAGTGCGCAATTTTGGGTGCAAGGTTGCTCTGACTTTGGAGAAAGAGTCCGGCGCACACAAGGCCCCCGGGGGGTTGTACTTCCGAGTATGACTCTGCATGATTTTTGTTTGGAAGGAATACAGCGTTTCTGGTACGGTGAACGGGTTCGGTAATGGCGCCTGAGGCCACCAGTTAGGTTCAGGATATTACGAGAAGCCGCCGGACCAGAAGCAATCCGCTAACTCTCGGTCCACTACGCGCCCGCTCGCGCGTCAGGGTAGTTATAGGCAGTTCGAAAGACCGCAAGCTAATACAAAATCTATTGGGAGACCTACCGCATGCCGAAGAATGCGCTGCTGATCGTGTGCTTGTTGACAATATGTACGCCGGCCCTGTTTGCTGGTGTCTCTGTCAGTTCACCCGCCAACAATTCGACCGTCCAAGGGTCCGTCAACTTTGTGGCTTCAGCCGATACGTCCTGTTCCAAGGGCGTCGCATCCATGGGAATTTACACGGCTCCATACCAGTTGGCGTACACCGGAGGCGGGTCAAATCTAAATCACAGTTTGGCGCTGGCCTCGGGCACTTATAACACAACGATTGTAGCCTGGGACAATTGCGGCGGAGCTTCGACCGCGGCCATTAAAGTGAGCGTGACGGCCGGGAGCGGAGGCAATTCCTTCTCGAACTTGCAGCATAGCGGCGGCTGGTCAGGATATGGCCAGGGGCCGCCCAACTTTGTCGACTGCTCTCCTTCGCCATGCGACGGAGTGAGCTACTGGATGGGCCAGGGTATCAATTCGCCTTCTCTTAGCGGTGTCGCCTCTGAATTTGCGATTGGAGGAAGCACTCCTTATATGGATGCGCTGTGGAACAATCACTTGATCGGTGACCTCTCCTCGCAAGGTATGCCCGATCCCAATCACACCATCGTTCCCAATCTGCACAACTTTACCTACGATGTGTACTTCTGGGGAAGTAATCTTGGGCTTGCGCAGGCGTTGGAGTTCGACATCAATCAGTTCTTCAACAATATGGGTTTCATCTGGGGCCATGAATGCCGCATTGCAGGCGGAAATGAGTGGGATGTGTGGGACAACCAGAGCGCACACTGGATTCCGACTGGCATTCCTTGCCACCCCAATAACAACGCTTGGAACCATCTAACCATCAAGGTGCAGCGGACCTCCAACAACCAGCTAACATATCAATCCATCACGTTGAATGGGGTGACCAGCAATTTGAACTGGACCTACAATCCCGGCTCCGCTCCCGGCTGGTATGGCGTCACCGTCAACTATCAGATGGACGGCAACTATAAGCAAAATGCCTACGACGTGTACCTCGATAAGCTGACCTTCACTTACCAATGAAAGGTTAACAAGAGTAAGCCCATAAACGCGGACCCGGGTAGACCGGGGCTGATCGTTTTGGAGCGCACCCTGTTTTGTATTCGAGCCCTCCAACCGCTTGGGTTAGCCGAGAATAGGAGGCGTCGAGATTGTGCTATAGAACAGCGAGTTTCCCCATGCTTCCCATTCGCTCAGTCCTGATAGCTCGCAGCGACCGCGGGATAGGTAGAACCCTGTAACACGTCGGTAACTTTGAGCAATTCAACTTTAAGTTAACAATTAGGAACCAGGGTCGGACCCGCTCACCGGCCGTAGCTTTGGTGCGTCCTTTGCGCACCACTAGAGGAACGAATCTACAGTAGGACGCCGTCGCTACTGACTTACACGAAATCTGCAATCGCAAATGGCATTCAGAAACGACTTCATAAGCGAACGATTTGGGCGATACGAGATCGTCGGTGAACTGGGGCGCGGAGCCATGGGAATTGTCTACAAGGCGCGCGACCCTAAGATTAACCGCGTGGTGGCGGTGAAGACTTTTTCGTTAGCTGGCCAGCCGCCAGAAGACGAGCAGGACTATCGAGCGCGCTTTTTCAGGGAGGCGGAAGCGGCCGGTCGGCTCTCCCACCCTGGCATCGTCACCATCTTCGATGTGGGCGAAGAGCCGAAGACGCAGACCCCCTATATCGTGATGGAATTCGTAAGCGGCTGGTCTCTCGATAAGTTGCTGTTACAGGATGACCGCAAACTACGGCTGGACGTTGCGCTTCAGTTGGCCCATGAACTCGCGGAGGCGCTGGATTATGCGCACGGTGAAGGGGTGGTTCACCGCGATTTGAAGCCGGCCAATATCTTGATCACGGAAGACAGACGAGCCAAAATCGCGGACTTCGGAATCGCTAAGATCAACCTTGCGAATCACACGTTGGCAGGCCGCGCTTTGGGAACTCCTGCCTACATGTCGCCCGAGCAATTGAATGGGGAAGAGGTAGATGGGCGATCGGATTTGTTCTCTCTGGGTGTGGTTCTGTATACCGCATTGACCGGTTACCGGC
>JBAVZU010000415.1:0-13789 GCA_049588915.1 Candidatus Sulfotelmatobacter sp.
GCGGTACGGTGACGCCCATCACTTCCAGAGTGCGAATCAATTCTCGGCGGACCACGGCGACGGTCGCAAGCAAGAACTGCTTCCGCTTTTCATCCACCTCGCTCAGGATAGGATGGCGATGGTAAAACGTGTTGAAAAGCTGGGCCAGTTGAAAAGCGTGCTTGGCAACGTATGCAGGCTCGGTGGTTGTGATGCTCTGGTCTACGATGTAAGCGGTTTTCGAGGCGGCAAGCCAAAGCGCCCAAATTTCGTTACCAGGTTCGTCTTTCAGAAACTCAGAAAAATCCTGGTGGTCGATTTTTCCGGCGGGATCCCGAAAGAAAGCATCGGGGTCGATAGCGGCTTTCTTGAAGATGCTGGTGGCGCGCACGACGGCGTATTGCGCGTAGGGGCCGGTCTCACCCTCGAAACTAAGAGCTTCTTTGAAGTCGAAGGCAATCACTGATTGCTTGGTGAATTTCAGCATGAAATAGCGCAGGGCGCCGATGGCAATTTGCTTGGCGATCGCCAGGCGCTCGGTGTCGGGGAGCTGCGGATGGCGGGAATCGACTTCGCTTTTGGCGGAGACGATGAGCTGGTCGAGCAGATCGTCGGCCTTTACACCGAAACCTTTGCGGCCTGAGACCTCAATATAAGAGCGATTTTTGTCCTCTTCGCTGAGCGTGTATCCCAGTTCGGCGGCGCAACGCGGCGTCAGCGCGACCATCTCGTAGGAAAAATGCGTGTAGTGGTCGGCAGCCTCGTTGTGGCCGAGTCCACGCAAGGCTTCGATGACCGTGTTTTGCGCCTCGGACTGGCGGGCGTCGATGACGTTGTAGATTTCCGCAACATCGCCGAAGTGCGGATGATCTTTCTCGCCCTTCATCGCGGAGATCCAGCACTCATGTTGATTGGGATAGCGATAGAACCTGCGATACCCGAAGTCGCGTCCCAGCAGGCCAAACTTCCACATGTGATACGCGATGTCCTTGCCGACATAGCCGACGGTGCCATTGGAACGGACGATGACTTTCTGGTCTTCCTCGGAAATTGAAGATGGACGAATATCTCCAAGGCTCATAGTTCCGGCGCGGCGCATCACCCAACAGCCTTTATTCTTGCCCTCAGTCTCGTACGTGAGCACGCCCGCTTCTTTCAGTTTGGTAAAAGCCGCGTCCCAGAAGTGAAGGTGCAGAATTTCGCTCTCGCGAGGAAGAAAGTCGTATTCAATATCAAGCCGATCCATCGTCTCGAGATGCCGGCGGATAATGGCGTTCGAAATCGTCTCCGCGATTGCTGCCGTTTCACTGGAGGCATCTTCGATCGCGTGAAGTGTTTCACGGCGCGCTTGCAGATTTTCTTTATCCTGCGCGTACCATTGCGAGACGCGGGCGTAGAGATCCCAGCAGTAATAATCAAAGCGTTCCTGACGAGTGAGTGCTTCGATCTCGCCAAGCGTCTTTTTTTCGAGGTGCGTAAAACCCACAACCACATCGGCCACCTGTACACCCGTGTTATCAATGTAATTCTGGATGTCAACTTCTCTTCCCGCGTAGCGCAGCAGCCGCACAAAGCTATCGCCGAGAATGGCGTTGCGAAGATGCCCGATATGCGCGGCTTTGTTAGGATTAATACTGGTGTGCTCGACCAGGATTTTTCTGCTGGGAGTTACTTCGGACGACCTCTCATTGGCGATCAGAGCGGTCGCCATCCAGGCCCGATCAATTTTCACATTCAAGTATCCGGGCGGCGCGACCAGCATTTCGGCGATGCCGTCAATAGAGCCCATCTCGGCGCAAATGGTTTCCGCGACTTTTAGCGGTGCAGTACGCAACGGTTTGGCGAAAGGAAAAATTGGAATCGCGAAGTCACCCAGCTCCACTTTTGGAGGCTGTTCGACTACCACCTTGGGCAAGTTCGAGACCGGATACCGGCGTGAAAGAAATTCCGAGATGCTCTCAGTCAGCCGGCGTTCGAGATAACGATACAAGGCGACCCTCTAAACTATTTAGCTTCTAAGCGATTTAAGAAGAAGCGATTTTAGCAGAGCACCCGTGCATGCTGGATTGACGCAAGTAGCACCGTTCCCTATGATGAGAATTTCCGTCGTTGGCTGCTTGTCGTTCGTCGTTTGTCGCTCTGATTCGATCTAAGCGACGAATTTCGCAGATGGCCATCGACGAGCGACCGACGACATTTCTTCTATGCGTATAGCCTACCTTGACTGTTTTTCCGGCGTGAGCGGCGATATGTTTATGGGCGCTCTCGTAGACGCCGGAGTTTTGTCGAGGCTCCTCGAGGACGCGGTGGCGGCACTCAATGTTGGGGCACGACTGGAAATTTCCCGCGTGCTGCGCAGTGGGATCTCAGCCACCAAGGTGGATGTGTGGGTTGACGGGCAAAAGGATCTGCCGCGTGAGGAATTTTGGGAGCGGCAGCATGATCACGATTACGTCGCCCATCATGAGCATGGGCATTCTGAACACGAGCATCATGAACTACGTTCGCCTGATGAAAAACATGCGCACGATCATCACGACCATGGGCGCGGGCTGAATGAGACACGCGGGATCATTTCGGCGGCTTCGATTTCAACCGGCGCGAAGAAGACTGCAGTTGCGATTTTCGAGGCGCTGGGACGAGCTGAAGCCAAAATTCACAATACGCCTGTCGAAAAAATACGTTTTCACGAGGTCGGCGCGGTCGACGCTATGGTCGATATCGTCTGCGCGGCAGTTGGCGCCGAGGCGCTTGGTGTGGATGAAATTATCTGCTCGCCGTTGAATGTTGGCGGAGGGACAGTGAAGTGCGCACACGGCACGATGCCGGTGCCCGCTCCCGCAACGGTGGAGTTGCTGGCGAATGCTCCGGTGTATTCCTCAGGGGTGATGACAGAGTTAGTCACACCGACTGGCGCAGCGATTGTGAAGACGCTGGTTTCTCGGTTTGCAGCATTTCCGGAGATGAAGATTGAGAAGTCAGGCTATGGAGCGGGAACCCGTGATTTCGCCGGATATCCGAACGTGCTGCGCTTAACGGTGGGAGAGAGTGGTTCCGAAGCAGTCGCAAATACAGGATCCGACACCATTACGGTGTTGGAAGCAAATCTCGATGATTTGAATCCGCAGGTATTTGGTTATGTGATGGACCGATTGTTTGAAGAAGGCGCGTTGGATGCCTTTGGAGTGCCCGTACAGATGAAAAAAAATCGTCCGGGCACGCTGCTTACGGTTCTGTGCAAGCCTGAGGATGCCGGCAAACTCTCGCAGATCGTATTCACTGAGACTACGACTTTGGGTGTTCGGCGGCGGGATGAAGCCCGGCAGACTTTATGCCGCCGCTGGGAAAGTGTTGGCACGCCCTGGGGCAACGTGAGAATCAAGATTGCCAGCATGAACGGCACGGATACGAACTACGCTCCTGAATATGAGGATTGCCGCCGCATTGCGGTGGAGCACCACGTGCCGTTAAAAGCGGTGATGCAGGAAGCGGCGCGCGCTTATCTTGGCGCTGGCGAAAAACTATAAAACACAAGGCGCTACACAGGCGCACAGGGTAATGCTTCTCTTTCTCTGACTTTGGAAAGCTATGAGCAAGAAGTTTTACATTACAACTCCAATTTACTACGTCAATGCGCGGCCGCATATTGGGCACGCTTATACGACGATTGCCTGCGACACGATTGCGCGCCGGCAGCGACTGCTGGGTGCCGAGACATTTTTTCTTACCAGCACGGACGAGCATGGGCAGAAGATCGAGCGTGCGGCGGAAGCTGCAGGAAAAACTCCGCAACAATATGCGGATGAAATTTCCGCAGAGTTCCGCCAATTATGGAAGCGCATGGGCATCTCCAATGACGATTTCATCCGCACCACGGAAGAGCGGCACAAGAAGCGCGTGCAGGAATTGTTTCGCCGCATACGCGACAACGGCTATATCTACAAGGGAACGTACACGGGGCAGTATTGCATTTCGGATGAATTGTATGTGGACGGCGCACAGCCGGGCGATCCCTGCCCCACATGCGGTCGCATTACTGAAACTGTTCATGAGGAAAATTATTTCTTCAAGCTCTCCGCATTCCAGGACAAATTGCTCGCGCTGTATGCGAATCCCGAGTTTATTCGTCCCGAAGCGCGGCGCAACGAAGTGATTTCATTCGTGCGCTCCGGCCTGCGTGACCAGTCCATCAGCCGCTCCACTTTTACCTGGGGCATTCCCGTGCCCGATGATCCCAAGCACGTGATCTATGTATGGTTTGATGCGCTGGCCAACTACCTCACAGCCATCGGCTATGGCTCGTCGCACCCGGGGGCCCAGGAGGCGTTCAAGAAGTTCTGGCCGGCCGATGTGCAGATGATCGGAAAGGAAATTGTCCGCTTCCATTGTGTTTACTGGCCGGCATTTCTGATGGCAGCAGGACTACCCGAGCCACACACAATTGTGGCTCACGGATGGCTGCTCTTTGAAGAGAGCAAGATGTCGAAGTCACGTGGCAACATCGTGCGCACGGAGACAATTCTGGATGTGTTGGGGGCAGATGCCCTGCGATATTTCCTGCTGCGGGAGGTCGTGTTCGGCCAAGACGGATCCTTTTCCTTTGACGCGCTGGTGCAGCGCTATAACTCCGATTTGGCAAATGGATTGGGAAATCTGGCCAGCCGCACGCTAACCATGATCAACCGCTATTTTAAGGGCGAGGTTCCGCATCCATCGCAGACGGAGGCGACTGACCCTCGGAATAAATACCTCGCGATCTTAGCGAAGACCGTTATCGATGGCGCTGGTGCGTGGTACGACCAATTTAGTTTTTCGCGTGCCCTTGAGACCATCTGGACCCTTATCGCAGGAGTCGATAGATACATTGTCGAGACCGAACCGTGGGCATTGGGTGAAAAGCAGGATCAGGATGAAGACAGCCGCTCGCGTTTGGCGACGGTGCTCTACACCGCGGCGGAAGCGTTACGCATCGCAACCGCATTGGCCTATCCTGTGATGCCCGATGCGACCGCCAAGATTTGGACGCAACTGGGTCTTGGCGATATCAAGAAACTGGACTTAAGCGCACTCGCTTGGGGACAGTTGCCGCCGGCCACGAAGCTTGGCGATGTCCAGCCCGTATTTCCGCGTGCCGACAAGAGCGCGATTGAAAGGATGCAGAAGATGGAAGAGGATGAACGAAGTAGTCCGGCTCCCGATGCTACGGTCAAAGCACCCATGCCGGCGAAGCCCGCGCAGGCAGCGCCTCCGGCCGCGCTCCCGCCAGCGGCTGTTCCGGGAGCGAACGAAAAGATTTCCATCGATGACTTCGCGAAGATCGAGCTGCGCGTTGGTCTAGTAAAGACCGCGGAGAGAGTGCCTAAGGCTGACAAGCTTTTGCGGCTTGAGGTGGATATTGGAACCGAAGTCCGGCAGGTCCTCGCCGGAATCGCGGAGGCGTACGCACCCGAAGCTTTGGTCGGGCGCAAGGTGGTGATTGTCGCGAATCTTGCCCCGCGCAAATTACGAGGAATGGAATCGAATGGAATGATCGTGGCGGCTTCACCCTACGGCGGGAAGCCCGTTCTGGCAAGCTTTCTGGAAGATGTTCCTGTGGGGGCGAGGTTGAAATGAGCGGCGAGAGTCGCGGCTTCCTTTAGAAAAGTCAAAGCCAAAATCTAGCCGAGCATTGCTCGGCATGGAACGCAGACGCCGGCTTTCCTACAACAGTCATTCTGTATGTTTGTTGATTCCCACGCGCATCTTGACGGCGAGCGGTTCGACTCCGATCGTGAGCAAGTGATTGCTCGCGCACTTGACGCGGGAGTGCAAACTATCGTCGCGATTGGAAACGGCAATGGACCCGCCGACGTCCAATGCGGCATTCGCCTGGCCGAGAAATACGACTTCATTTACGCGACTCTCGGCATTCATCCGCATGAAGCCAGCCTTGCCGATGAAGCGGCGTACCAGAAGATGGAGAGCCTGGCGAAGCATCCCAAGGTGATCGCATGGGGTGAAATAGGACTGGATTATTTCTACGATCATTCGCCGCGCGAAATACAGAGGCAGGTTTTTACTCAACAAATGAAGCTTGCGGCTGCGGCAAAATTGCCGATCGTAATTCACTGCCGCCCGTCAGAGGGCAGCGACAATGCCTGGGACGATTGTTTTAATCTGCTGCGCGAACACTGGACTGCGGGGGGATTGGGCGGCATCCTGCATTGCTTCACCGGAACCTGGCCGCAGGCCAAGGTTGCCCTCGACATTGGATTCATGATTTCCTTCGCGGGTAACCTTACTTTTCCGAAAGCCCAGCAAATTCGCGATGCCGCCCGCGAAGTCCCACTCGATCGTATGTTGATCGAAACCGACTCGCCTTTTCTTGCTCCGCTGCCGCATCGCGGAAAACGCAACGAACCGGCGTTCGTAAAGGAAACGGCGCGAAAGTTGGCCGAGATTAGAGGATTAACAGCTAAAGAAATCGGCCGGCAGACCTCCAGTAACTTCTACAAATTTTTCAAATTGGCTGAAACGGCTGAAAGCAAAATTTCAGTTATCTAGCCGTGCTCCCCGCAGTCATCTTCTGTTAACCTCAAGAGTTAGATTCCATCATTTCAGAAAGAATTGAAATCCGATGCCCGACAACAGTTTTGACATCGTGAGCAAGATCGATCTGCAGGAGGTGTCAAACGCCATCCAGCAAGCCCTGAAGGAGATTCACACGCGCTTCGATCTGAAAGATTCGAAATCGAACATCGAATTGGAAAAAGAGGCGATCGTGCTCCACTCCTCTGACGAGTACAAGCTGAAGGCTGTGAATGACATCTTGCAGCAAAAGCTGGTAAAACGCGGGGTCTCACTGAAAGGACTAACGTACAGGCCAGTGGAACCTGCGGCCGGCGGGACTTCAAAGCGCAAGGTTACGATGCAGCAAGGCATTGCGATCGAAAAGGCGCGGGAGATTGTGAAGCTGGTGAAGGATTCCAAGAAAAAGGCGCAGGCTTCCATTCAGGGAGATTTGGTGCGAATCAGCAGCAAGGACCGCGACACTCTACAGGAAGTTATCGCCGCGCTGCGGCAGCACGATTTTGGGATCGATTTACAGTTCACGAATTACCGTACGAATTAGGAACTAATCCTTCAATGCAGAGCACGTTGGGAACCGCCGCGGAGGATGAAAAAAGAAAAGAAAGAAAGAGATTAAGGGTCATCATTGAGCGCACCGCCTACCATCAACGGAAAAGAAATCTTCGACCTGCTGCATGAAGACCTGACGGCGCTGGAAGACGAGTTTGGAGAGGATACCGTCTCGGGCGTGCAGGCAATCACGGAGATCGGCGAATACCTGCGAAATGGCGGCGGTAAGAGGATCCGTCCAGCTCTGCTTTTTCTATCTTCCAGGCTGTTCGGTTATCGTGGCCGGGGGGCAGTGCGACTGGGTGCGGTAGTTGAGATTATTCACACCGCGACGCTGGTTCATGACGACATCATTGACGAGGCCAAGACGCGGCGAGGCCGACCTGCGGCCAATACGCAGTGGGGCAACTCGAAATGCGTGCTGGCTGGCGACTGGCTTTACATGCAGGCCTTCAAGATCGCGGTGCAAGAGCGCAATTTCCGCATCCTGGATACTTTGATCGAATTGACCCAGCAAATGGTGGAGGGCGAACTGCTGCAGATGGAAAAGCTGGGGCAGTTGATCACGCTTGAGGAACACTTCGACTTGATCTGCCGCAAGACGGCATGCCTGTTTTCGGTTTGCATGCGCCTGGGAGCCATTCTGGGTGGAGCAGCAGAGCCAGAGCAAGAGGCTCTTGGGCGGTACGGGCATGACCTTGGCATGGCTTTCCAGATTGTGGACGATGTTCTGGACCTGACCGCGTCGGAAGATGTACTGGGGAAGCCCGTTGCCAGCGATCTGCGCGAGGGCAAGGTAACCATGGCCGTCATTCACGCCTTGGAGCGCTGCACGGCGGAGGAACGCGCCAAAATTGAAACTATTCTCCGTGATCGCGCCTTTAATGGCGTGACGCATGCTCAGATAATGGAGATCCTGCAGCGGTACGGTTCGCTGGAGGCGGCTTCGGTTCGTGCTGCTCAGTACGCGGAGTCCGCAGGAAATGCGCTCGGGATTTTTCCGGATTCCGAGATCAAGCGGGCCCTGCTGTGGGCGCCGGAGTTCGTGGTGGCGCGAGAGAAATAAAGAGTGAATTGCTTGGTTTCACGACCTCTCTTGAGATGTATATACGAATCGTCTATCATGTATATATCAGTAACGAGAGGCCCCTATGGCTGTAACCATGACATCAATCCGCCTCGACACGGACCTGGCTGACGAGGCCGTCAAAGTGCTCAAGGCTAAATCCCGCACCGATGCGGTTCACATCGCTCTGCGCGAAATCGTCGGGCTGAAGCGCTTCAAAACCCTGATGAAAAAGAACTCCGGCAAACTTAAGTTCTCCGGACTTGATGAGTGACGTCGTCCTCTTCGACACATCCGTCCTGGTGGACGAGGCCCGCACCGGTCGCCACCGCAAGCGTATCGAGTCTGTGGAAGGATTGGTCCGGATGTCGTCGGTGGTCCTCGCGGAACTGCTGCGCGGAGTAACCGGACCCGCCGAACACAAGTTCCTCCGCTCTCTAGCGAAAATCCACCCGCTCTTAACTCCGAGAAAAGAAAATTGGCTGGAGTCTGGCGAGATACTGGCCAAAATCCGTGCCGATCAAGGTTTCGAGCCACATAAACTGCGTGACCTGCATTTCGACGTTCTCATCGCCCTCACCGCCCGCTCTCACGGTGCCCGTCTCATCACGACCAACCGCGCCGACTTTGAGCTAATCAGCCGGTATCGCAAGCTCAAGCTTGAGGTGTGGTGACGGGGGGATTCGGCGCTGCGGGCTGACAACGGGCTGCCACATAAATCTTCACCATTGAGGCACAGAGTCATAGAGAAAATCCAAAACTTGCAAAAATCAGAAACAACGTCAAAGGCGACGGACAGGAGTGTCCGTCCCACACGAGCAAAGGCCCAACATGAATTTCTCTGTGTCTCTGTGACTCTGTGGTGAATTGCTGGCTTACTTCTTCCGGCTTCGGATAGCTTCCCTCGCTTCCTTGTCCGCTGTCCTCCGCCGCTCCGTTTCCCGTTTATCCCACAACTGCTTGCCTTTAGCCAGCGCCAGCTCCACCTTCACCCTGCCATTCTTGAAGTACATCCGCACCGGAATCAGCGTCAGTCCCTTTTGCTGGGTTTTGCCGATCAGCTTGCGGATTTCTTCTTTATGCATGAGCAGCTTTCGGGTGCGCAGCGGCGCGTGGTTATTCATGTTGCCGTGCTCATAGGGGCCGATGTGCGCATTGAGCAGCCACAGTTCGCCATCCTTGACCAAGCCGTAGGAATCTTTGAGATTGGCCAGACCTCCGCGGACCGATTTGGCTTCGGTTCCGGTAAGCGCCACACCACACTCAAATTTTTCCAGCAAGAAGTAGTTATGCGAAGCGATCCTATTAACGGCGGCATCGCGCTGCCCGGAAGCCGTGGGATCGCGGCGTGGGGATTTCTCCGGATTGGGTTTGGTTTGATGTGCGGACTGGCGGGGCATGATTTTGGACTTCGGCTTCATCTTAGCAGCAAACAGAGGGGCTTCGGACGTTGCGATGATCGGCCAATATTCGCGGGTGACTTCTCTAAAATTCGCAGAATGACAGCATAGACAGGGTCAGCGAGTCGCCTCGATTGAACGTTGGGACTAAGACCAAAGAGTGTAACTATCGGGCAGGCAATGACATGAGGGGCGCGGAAACCCGATGCTATAATCGCTGCAAGAAACCCACGAGTAAGCCTCTTGATAAACAGGCATAAGCAGAACGATTGCTTGTCCGGCGAAGATCCCGGCAAAGATTCTGAGATGAGGACTAAAGAATGAGACGTCTGATCCCCGGGGCAGTCGCTCTTTTGGTATTGCTGTCTATATTGCCTGCCATCGCCGATAAGGCCAAGAACATCTTCGAAAAAGGTGAGGACGCCGAAGCGCGCCAGAACTATGAAGTCGCCTACGATCTTTACAAGCAGGCATACAACCTTAAGCCAAAAGATCTGCGTTATCGCGCCTCATTCGAGCGTATGCGATTCAAGGCGGCGGCCACGATCGTTCATCGGGGGCAGGATCTCCGAGAGCAAGGCAAACTGCAAGAGGCGCTGGCCGAGTTTCAAAAGGCGGTGCAGATCGACCCTTCTCTGTTCATTGCGCAGCAGGAATTGAAGCGTACGCTGCAGATGATCAACAATGCCACCAATCCTCCGCCGCAAGCCGCCGGGCCCCCGGGGAATCTGGAGCGCAAAATCAGAGACGCGGGCGGACCGGTCGAGCTGGCTCCCATTTCAGCGGTTCCCATCACCGTAAAACTCACCGAGGATTCCAAGGTTATTTATCAGACGATCGGGCAGTTGGCCGGCGTGAACGTGCTGTTTGATCCGGACTACACGTCGCGCCGAATCAAGGTCGAGCTGAATGGAGTAACGTTGGAAGACGCGCTGCAGATTACGGCGCTGGAATCGAAAACCTTCTGGCGCCCGGTGACCAGCAATACGATTTTCGTCGCCCAGGACAATCCCGCCAAGCGCAAGGAATTGGAACAGAGCGTCCTGAAGACCTTTTACCTGCAGAATCTTTCCCAGCCGACCGAGTTGCAGGATGTGGTGAATGCGATACGCGCCGTGCTCGATGTGCAGCGCGTGCAGCAGTTGCTCTCGCAAAACGCACTGGTGGTGCGGGGTACGCCGGATCAGATCGCGCTGGCCGAAAAGCTGGTGGATGACCTGGATAAGGCGCGCCCGGAAGTGGTGGTCGACATTGCGGTGTTGCAGGTGAGCAAAGACAAATCGCGCACCTTGGGATTGAGTCCGCCGACCAGCGCCACTATTGCCTTGCAAAGCAACATCAACACCACTACTCCGACGACGACAACCACCGGGACCACCACGACGACCAGTTCGACAGGCACCAACGGCCTCTCGTTGAATACCTTGGGTAACCTGAATGCGACCGATTTCCAGGTGACGATCCCGTCCGCCAACCTTTCGGCGGTGATGGGCGATACCGATACAAAGATGTTGCAAAATCCGCAGGTTCGGGCGCTCGATAACCAGAAGGCGACGCTCAAGATCGGCGAACGGGTTCCGGTGGCGACGGGATCGTTCCAGCCCGGAATCGGCGGCGTGGGTATTAACCCGCTGGTTAATACGCAGTTTCAATATCTGGATGTTGGTGTGAATATCGACGTCACGCCTCACGTCCACGCCGATCGCGAAGTGACCCTGAAGATTACGATGGAAATTTCCTCGGTGGTGGGCCAGTCAAGCATCGGCGGCATCAGCCAGCCGATCATCGGCCAGAAAAAAATCGAGCATGAAATCCGCCTGAAGGACGGGGAATCCAGCTTGATCGGCGGCATCCTGGACGATTCTCAAACCAAGTCTCTTGCCGGGATTCCTGGGTTGGCGCAGATTCCAATCTTGCGATACCTCTTTGGGCAGGTGACACAGGATCACTCGCAGGACGAGACCATTTTCGCGATTACACCGCATATCATTCGCGGAACCAGCCTCAGCGAGCTGAACCAGCGCGCGATTGATATTGGAACGGCGAACGCGATTGAACTCCGGCACATCAGCAGCCCGGCAGCTACACCGCCGGCGGCGCAGGGGCCGACCGGTGCAAGTCAGGCTCCTGCCACTCAACTGCCGGGCCAGCAGGTTCCTGCGCAAGGGGTGAGTTCGGGACAAGGAAGCGCAAACTTCCTTTTTGATCCCGGACAGATCACGGCTGTCAAGGGCAGCACCTTTGTAGTGAATCTGTTGATCTCTGGCGCGCAAAACGTCTATTCCGTGCCCGTGCAATTGAACTACGATCCGAAGATGTTGCAGCTGGTTAACATCTCGAACGGAGGCTTCCTCTCGCAGGATGGGCAGGCGGTGGCCCTGGTGCATCGCGAAGACGACACAACGGGCACCCTCCAGATCACGGCTACGCGGCCCCCAGGGGCGGGTGGAGTTTCTGGGCAGGGAACTGTAGTCACGATGACATTTCAGGCAAAGGACAGCGGACAGACTCCGCTGACCATCACTCGAGGAGGGGCGCGCGATCCCGCCTTGCAGGCGATCACCGTGAATGGCGCTCAGGCATCGGTAACCGTGCAGTAGAAGGCGGTTGCGATGCGAAAATAGAAATAGAACATGAAGCCACAAAGATTTTGTCGGGCACAGGGCGTTCGGCCCGCGCGGGGCTTTTCCCTCCTGGAACTGATCGTTGCGACCACCATCCTGATGATTCTGTCGACGATGGCGGTGCCCCTGGCGCGGTTCACCATCAAGCGGGAGAAAGAGCGCATTCTTCGAGCCGATCTTTGGGAGATGCGCGATGCCATCGACCGCTACAAGATCGACGCTGACAAGGGCGCCTTCCAGACGAAAGTCGACAGTCAGAATTACCCTCCGGACCTTGAAACCCTGGTAAAGGGCGTCGACGTGCAGGGAAAGAAAGTGCGATATCTGCGCAAGATTCCCATCGATCCGATGACCGGAACCACGGAGTGGGGCCTGCGCTCGATGCAGGATGATCCGCAGTCCGATTCGTTTGGCGGGCAGAGCGTGTTCGACGTGTACACCAAGTCGCAGGACGAAGCTCTGGATGGGACGAAATACAAGGACTGGTAAATGGCAGTAAAGTTCAAAACCGGGCGCAGTCGAGGCTTCACGCTGCTGGAGATGATGATCGTGATCAGCATCATGGTCATCCTCATATCGATTGCGCTACCCATCTATAGCCAGTCCGTGCTGCGCGCGCGCGAATCTGTATTGCGTAATGACTTGTTCCAGTTGCGCTCGCTTATTTCCCAGTACACGCTCGACAAGCAGAAAGCGCCGCAGTCCCTTGAGGATCTGCAGACGGCCGGCTACATCAAAGTCATTCCCAAAGATCCGATGACGAATGAAGCGAACTGGGAAGTGGTGCAGGAAGATGTACTGCTGGCAATTGACCAGCAAGACCCGGGCATCAGCGACGTCCATTCCGCTTCGAATGCGACCGGCACCGATGGAACTGCCTACAGTACCTGGTAGGGCGTCGAACCCGGTTGTAGTTTCCTTTCTCCTCATCTGAGATTCTCCTCATCGCAATCCCACGTGATCGGCCCGGTACTAGTGGGTTCGAACTATAGACACTTCCCGCCGTAGCAGATAAAAAGCTGGAACTCGTTGCTGTGGGTACTAGTGAGCTCTAACAAAAATAAACAAGCTTTCACAGCTTGAACGCTGCCGGGAGGTGCTGTGACTTCGATCGCCAGGAAGTTGCTGTGCGTGTGTGCAGTGGTCGCTTCTATTGGGTGTATTCCATCTGCAGCTCAGGATAAACCGTCAGGATTCTTCAATAGTTGGGAAGACCGCGTGCGCGACACTTTGGCGCAACAACCTTCGTGGCCTATTCCTCTGGTCACCGCATCGTCAGGCTTGCTGCAGGTGGCCCGTACCGATTTCGTCCGCCAGATCGCGCCCGCGGGAACAGACACGTGGATTTATGACAACAGCAAAGGGATCAATGTAGTGCCTTGGTACAACGTGGAATTCGACGCGTTGCTTCCGCCCTACGTCCAGCACAACTCGAAGGCCGCCGATGGCTTCGGCGACTTCTCAATGTTGTTGAAATACCGGCTGGCGGCAGGGAATGAGACTCATGGAAACTATTCGTTAAGCTTTGCAGTGACTGGCACGTTGCCGACCGGAAGCTATAAGAATGGAAGTCTTGCCGCCACCATTGCACCGACCCTGTG
>JBAVZU010000416.1:0-8186 GCA_049588915.1 Candidatus Sulfotelmatobacter sp.
AGCCCACACCTGCCGCGTTCTGTTCTGGAGGGCGCGTTCGAAACGCTTATTTCACATGATGTGGTCATCGGACCAACACATGACGGAGGCTACTATCTCGTCGGCGCAAAGGCTTCTCATCCTACGCTTTTCGCAGGCGACGGGATGGGCACCAGCAGTGCGCTGGAGAGACTCCTATCGCGCGCACGAGCGCTTGAGCTATCCGTAGGCTGCGCGGCTCCTTTCTACGATATTGATGTAGCCGACGACCTGACTCGGTTGACAGAGGAGTTGCGGCTGGCTCCGGCAAGAGCGCCACGCACGGCGGCGTGGCTTAAAGAATGGGATTCAACCGCTAATTGACCGGACGGGCGGTCGGCCAATTCTCAAAGGGCGCTATGGGCTGGTAGCGACAATCAACTGCCGAATAGCCCGTTACCCCGCCACAATAGCACAACTTCCCGATGCTCGGTTACCCGCCTAGCAAATTTCCTCATCCTGTGCGACGTCACGCGATCTGCTGAACCCATTGCCTCCGCCAGGCGGGTGCCTCGAAGGGGTCCGCGAAGTACTGTGTCTCGTGCACGACCTTTCCATTGCGGAACTCCATAATGCTCACTGTGTATGCCGGCCGTCCTTGGTAGGTGATCGTGTACTCTGTAATCCAGAGATCACCTTTCCCTAGAATTCGCTTGACGTTGAAACCGGACGGCTTGCCAGGATGATGACTCCGCAAGGCCTGCAAATTGCTGCGCCCGAGGATTCGCTCACCTGACTGGGGATAGTCACAAATGGCGTTGTCATCGTAAATATCGTGTTCTGCGCTGTCATCGCCGACTGCCGACGCGTGCCAGTGCGCATTCAGGGCTTCCCGTATTTGTTCCTCCTCCATAGTCATAGACTGCTCCAGTTTTTGTTTGCCATTCTACTCATTGACCGGTTGGTGCCCAAGATTATGTCTTGGAAAAAGGTTAGGAAATGGTCAAACTGTACAGGCGCTACGAACAGGTGTGGAACCAGAGCCTTGTAGGGCTGGCGCCGGGAGTGGGAGCCTGTGGCGGCACAATTCAGGACGGGCACAGGAGAATTGTGACGATTCACCCCGAGTGGAGAGTGTACGTGCTCGGCGCCATGTTGTGCGTGGCGCTAACGATCTGCTCACGCAACTTCGGCGACAGGGGTGGGCCATACTTCATGGCCTCTTTAACGCTTGCAGGCATCGTGTACCTCTTGGCGATCCGTGAGTTTTTCACCGCACCAAAATTTTCCCGGCGCATTGTCGTGATTGGGCTCGTCCTGGCTGCTGTGTGGCACACTGCATTTCTTCGTGTGCCCGCAGGCGCCGATGATGATATTCATCGCTACGTTTGGGATGGCCGGGTGCAGCGCCTCGGCTATAACCCTTATATCGTCGTTCCCAGCGATCCTGCGGCGCAGTGGCTGCATACCCCGGAAACCCGGACACTGAACAACGCCTACTTACCAAGCCCGTATCCAGCGGGTGCTGAGCTTTTCTTCCGCGCCGTAACCGCGATTCACGAGTCGATCTTCACGTTTAAGTTAGCGTTTTTAGTTTGCGACTTCGCGATCGTTCTGGTTTTGCTCGATATCGTGCGTAGCAGCCGGCAAGGAGCACACTGGGTTCTGGCTTATGCTTGGAACCCACTGCTGGCGACGGAGGTGGCAGGGAGCGGTCACGTCGATATCGTCGGCGTGCTGCTGCTGTTGGTGTCGGCTGCCGCACTGGGACGGCGCTGGCGTGCGCTTGCAGCCGTGGCATTCGGGCTAGCCGTAGCAGTGAAACTCCTGCCGATCGTACTCCTGCCCTTGTACTGGAAGCGGGTCCGCCTTCGCGACGGCGCTCTCGCGGCAGTTGTGGTTGGACTTCTCTACGCACCATTTCTCAACCACGGACGGATTCCGCTCGGCTCGCTTGGCACTTACATCCACAGTTTCCGGTTTAATGGTCCCCTGTTTGCGGCGCTCGATCAGGCAGTGCCTCCTGAGTGGCTAGCTTGGATGGCAGTGCTCGTCGGCTTTCTTACCGCAATCTGGTTGAGGCGCAAGGCCGCGGCGTTCTCTCCAGATGCAATGGCCTGGCCCATGGCAGCGTCGCTTCTGTGTGCACCAGTCGTATATCCGTGGTATCTTCTCTGGCTGTTGCCGTTCCTGCGGTCGGCTTCGACCGTGCCGATCATCATCTGGACGGTAAGCATTATTCCTACTTACTACGTGTGGCATTTGCGCATGCTTGGTCGTCCTTGGGTGCTACCAGGCTGGATCATGCCGGCGGAATACGGGTCGGTGGTGATCGCGGCGGCGGTAGTCGGTTTTCGCCGGTTCAGACGGCCGGGGGCAACCGCGGGCTCAACGAACTAGATGTATTCTCCTGTATCCGAAGTCTTGTGGCGACATCCAAGGGAAATCTAATTCAATTCTCTGAGGAGTGAACTCCATGACAAATCCAAGTCGTGCAACCGTGATTTGCGCAACAACGATCCGCGCAACAACGATCCATGCAGCAACGATCAGTCTTCTGGCTTTCGGAGTATTAGCCCTTTCTGCAACTGCCGGGGCACAGACGCGTCCGCCTATTCTCGATAAGGTAGCCAAGGCCTATGGCCTTGATTCGTTCGGGCAAATTGATGCGATCCGCTACACCTGGAGTGCACAGTTCCCGGGAGTGAATGTCTCCCGTTCATATGTTTGGGAGCCCAAGACCGGCAAGGTCTCCTACGAAGGGAAGGATAAAGACGGTAAGCCGGTCAAGGTCACCTACCTGCGCTCCGAGCTTAGCAGTCAACCTGACGCCGTGAAAAACCAAGTTGATCCGGCTTTCACCAACGATAACTATTGGCTTCTGTTTCCCTTGCACGCTTACTGGGACACCAGCGCCACCGTGACCGATGGCATGCAAAAACTCCCTCTGGAAAAGGGATCGGCCGAGAAAGTCGTAGTGAAATACCCCTCGGAGGTTGGCGGCTACACGCCTGGCGACACCTGGGAACTCTACGTCGGCAAGGACAACCGAGTGCAGGAATTCGTCTACCACCGCGGCGGTCCGGTGAAGCCGAGTGTCGTGATCGCAACCTGGGCGGACTATAAGAAGGCTGGCCCACTCGAAATCTCAACGGACCACCGGGGGACGGCGGACGGCAAGCCGCTGCACGTCTTCGTTTCTGACCTGGCCGTTAAGCTGGCTGGCTCAGACACGTGGATGGAAGCGAAATAAGATGAAAGCGAAATAAGACGAACTTTGCCATGACCGCAGCCCCTGATCGCGAACCGTTATTCTGCCAAATGCGCGAGACGGCGCGAGAGATTTTGCTGCACGCGCTGGCCGAAGCTTCAATCGCCAAGGGCTTTGCGCGACATGTGCATTGCGAGCGCGGGGTGCTGCGCGTTTGTGAAGATCTTTACGATCTGCATGCTTATTCGCGGGTCGTAGCGATCTCCGTCGGCAAGGCGGGGAATACGATGGCGGAGGCGCTCACGCAGCAGTTGGGTCAGTCATCGCTCGAAGGAATTGTGGCCAGTCCTGTCGCGGCTTCCGTGCAGGTGCGAGGCTTTCGCTATTTTCGCGGTGGACATCCGATGCCGAATGCGGAGTCGATCCATGCCGCGAGAGCGATTCTTCAGTTGCTGGACGCGCAGAACGCGGGCTCGCTGGTTATTTTCATGCTCAGCGGCGGAGGGTCGTCGATCGTGGAGAAAGCGATCGACGATGAAATTTCTTTCGAGGATCTGATTGCGACTTACCGTGCGCTGGTGCATTCAGGTGCGCCCATCGCCGAAATCAATGCCATCCGTAAACATCTTTCGGCAGTGAAAGGTGGAAGGCTGGCGCGAGCGGCGTTCCCGGCGCAACAGGTTTCGTTGCTCGTTTCCGATGTTCCGGACGGGGCGCTCGATGCGCTCGCGTCTGGCCCTACAATGCCCGATCCAACCACCGTGGAGGATTGTTACCGTATCGCGGAGAAACATGGGATGCTGCCACAGTTTCCGCATTCCACGCGCGAGCTTTTCGAACGGCAAGCGCTCGAGGAAACTCCGAAGTCTGACGATCAGGCCTTTTATCGCTCGCGATGGTGGCCGGTGCTTTCAAACCAGACCGCCCTGGAGCAAGCGCGTGCGGCGGCCGAACGGGCAGGATTTACGGTGCATGTGGATAATTCCTGTGACGATTGGGATTATGAACGCGCGGCCGAATATTTGCTGACGCGCCTTCACGAGCTGAAAAGGCATTCCGGGCGGGTGTGCCTGCTTTCTGGCGGAGAAGTGACGGTGAAAGTTACGAATGGTGGACTCGGCGGACGCAACCAGCAATTTGTTTCGTGTTGCGCACAGAAGATTGCAGGAGAAAACATTACCGTTCTTAGCGCTGGAACGGACGGGGTGGATGGGAACAGTCCCGCCGCTGGCGCTGTGGCGGATGGAAGCACAGTGATGCGTGCGCAGAAGCGCGGGCTAGATGCTCAGGTCGCATTGAAGAAGTTTAATGCGTATCCATTCTTCGCGGCTCTCGGCGATGCTATCGAGATTGGGCCTACGGGGAATAATCTGCGGGACTTGAGAATCTTGCTGGCCTACTAGGGGCGATTCTCTTCTATGCGGCTTCGCTTTTCACTCGCACTCCGGCCCATTTTTCCAGGAGCGTTAAGGTCGCTGCGTAGTCGAGGTCGCGATGGCCGTCCTCGGTGGCCATCTCGTAGACCTCTTCCACGGTTTCGAGAGCCGGCAATTTTACGCGAGCTTCTTTGGCGGCCTCAAGGGTCAAAAGAATATCCTTGTGCATGAGTCGCAGAGGGAAGTTGGGAGTGAAGTCACGCTGCAGTATAAATGGTGCTTTGTAATCGACGACGCCGGATCGCACCATGGTGGCTTCGATCAGTGAAAGTAGCTGCTTCGGATCGACACCGAGTTTCGTGGCTAGAGTAAGCGCCTCCGCAAAACCTTCAAAGATGAGCGCAATCTGAAGGTTCATGGCGAGTTTGGTGGCCTGGCCCTTGCCCGTATCGCCCATTCGGAAGATTTTCTTGCCCATGGCTGCAAACAAGGGGCTGAGGCGGTCGATGACGGTTTCGTCGCCACCCACCATGAAAATCAGGGTGCCGTTAGCGGCGCCGATCTTCGATCCGGTCATAGGAGCATCGACGTAGGCGACGCCCTTCTCGCGGACTCGTCCCGCAAATTTTATGGTAGCGGAAGGAGAAATGGTGCTGGAATCAGCGATGATCATGCCTTCGGCCATTGATTGTTCGACTCCGTCTGCACCAAACAGGATCTCTTCGACGGCCGCGGTATCGGAGACACACAGCCACACAACCTCCGCCCCATGGGCGGCCGCCGCGGGGTTGGGGGCGATACCGGCGGAATCCACCAACCTGCCGGGAGTGCGATTCCAGACGGTGACTTCATGTCCAGCCTTGACCAAATTCGTGGCCATGGCGTGCCCCATAATTCCCAGACCCAGAAAGGCGACGCGCATCTTTGAACTTCTCCTCTTTTTCTTACAACTAATTCTTACAACCAACAAAATCTTAGCAAAATAACATGCTTGATTAGATATGACGCGAAGGATGGAGGTCAAGCTAAGTTGTGAAAGGCTATAGAGGTACGAGCACATCGGCCGCGCTCTAGCAGGCCTTTGGAGGAATCGTGCGAATTAAGGGCAATTTCCGGGCGAGGTGAACTAAA
Organism: Candidatus Sulfotelmatobacter sp.; assembly: GCA_049588915.1. GTDB lineage: Bacteria > Acidobacteriota > Terriglobia > Terriglobales > Acidobacteriaceae > Sulfotelmatobacter. The sequence continues at coordinate 5,677 of JBAVZU010000416.1, forward strand.
ATAGAACAAGTCGCTTCTGACTTTCATCCAATAAATAGGCCACTACAGGATGATCAAGGCAACGCTTCGCAATCCGGCGCTTCGCAAGCGTGCATCGCAGTTCGGGCGTCTGGTGCGTCATTCGGCAGTGACCCCGCTTTGCGGCGAAATTCACAAGCCACATCTAGCTTCGAACGGCGAACTCGGAGTGACGTTCATCGGACATTCCAGCTTCCTGGTTCAGATTGGCGGGCAGAGTGTAATGATCGATCCTAACTTTGCGCGCTGGCTGTTTGTGCTGAAGCGCCTGCGACGTCCCGGAGTTCGGGTGCGGGATTTGCCAGCCATTGATTTAGTGCTTGTGACGCATGCGCATTTCGATCATTTGCATCGGCCGTCGTTGCGAGCGATTGTTCAAAACAATTTGCGCACGCGCGGCAACGCTCCGGCCATCCTTATTCCAAGCCATGTTACGGACCTGGTTTCCGACCTGGGCTTTTCCGAAATCATCGAACTGGATTGGTGGAATAGTTCGCGGCATGGCAGCGTGTCGGTAACCCATGTTCCGTCGCGGCACTGGGGGGCGCGAATCTTAAAGGATTCGCATCGCGGCTACGGTGGTTACGTTCTCAAAGCAGGAAAACATTCGGTGTATCACGCGGGTGATACAGCCTATTTTGCCGGGTTCCGCGAGATTGGGCGTCGCCTGTCGCCAGAGTTGGCGCTGCTTCCGATTGGCGCCTACGACCCTCCGACCTTCCGCAACGTGCATACCGATCCCGAGGATGCGACTCGCGCCTTTCTGGATTTGAACGCACAGTGGATGATTCCCATGCATTATGGGACGTTTCGGCTTTCTCATGAGCCGGTTGAGGAGCCGTTGCAGCTGCTGAAAGAAGAAGCTCACGCGGCTGGAATCGAAGACCGTGTAATCGTGCTGGAAGAGGGTGTCACGAGGTTCTTCTAATTTCCCACAGGCAAGTCGCCATTGATTGTTCCCAAAAACTCATCTGTAACACTGTTTTGACAAATTATGACAGGGACATGGTGTAAACTCTGCACCGCGAAATTTTCTGCTGGAGGAGGCGAATATGGCTGCTAAACCTATCCCCGAGGGGTACCACACGATCACACCATCCTTGACGGTGCGCGATGCCGCGCGCGCCATTGAGTTCTATAAACGAGCGTTTGGCGCCGTAGAAAAAGGCGTGATGAAAGGACCGGACGGCAAGGTGATGCACGCCGAACTGCGCATCGGCGATTCGCTTGTCATGCTGGCTGACGAGTTCCCGCAATTTGGATCGTTGTCACCGCAGAGCATCGGCGGCACCGGCACAGGACTGCATATTTATGTCGAGGACGTGGACTCGGCTTTCGATCAGGCGATCGGCGCGGGGGCGGTGGTAGAGATGCCCGTAACAGACATGTTTTGGGGCGATCGCTTCGGAAAGCTGGTTGACCCGTTCGGGCATAAGTGGTCCATAGCGACTCACAATCGAGATATGTCAATGGAAGAAATCGAAGAGGCACAGGAAGAATTCATGAGCAAGTTGCCCAAAAGCGCCTGAAAGGCGCGTGTAGAGTGCCTTACGGGGCGCTGGCTACCCGAGCCGCGCCCCGTCGTCTCTGTCCCGATACCTCCGTAACCCCGCGGAAACCGCTATTACACAACTATTACAGAGGTATTCGCCGCGGCTTGGTAAGTTGGATATGTACGATATCGAACTTACATAAACGGGGACCCTCCTTGGACATTCAACTGGAAAGCCTGGAAAAACGGCAAGCCGCAAGAAACGAAGTGAACTGGGTGACGGCGCTCTTTATGATGGCATTTCACGTAGGCGCCATCGCCGCGCTCTTCTTCTTTACCTGGAAGGCATTGTTCGTTGCGATGTTCTTGTGGTGGGTGTCGGGAAGCCTGGGCATCGGCATGAGCTACCATCGTCTGCTCACGCATCGCGGCTACAAGACCCCGACGTGGGTCGAGTATTTTCTGACGGTCTGCGCTACGCTGGCTCTGGAGGGTGGTCCGATTTTCTGGGTGGCCACGCATCGCATCCACCATCAATATTCCGATCAGGATGGAGATCCGCATTCGCCGATCGACGGCAAATGGTGGGCGCACATGGGCTGGATTCTGATGGGCAAGTCCATGCATCATGATACGACCACGCTGGCCCGCTACGTTCCCGATCTTGCCAAAGATAAATTTCACGTGTGGATTACGAAATATCACTATGTACCGATGATTGTCCTGGGACTGATCCTGTTCGCCATTGGCGGGCTTCCATTTTTGATGTGGGGCATCTTCATGCGCACCGTGGTCGGCCTGCACGCAACCTGGCTGGTGAATTCGGCCACGCACTCCTGGGGCACTCGCCGATTCACCACACGCGATCTCTCGACCAATAGCTGGTGGGTAGCTCTTCTGACGTTCGGCGAAGGCTGGCACAACAATCATCACGCGCATCCGACGGCAGCCCAGCATGGTTTTACATGGTATGAGATCGACATGAATTGGTATGGAATCT
>JBAVZU010000417.1:0-4064 GCA_049588915.1 Candidatus Sulfotelmatobacter sp.
GTCTTATATGACGATGTAATTGCCAGCGCTCCGCAGTTTTGTACTTATGCGTTGGTAAATGCAGCGAGCATGCAATGCGCCGTTGCGTACACGTACGTGGCGCGCATTTCGCTGGCTGAAGTACGGAGTGCAGTACAGATCTCGCCGACGCAGTATGCTCCGTACGTAACACAGCTTGTAGGGGCGCTTTCGGACGGAGCGTCATGTGAGATCACGAGTTCGCCTTCACTGGATTTCTATCCGCAGTATGTGCCGGCGCTGAATCAATTAATCGTCGCGAGCTATCGGGGCTCGGGACGGGCAGTTGCTGAAGTGCAAAATCAGGGAAGTGTGACCTCGCTGCTGAACGGCGCAGACGACGGAACCAGAGGCGCCATGCGGGTTGTGAAGACTCCTGTGGCCCGCACCGATATGGATTGCGAAAACGCTGCGTTAGCCATTCTGGATGATTCGACGGGAAAGGCCTGGTCAGGGACGTATGAGACTTGGAGCGATTTCTTGCCCGGGGCCGCGGCGGACATCTTTCCCGGCGATGCGATCACCCTGAACGTTCCAACTCGCGCTGCATTATTCACTGCGATTGTGCGGGAAGTTGAAATCGAGGTTGCCGATCCGGCGGCTGATCGTGGTTTCTACACGATAGGGTTCGCAAATGACTTGGCGTCTCCGCTAGCGATTGAGTGCGTAGCCAGCGCCAGTACAATCGCTCTGCAGGATATGCCTCCAGTGCTGGAAGCGACGCAGGTGGGGACGTACTACCAGTTGGATTTGACGGAGGCACAGATCACAGCAGTGTCGTCGACGACGGTGTCGGTGGATGTAGGGATAGTGCCGCCCAGCGGGTACGGTATTGAGGTTCGGGAAAATGACTTTGGGTGGGGGCAGGCGAACGATCGCAATCTACTTGGCCGGTTCAATACGCAGACATTCAGCCTGGCGCGGTTGGCTCGCACGCAGGACTACTTCTTGCGGCTGTATGACAGTTCGTCGCCGCCGAGATATTCGCGATACTCGGCTGCGCTGCATGTTGACTATCCGCTGTAAGAACCTCTCATAAGAAGCCGCGCCGATGAAGGGATCCAAATTATGACACTCAGCGATAGAGAGCTCGCATTACGAGCAATCGACATCGAGTTCCAGAGAGAGGTATTGGACAAACTGGTGCGGTTAGAGACCAAGATGGATTCGCTCCTGGGAAACGGCCAACCGGGCCGGGTGAAAACGTTGGAGGATAAGGTCGCAGTTTTGGAGAGAAACGACCTGCGCAACAGCGTCCACAACCGACTGCTGAATGGCGCGATCAGCGCGGGGATCAGCGTAGCGATCGCACTGCATAAGTATTGGCTAAAGTGAATATTTCACGTAGAGAGTGAGGAGAACCATGAGCACAGTACCGATTACTACGATTATCCCAACTTGAAGAATGCGACTCTGTCCGACTGCCAACATACTGAAGATTGCCGCAGTCGCGTGAACTGCGATGAAGGCTTGCTCGCGCTGGCGTTGAGCAAAGTCATCGAACTAACGCTTTGCCTGGCACTCATTATCAAGTCCACCGACGGAGCAGATCCCAATCTATCAGCGCTCAGCGATATTTGGCCAGCCTTACATGAGAGATCTGCTGCTATCAGAGTTTTGCCAACATTGGCATGAAGTTGCCGTAAGAACTGCAAAGAGGAGAGCTTATGAATTTTCTATCTCAATTGCTTCGGGGAATCGCGTTTGTTCCTGCGTTGGTAAGCGGCATCGAAAGTTTATTTGCAACGAAATCCGGAGCCGAAAAAAAAGACGCGGCCATGTTGTTCCTGCAAAATGCGCTATCTACTGTAGACGCTGTCGCCGCGCGGGAAATCATTGATCCGGAAAAATTCAGAAACGGCATTTCTAAAATAATTGACGGAACTGTGGAATGCCTTAATGCTTCTACCTGGTGCAAACATCCGCCCGCTGCGAGCACCCAACCTTCCGTGTGACAAGGCTATCCGATTTCTTCACTCCAATTTTCCAGCGTCTTTTTGACCATCGCCATGAACTGGTCGGCAACGGCGCCGTCGATGAGCCGGTGATCATAGCCGAGCGTGAGATGCACGACGGAACGAATGGCGATTGAATCGTTGCCTTCTTTGTCCGTGATAACCAGCGGCTGTTTGGTGATGCCGCCTACACCCATGATGGCGGAGTTGGGCTGATTGATAATAGGCAAGCCAAAGACGGCCCCGAACTGGCCGGGGTTGGTGACGGTGAAAGTAGAGCCCTCGACATCCTCGGGCTTAAGCTTCTTGCTGCGTGAACGCTCTCCAAGATCGGTGATGCCACGCTGCAGCCCGAGGAAGTTGAGGTCTCCAGCATTCTTGAGCACGGGCACAATAAGGCCCCAGTCGAGGGCGACAGCGATGCCAATGTTGATCTGTCGATGGTAGCGAATATTGTCGCCTTCGAGGCTGGCATTGAGGATCGGCCACTGCTGGAGAGCGATGATGGCAGCGCGCACGAAAAACGGCATGAACGTGAGGCGAACGCCGTGGCGCTGCTCGAATCCGTTTTTGTGTTTGGAACGCAGATGAACGATACGAGTGAAATCCACTTCGTACATGCAGTGGACGTGCGCGCTGGTACGGCGGGACTCAATCATGCGCTGGGCAATGATCCTGCGCATATTTTTCATGGGAACGAGATCACCGGGATAAGGAGCCGAAGCTGGTGCAACAGCAGGGCGCGAGGATGGAGTTGACGGTGCTGGTGCGGCTGGACTCGGAGCAGCAGAAGCAGCCGCGGCCGGCGCTGAAGATTGATTGTCGATGAACGAGAGGATGTCCTGTTTGGTGATGCGACCACCGAGTCCCGTACCTGCGATCTGCGAAAGCTGAATGCCGTGCTCACGGGCGATCTTGCGCACTAGCGGCGAAGAGCGGGCCTCCTCTTCGTCGGGGGTCACTGCTTCCGGCGAAGCGATGGCAGCGGGCGCAACAGTTATTGGCTCGGTTAACTGCTTCTCTTCCTTCTCGGGAACTTCCTTCTTCGCCACAACTGCTTTTTCTGGAACTGGGGCTGCGGAAACCGGCTTGGCAGGTGCGGACGCGGCTTCGCCATCGGCGGAGATTGTGCCGACGATCGTATTCACGCCAACCGTTGCGCCTTCCGCTACTTTGATCTCCTGCAGCACGCCGGAAGCGGGCGCCGGAATTTCGGCATCTACTTTATCGGTGGAGATTTCGAAGAGAGGTTCGTCGCGCTGAACTTTGTCGCCAAGTTTCTTCAACCACTTGGTAATAGTGCCCTCGACAATGGATTCGCCCATCTGAGGCATGATGATGTCAGTCGGCATGATTTCCTTCCACATGGCCAACGGTTCCGGACCGAGGGCCAGATGCAAACGAATATTATAGCGGTCGCGATGACGAACCCGGAAAAGTTGCGACCTGCGAGTACTGGTTAGTCGTGTTTGTGTTCCTCTTTGCTGTCTTCCCCGGCCGAGGCGGCGGCGCCGAAATTCGTCTTCCAATAATCCTGAACGGCAGGAGGCAACTTTTCCATGTGCGAGAGCAGGCTGGCGATCTTCCACATGTCCGGCTCGGTGAGGGTTTTGTCCCAAGCGGGCATTCCGGTGTAGCGGACACCGGTGCGAATGGTGTAGAAGACATGCCACTCGGGATCGTCGGGCGGATCGGAGATGAGATTTGGAGCAGGTGGATAAAAAGAGTTCCCCAGGGAGGCGGGCTTGCGGTCGAGACCGCCATGGCAGACGGCGCAGTTCATGGTATAGAGCTTCATGCCATCCTCGAAGTTCTGGTCGGTAGGAGGCAAAGGATTGGTGAGGTGGAGAGCGTGGCGCTCCATGGACGCGTCTACAGCCGCCATGGCGATGCGGCGCTCGAGGCGCGGTGGGGCAACATTCGCATTGGTAGGAATAAATCCCAGCATGGCAAGGCCGAGGCCGCCCAGAATCAACACAAGAATCGTGACGACCACACCGAGAATAAATTTTCCCATGGCTTCTTCTCCGGAGGCACTATTGTGTCAGATGGCGTGGGGGAGGCGCTAGTTCTTGATGCAAGGAGAAGGCC
>JBAVZU010000418.1:0-21734 GCA_049588915.1 Candidatus Sulfotelmatobacter sp.
TTTGTGAATCCCCAGGCAATTCGTTGATTGTGGCCGACGATCACGTAGGGCATTCCAGGCAGGCTCACGCCAACAACATCCAGGTTGACTGAGTTATTTCCCGACTTGAGGTGGGCTTCGTACCAAAGGTTCGGCATCTGATGGCCGAGATGCATATCGTTCGAGAGGAGGGGCTTGCCGGTAACGGTGTGCGCTCCGGAGACCACCCAGTCATTCGATCCGTTAACCGCTTCTGGAGCGTGCTGTGCCCAGTTTTCCAGAGAGTGGGTCCGTTCGGTCACTACATTGTCGGGGCCGGAATCATCGTCGTCATCGTCTTCGTCGTCGTTATTTTTATTCTTATCGGAATCGCCCTGCGCCGGCTGGGCGTTAACATCTTCGCGCATCACGGTGGGAGGACGGTCATGCCATGATCGATTCACGTAGAGGTCCGCGGTGAGTTCAGGGCCCAGCCTGGAAAGAATTTTTTCTCGAGTGATCGCGTCTTTGAATGTATAGAAGTTAAGATCCTTTACCATCTGGTTGGCGATGACGATGGAATCCTCCGCCAGCCACGGCTTTGGCCGATATTTCAACAAGTGAAACTCGATCGGAAGCGAACGTGCATGGGTTTCGATGAATGCATTGACGCCGTGCGCGTATGCGTCGATGTAAGACCGGTCGCGCGGGCTGGCCATTGCGAGCGATTTCTTCGCTGCGGCCCGAAGGCCAAGGATGCGCTGTTCGCGGTCAACCTTCAGCGTGTCCTCGCCGAGAATTTCGGACAATTCTCCAGCTCCGAAACGCCGCATGATGTCCATTTGCCAGAGCCGGTCTTGCGCCGTGACGTAGCCCTGAGCGAAGAATAAATCCTCCAGGCTGGAGGCCTCGATCGTGGGAACGCCATGCGCGTCTCGCGTGACTTTGACCTGCCCCGATAAACCTTTCACAATTAGGTTTCCATCAAGCTGGGGCAGGGCGGAGCGGGCAATAAAGTAGGCGTAGCCGATCAGTCCCACAATCGCCAGGATCAGGATCGCAAACAGCCACGCGAGAATCCGCAATGCAGAGGAACGCCGGGAAGTGGAAATGCCATTGGCGGACACTGTGCTCATGAGTAGTTTGATTCTAGGGTGGGACGGGTGTACGGCACAAATGGCAACCTCGAATAGCGAGTTGCGCGCGAAATGAATTCTGTTTTCAAGATGCCGGTGCTATCCTGACGATTCATGTTGCAGAAGCGCATCGATGATCAGCCTTCCATCTCGCGTGAGATGGTGCGCGAAGCGCAGGACATTCTTCACCAGCATCTCAAGCGGGTTGGCCTGAAACAGACGGCCCAGCGGGATACGATTTTGCGCTCGTTCCTGGAAACCCGCGACCATCTCTCGACCGACGAATTGCACCGCCTGGTGCAGAAGAAGGATGCCGGTATCGGCTACACCACGGTCTACCGCACTTTGAAACTGCTGGCCGAATGCGGGCTAGCCAGTGAAGTCGCCTTTCATGACGGCATCTCGCGGTACGAGCATCAGTACAACCGGCGCAGCCATCACCACATGGTCTGCACCGAGTGTGGCAGTTCGGTGGAGTTTTTTTCCCGCGAAGTGGAGCAACTGGAGAAGGAAATCGGACACCGGCACAATTACGCCACCACCCGCCACACCTTTCAAATTTACGGCATTTGTGAGGATTGCCGAAGAAGAAGACCTATTAGTTAGAAAGTCTCGATCCTTTTTTTGCAGGCAGTTAGCGATGCTGCACAACCTACGATTTCTTCACTCTCACCGCAGGACTCTCCCGTTGCAATGTTGGCGCGAGCCCGATATGTCTGTCTTGACGACACCCGTTTCGTCAGAGCAAAAGGATTTGCCACCAGTTTGATTCCGAGCGAGAGGGTAAGCCACCAGCAAATACCGCGCGGTTGCGCCATCTGCACGGCAACCTGACAATTCGAAGACGTACCCGTTCTTCTGGCCGCGCGCTAACTTCGCATCGATCAATCCGGCCGCAGCCAGATCGGAGAGACTACAACTGTATCCGGACTCGGAGTGCGACGAGGAGTATGCAATTTCCGCAGCGGCCAATTGCCGAACCGACGCCATTGCCAACGATTCATTTGCCGCCACACGCGCGCGCAGAAGATTGGGAATAGCGATGGCGGCGATGATCAAGACGACCGGAATAATCGCTAGCCCAACGTAGCCCAGGACAAGTCCTGTGATCGCGAGGCTCTCGCCTTTCAGTCGCCCAGCGCTCCTGCGAATCTCTGAGACAGAGAGATGCCCGAGTACGATCGCCAAAATCGACATCGGAAACACAAACGTAAAGAGACCGCAAACCAGACTGGCGATTGCTTTGCCGCTGGTCTGCGCTGGGAAAATGCTGCCTTCCGCGGATGGTCCAAGCGCAGGTGCTGGTGCTCCGGTGGCGGAAGTTTCTTTTCCGCAAACTCTACAGAACTTCTCACCTACCGGCACGTTATTCCCGCAACCCGAACAAAACATGTTCGTGCCTCCGGTCCCTCAGCAGCAGCAATCCGCTGAGAGAAACCAAACACTACGCCTGCCGTCAGCTGCGGTCAATCTTCCAATCTGTGTTTATCTTTCCGAGTGGGAAGAGAGCCGAAGCCTCTCAACGATTTTCTATGTTCACCGGCCCAGCAGGAGTATCCTTTTCGGGTGACGGCCTGAGTGCGTTGCGCTCAACCAACCGCCACTGACGCCCTCGGCAACCCTGAAAGTGCGGCCCTTATTGGCCGTAACTATATGACCGAGAGATGATTAAGTAGTGACAAGCATCACCGCAGGCGGTGCGGCGGGTCCTTGTTTGTTTGGCAGATAAGAGCAGAATTGGATAGGTTTTCTAATTGATGTACCTACGGAGGTAGGACCATGACGTCTGGCACTCTGACTTCGCCCGGAATCAAGGCTCCGAGCGACTACATTGAAGATGTGATGATTAGTGTGAAGGCGAAGAATCCAGCCGAACCTGAATTCCATCAGGCGGTTCGAGAAGTGTTTGATTCTCTACGGTTAGTACTGGCGAAGCATCCTGAATATCAGTCCAACCGCATTCTCGACAGGGTTGTGGAACCGGAGCGCGTATTGATGTTTCGCGTGCCCTGGGTCGACGACCAAGGCGCAGTGCAGGTGAACCGTGGTTTCCGTATTGAGATGAACAGCGCGATCGGTCCTTATAAGGGCGGGCTGCGCTTCCATCCCTCGGTCAACCTCGGCATTCTGAAGTTTTTGGCGTTCGAGCAGGTATTCAAGAATTCACTCACTACGCTGCCCATGGGCGGCGGCAAGGGCGGGTCGGATTTCGATCCAAAAGGGAAAAGTGATAACGAAGTGATGCGCTTCTGCCAGAGCTTCATGACGGAACTCGCGCGGCACATCGGGCCCGATACGGACGTTCCCGCCGGCGACATCGGCGTAGGCGGACGCGAAATTGGCTATCTCTTCGGGCAGTACAAGCGGCTGCGCAATGAATTCACCGGCGTGCTCACGGGTAAAGGTTTGAACTGGGGCGGGTCTTTAATTCGCCCGGAGGCAACCGGCTACGGCTGCGTGTACTTCGCTAGCGAAATGCTGAAGAGCAAGAAAGACTCGCTCGAAGGCAAGCTCTGCCTGGTTTCAGGCAGCGGCAACGTTTCACAATACACCATCGAGAAACTGCTCGACCTGGGCGCGAAGCCGCTGACCGTGTCCGATTCGAATGGCGTGATCTACGATCCGGATGGAATTGATCGCGAGAAGCTGGCTTACGTTCTGGAGTTGAAGAACGTGAAGCGCGGGCGCATTCGCGATTATTCGGAACGCTACAAGAAAGCAATCTTCATGCCGACGGACGTGAAGCTGGAGCACAACCCGCTATGGAATATCAAAGCGGATTGCGCATTCCCCAGCGCCACGCAAAACGAAATCACCGCGAAGGATGCGGCCAACCTGCTGAAGAATGGCATCAAGCTGGTGGCCGAAGGCGCCAACATGCCGAGCACGCTGGACGCAACCAAGCTGTTCCTGGATGCCAAGATTCTCTACGGTCCGGCGAAGGCGGCGAATGCGGGCGGCGTGGCAACTTCAGGTCTGGAGATGTCGCAGAACAGCGCACGCATTTCCTGGACGCGCGAAGAAGTGGATGACAGGTTGCATAAGATCATGATCTCCATTCACCGCAACTGCTACGAGACGGCCGAGAAGTACGGCACGCCCGGCAACCTGGTGAACGGCGCCAACATCGCGGGCTTCCTCAAGGTAGCCGACTCGATGCTGGATCAAGGTCTGGTCTAGACACGAACCATGTAGGGACAGCCAACCCTCGGCTGTCCACCGGGCCAAGCCCGGCTGCTGCATGCAGTCTCTGAAAAGCGGACGCCCAACCCTTGCCGCGTTCTTTGCGGCAAGGGATTTTGATCGTGGTCTCTCAATGCGGGGTTTTCGCCAGGAACCGAAGTAATGGTCCGTTTGAAGCCGACAAATCCATCGGTTTCTTTCCTTCGTGACGCCGACCAAATCCTATCGCCATGACCACCCGCCCAATCATCTGGACTCTTCCCGACGCCGAAGCGCTCCTCGATGGCTTCAGTGCTTGCTTCATCGATCAAATCGCGATAGCGTTGTAGGCAATGAGCGATTTGCGGAATCAGATCAGCAGCCTTTCCGCGGCCGAAAAAGCCGAGCTGCTCGATGCGGTCTGGGAAAGCCTCGAAGCAGACGCGGCATCCCTCACCAACGCACAACGCGCTGAGCTGGACCGTCGCATCGCTCGCCATGAGCAGAATCCTTCCGATGTGATTCCCTGGGAGCAAGTCAAGCCGCGCCTGCTTAGAAAACCGTGACACTCCCTGTTGTCTGGACACCAGAGGCGGATGCGGACTTGGCCGAAGCGCGGACATGGTATGACAGCATACGCCCCGAACTCGGAGAGCGTTTCGCACGGGCGATTGAAGCAACCGTCGAGGCAATCTCAGCAAACCCACGGCAATTCCAATTTCTCCACAGGGGATGGCAGCGTGCTGGCGTGAGGCGCTTTCCCTACGGAATCTTCTTCGAAGTGCAAGAGCATCGGATCGTCGTAATCGCTTGCTTCCACGGCAGACGTGATCCGAAGCACTGGCAAGCTCGCTAAGGCGGTGGTCGACGCGGCCTTTGATGCGTGCATTACTTGGCGTATTTCTTTTAGTAGCAACCCGTCGAGAGTCGCTCGACCGGACAGTCCGAGCCCTGCACCAACCCTGCCGCGGGCTGTCATCGCGCGAGTATGATTAGCTGTTAACGAGCATGACCACCCGCACCATCACCGAACCCCTCCTCGATGCCGAAGCCCGCCTTGAAGGCTTCGATAACCTGATGCCCTTCAAGGTCCAGAATATCCTTCTGGTCTCCAGTCTCTACGATTCTTTTATTCTCCGTGAAGACGGCCGGCTGAACGAGCTTCTCATCGATGAATCGCTCGAACTGAACCTGCGGCAGATTCCCGGCATCACGCATGTTTCGAGTTGCGGTGAGGCGATTGCACTGGCTCGGTCGCAACCGCGGTTCAACTTGATTGTCACCAATCTCGCGGTCGCCGATATGACCGCAGCACAGTTGGCGCGAGAGGTGAAGCGCGCCGGGCTTGATGTTCCAGTCGTCGTACTGGCCTATGACTATCGCGAAGTAAAGGACTTCATCAGCCGGAATCCGGTCACGGATATCGAACGAATCTTCCTGTGGCAGGGCAATGCGCGAATTCTCATAGCAATCGTCAAGTACATCGAGGACAAGCGTAATGTCCTGCACGACACGCGGGCCATGGGAGTGCCCGTGTTGCTGGTGGTGGAAGACAATATTCGTTACTACTCGTCCTTTTTGCCGGTGATTTACACCGAGTTAATTAAACAGTCGCGGCGCGTGATTCAGGAAGGCATAAACGTCGCTCACAAACTGGTCCGGATGCAGGCACGGCCAAAAATTCTGTTGAGTTCGAACTTTGAAGATGCCGCCCAGTTAGTGCAGGAGTATCGCGAGTATTTGATCGGCCTGGTCTCTGACGTGGAGTTTCCCTTGGAGGGCAAGCTCAGCCCCGAGGCCGGTTTTGAACTTGCCCGACTGATGAAGGCGCTGGTGCCCGACGTGCCGGTGGTGTTGCAGACGAGCCGCACGGAATTTCGTCCGCGGGCGCTGGCTGCGGGGTATTCGTTTCTTCGCAAACGTTCCCCAACGCTGCTCAGAGATTTGCGCCGGATTCTCACCGAACAGGTTGGGTTTGGCGATTTCATCTTTCGTCTGCCGGATCTTCGAGAAGTTGCCCGCGCCAAAGACTTGAACGAGCTTGAGGAGCAGTTGCAAAGTGTTCCCGCCGAAAGCTTGACTTTCCACGCGCAGAGCAACCACTTTTCTCATTGGCTAATGGCGCGCACCGAATTCGCTCTGGCCGCGAAGCTGCGGCCGCGCAAAGTCTCGGACTTCAACGGTCCAGAGCATCTGCGGCGCGACTTGATCGATTCGATCAACGATTACCGGCGTGAGCAAAGTGAATTGCTGATCGGCGATTTCAATGCGGAAACCTTCAGGCCCTCGGATTCAGGCTTCCTGCGCATCGGATCGGGGTCCTTGGGGGGAAAGGCTCGCGGGCTGGCATTCGTACGCCATCTTTTGCGCAAGAATCGCATCGCGCGGCGTTTTCCCGGCATTCGCATCGCAGTGCCGCCGGCCTTGGTCCTGGCTTCGGATAACTTCGATCAATTCGTGGCGGAAAATAATCTGCTGGACTTCGCTTTGGGGTGTGACGACGACGCTGAGATTCTGCAGAGGTTTCTGGCCGCGCAACTTGCTCCGAAGTTGCAGGAAGATTTAAAAGTCTTCCTTGAACAGGTTACGTATCCCCTCGCCGTGCGCTCCTCAAGTCTGCTCGAAGACTCCCAGTACCAGCCTTTTACTGGAGTGTATGAGACTTTCATGCTGGGGAATCAGCAACCGGATCTCTTGATGCGACTGGCAGAGTTGGTCGATGCCATCAAGCGCGTCTACGCTTCTACCTTCAGTCGCCACGCGAAGGCTTATGTCCGCGCCACTCCCTACCGGCTGGAAGAAGAAAAGATGGCGGTGATTGTGCAGCAGATGGTTGGGGCGGTACACGCGGAGCGCTTCTACCCAGATTTTTCCGGCGTGGTGCGATCGCACAATTTCTATCCTGTAGCGCCAATGACTTTTTCCGATGGAATTGCCGCGGTGGCTCTGGGGTTGGGACGAGCGGTGGTCGATGGCGGGAAGTGTCTGACGTTCTGCCCGCGCTATCCGCAAAGTCTGCTGCAATTCTCGTCGGTGGAGGATATTCTCGCAAACTCACAAACCGAGTTCTGGGCCCTCTCATTAAACGGCGTGCCCGAGGGGCGTCCGGGGCATCTGCACGAGATGCGCTGCGCTCTCGACGTGGCAGAAGCCGATGGCACGCTGCCCGCGGTTGGTTCCACTTATTCGGACGATAATGAGGCGGTGTACGACGGCGTGAGCAGGCCCGGCGTTCGCATTGTGAGCTTCGCGCCGATCCTCAAACACAATTTATTTCCACTGGCAGCCATTCTTGAAACCCTGGTAAAGGCCGGGGAACACGCTCTGGGTATTCCGGTGGAGATCGAATTTGCGGTCCGCCTGCCGCGTCAGTCAGGCGAACCGGCTGAGTTTGGGTTTCTGCAAGTCCGGCCGCTGACCCTTTCGCGCGATCACCAGGATCTGTCCGTGGGCGACGTCGACCCTCGGCAGCTTCTTTGCCAGAGCAATAAAGTTCTGGGCAATGGCCGCATCGAGAACTTGCAGGACATCGTGGTCGTCGACTCGCATCGTTTCGAGCGCAGCAGAAGTCAGGAAGTCGCCAAGGCCGTGGCTTACTTCAACGGCTTGCTAAGCGCCCAAAATCGTCCATACCTGCTGGTAGGAGTGGGGCGCTGGGGATCGAATGATCCGTGGCTTGGAATTCCCGTGGAGTGGGATGAAATCTCCGGGGCGCGCGTGATCGTGGAAGCGGGCTTTCGAGATTTTCGCGTGACCCCTTCGCAAGGCAGCCATTTTTTCCAGAATCTCACCGCATTTCAGATCGGCTACTTTACGGCAAATCCCGATGCCGGGGAAGGCTCGGTAGACTGGGAGTGGTTGAGCGGACAGCCGTCGGAAGATGAAGACGGTTGTGTCCGACATCTACATTTTGATACGCCCATGCGCGTGATCATGAACAGCAGAACGAGCCAAGGCGTTATCTTCAAGCCGGCTGCATAAGTCGCCCCTGTACGAAGTAAAAAATCATTCTGCTGGATAAGGACCTTCGGAAAAGATTTCGGAGTGGTAACCTTTTGAACCGATTGCGCGCGCGAGTTCACTCCGCGGATCAGCATCGGACTTCAGTCTATCGAGAATGAATTTGAAGTCGTAGCGGGGTTGCCAGCCCAGTTCGGTTCTGGCTCGTTCGTTCACGTACACGCGGTCAATCCCGGGAAACATCTTCCAGCCCCGGCGCGCATACTCCGGCTCGTATTCCGGAATCCTGCGACGCAGTACCGAGGGCGCGTTGTGGCGCAGATCAACCAGATCGTCACGAGTGAACGGCGTGGTCGCACTAATGATGTACCGCCCGAAACCGATGGTGGGCGCCCGCTCGATGGCGAGCAAATGGGCGATTGCCGCGTCCTCGATATCGACTCGGCGAAAAAGAAACTCGTTCACTTTAGCGTTGGTATCGTCGTACGACTCGCGCATCTCTTTGCGGTCATCCTGCTCGGGAAAGAAACGCGACGTTCTCAGGATGATGCAAGCTAGCGCGTGCTTCCTGTGGAATAACTCGCAAAGGTCTTCCGCCGCATTTTTAGTTACACCGTAAATGTTTCGGGGAAGCGGAATAACGTCTTCGGTAATCCAGGCCGCCGGGCTTCCTTCGGGTGGAGTAAGAGCGCTTCCGAAGGCGCTGGTCGTGCTAGTGAAGATGAATGACTTCACCCCGGCAAGCACGGCCTCTTCCAATAGATTCAGCGTGCCGGTGATGTTGGTGTCGACGAAGCTTTTGCGATCGTGAGTTCCGACGTGGGGCTTGTGCAGCGTTGCGGTGTGGATCACCGCGTCCACACCTACCATGCATTGTCTTACTAGACGCCGGTCTACGATCGACCCAACCACATCCGTGAATTGCGATGGAAGAATGTCGAGCCCGATAATGTCGCGGCTCTTTTCCCGCAAAGTCCGCACCAGCGCTTCCCCCAGGTGACCACTGCTGCCGGTTATTAATGTTTTCATCTAAGGTTTGCTGGTCGTTTTGCGCGAGGCCGTCGGCGACTTATGGCGTGGAGTTGACGGCTTGCGGCGCGGCCTCGTGCTTGTGTGTTAACTTGCGGTGAATATCAGGCCAAAATTCCTTTACCACTATGGTTATAGTGTCATAGCCCACTTGGGTTCCCCACACGCTGAGAGTATTCGGCAACGTGCGGTCCGACGCATTGTGTATGTACTGCACCATGCCGGTGCTCGGGTCGTAACGAGTGGTGATGAAAGATCGGGGATGGTAGGTGTTAGTGGAGATTGCGGCCGACAGCGCGCTACCAACAATTTCGGAGTAGTTGAATTGGGCTTTCCCCGAATCGGTTCGAGTGACAAAGATTCGGCTTACCGCATATTCAGTCCGTTTGACGAAGGGCCCTTTACCGGATTGAAAGAATCGCGGGTCCTGATGTAACAGTGAGGGAAGAACTGCCCCGGTCATAAAATTCTCAATCGTCCCATCGGAAAAGGCCGAGCCATAGCGCTTGGCATATCCCTCCCAGCCTTGTCCATAACCAGGCTCGCTGTTCTCGGCCTGGCTAATCCCCGCCAAGAATCCGTACCAGGCATACTGCACAGGATCGAATGAACTTCTGAACACCACCTTGAATTTTTGCCCCGCGGTAAGGGGCGGGACTTGGCCGGCATTCTGCAAGGTAAGGAAGTTGGGAAGCGCAAAGAAAAGACGGTCATTCGAGGTGCCGGAGTTTTTGTCGTTCTTGTCGGTGTTCGCGGGAAGGGGCGTGCCGAGCGCCTTCGGCTCAGTGTCTTTTGGCTTCTGATCTGTTCCCGACGGTGTTTCCGAAGGATTGTTTTGGGTCGGCGGAGTGCTCGCGTCCGGCGTCTGCGTTTGCTGTGCAGCGGCAATTATTGAAATGGAAGACGCAAGTGAAAAGAGAACGAAAAGCCTGGCGGCGGCGCGAATGAACAATTATTTCTCCTGGAGAACGGTTCCACAGCTTGCGAACGGGTGTTTGATTATTCTAGCAGCCCCCGCATTGATTTCCGGCCCAACCGCTCGGTTTTACATACCTTTACAAGTGAACTTGCTTTCCGCTGAGCTAGATTCTAAATTGTGCTTGAAAGTTGCATGACGCAGGCTAAGGACAGTTACTATAGGAACTAACATTGAATTCAAAAACTTCATAAACGAGGAATCGCATGTCAGAGCCGACGTACGACGAACTGAAAGCCCGCTTGTCGCAGTTAGAAAAGGAAGTGGAGACTAAAAAGCGCAGCGGAGACCTGATTTTCAAGGTTGGAGAGAAGGGTGGGGTCAGCGTTTATGGCCTGGGACGTTTTCCCGTTACATTGTATTACGAGCAGTGGAATCGGCTTCTGGGAGCAGCCAACGACATCAAAGCCTTCATGGAAGAGAACAAATCCCGATTAAAGCTGAAAGAGCAAGGGTGACCTTAGTGAATTCAAATCCTTGAGCTCACTCGGGAGGCTAGCGCGGCTGGATAAGCCGGGATACATTTGTGGAACGAATTGTAGAGTTCGCGGAAGAGTTCACGCTATAATAAAAAGACCGTGCCCAGATACTCCATCGTCGTCCCCTTACACAATGAGCAGGAGAACGTCACCGATCTCTACGACCGGCTGAAAGCGGTCATGGAGACAGCGGGCGAGAGTTTCGAAATCGTGCTCGTGGACGACGGGTCCGCCGATCACACTTTTGCCATGCTGCGCGAAATTGCCGCGGTGGATAGCCGGGTCACAGTGGTCAAGCTGCGCCGAAATTTTGGCCAAACCGCCGGACTGGCCGCCGGTTTCGACCATGCCCGCGGCGAGTACATCATCGCCATGGATGGCGATCTGCAACACGATCCCGCGGACATCCCGATTTTTCTGGAGAAGATTGCGGCCGGTTATGACATTGTCAGCGGCTGGCGCAAGGTTCGTGTAGATAACTTCTGGATGCGTCGCATCCCCTCCCGTATGGCCAATTGGCTGATGGCGAAGCTGAGTGGCGTGGACATTCACGATTTCGGGACAACCTTTAAAGCCTATCGCCGTGAGATTCTCGAGCAGGTGCCGCTTTACGGTGAGTTGCACCGCTTCATTCCCGCGCTGGCCTCATGGTATGGGGCGTCGATTTGCGAAGTTCCGATTCGCAATATCAATCGTGAGCGTGGCATTTCGCACTACGGAATCTCGCGTACGTTCCGAGTTTTCTTCGATCTGATCACGATCCGCTTTTTACTCCGTTATCTTTCTCGTCCCCTGCACTTCTTCGGGACCTTCGGTGTGCTTAGCATGTTGGGCGGCAGTGGTATCGTAGCGTGGCTGGGCGCGGAGAAATTTCTGCGTCATGTTCCCGTGATGGGGGCCCACGGTCCACTGATGATGGCCGCTCTAGGCCTGCTCCTCGGCGGCCTGAATCTCCTCGCGATTGGCTTGCTCGGCGAAATGCAAGTACGCCATTACCATGAACCCCGCCACCGCGCGCCATACTCCGTTGATCGGGTGCTTCGTGCGCAAAGCGAAGAGCACAGCGTTTCGGAGTAATCCTTCGAACAAGGAATTACCACATAGAAATGGCGATTCCGCCCTCGATCCTCGATCCTCGGGCCGGCATCTCCGTCGCCTGTCAGGACTCTTTGGATCCCAGCGTATAATGTGCCGTTCGGTTGTTAGGAGCGCTGGTCATCATGGCACAAACCACACAACATGAATTGCAACTAGCCCGCCGCATGTCGCGGCTGGGTACGGAAACTGCCTTCGAAGTTTTAAATAAGGCGCGAGCACTCGAGCGCCAAGGGAAGAACATCATTCACCTCGAAATCGGGGAGCCGGATTTCGACACGCCTTCAAATGTCATCGAAGCTGCGGTGGACGCGCTCCACAAAGGTTGGACGCATTACGGTCCGTCCGCCGGCCTACCGGAATTGCGGCAAACGATCGCCGAGTACGTGAGCCGCACGCGTGGAATAAAGGTTTCACCCGAAGAAGTCGTAGTTGTGCCTGGCGGTAAGCCAATTATTTTCTTTACGATTCTCTCGCTTATCAATGAGGAAGATGAGGTTATTTATCCCAACCCCGGCTTTCCCATCTATGAATCGATGATCAACTACGTGGGCGGCAAGGCGGTTCCAATCCAGCTTCGCGAAGACTATGATTTTTTGCTGGACGTCGATGAGCTCGCAGGCTTGATCACGGAGCGGACGAGATTAATAATTCTGAATTCACCGCATAATCCCACCGGCGGTGTCATGCAGCGCAAGGATGTCGAGCAGGTAGCCAGGACCATCGGTGACCGCAACATTCTCGTTTTATCGGATGAAATCTACAGCCGCTTGCTTTTTGAAGGCCAGCACTTCTCCATTATGTCCGTGCCTGGGATGCAAGAGCGAACCATCCTGCTAGACGGTTTTTCGAAAACCTACGCGATGACTGGATGGCGCATGGGATATGGCGTCATGCGTCCGGACCTCGCGGCGCACATCACGCGCCTGATGACGAATTCGAATTCCTGCACGGCCAGCTTTACGCAAATGGCCGGCATCGAGGCGCTGCGCGGCGACCAGAGTTCGGTGGATCGCATGTGCGAAGAGTTCAAGCGGCGGCGCGATGTATTTGTCGCTGGCTTGAATAAGATCAAGGGCTTTTCCTGCCGTTTGCCGAAAGGCGCATTCTACGTTTTCCCGAACATTACGAAGACTGGCTGGAAGTCAAAAGCTCTGGCGGATGCATTGCTGGAGCAGGCTGGGGTGGCGGCGCTCTCCGGCACATCCTTCGGGGCGTTCGGTGAAGGCTACCTCCGCTTCAGTGTAGCTAATTCTCTGGAGAACCTGCAGCAGGCGCGCGAACGCATCGACCAATGGACCCGAAAAAATCTCTGAAGACCTCCGTAGAGATTGGAGCCAGATTCGTGCCAGCGAAGAAGATTTCGTCGCGAGCCGGAAACCCCAAAGCCAGCCGTCCGCATGCACCCGGCTACGGATTGCCCGCAGGCAATAAAGGCCTGCTCCCGTGGAGTTGGGCCGATCAGCGCCTGAAGAAATCTCACAACTATTGGATCACCACCGTCAAGCCAGACGGCTCTCCTCACACCATGGTGGTCTGGGGCCTGTGGCAGGATGGCCGGCTACTGTTCAGCACCGGCAGCAAATCGCGTAAAGCCCGCAATCTTGCCGAAAACCGCCACTGCGTCGTGTGCACGGAGCACGCGCACGAAGCGGTGATCGTGGAAGGTATCGCGGAGATTGCCGACGTTGCGACGCGCCGCAAGTTTCTTCCGAAATATGAGCGCAAGTACAAGTTTGATATGAAGGGCATGGAGCAGGACATTCTGTCCATGAAAGAACCTGTCTTCGCGGTGCGTCCGAAGGTCGTATTCGGGCTGTGGGAGAAGGATTTCGTAGGAAAATCCACACGCTGGAAGTTTTGAACAGCGTGGACAGGCCGCCACTCCGACAATTATCAAACGATTGGCACCGGGCGGTATTTCATCGCTTCTTATTTCAAACCATCGACTACGTAGAGATCGGAGAGCACGCGTAAGGTGGAATAGGCGTAAGATTTTCCATCCGCGCTGAACTTGATGTATACGATGCTCTGAACTCCGGCTGGATCTGCGGGAGAGATTTCCTTCCAGGGCTCACGCTTTCCTGTCGTGAGATCCACGCGCACAATCTTCATCGGAATGCCGTGTCTTCCCACTAGCAAATCTTTGCCGTCGGCGGTTAAGCCGACGGTGAATTCGTCGGCATTTAAACTAAAGTTGAGTTTTTGTGGAGTTCCACCTGCAAGTGGATAAAGCCACTCCTCATGTTTCTCGTCTCCGGCAAGGAGAAACTTTCCGTCCGGAGTCATGCGATTGCCGACTGTGCCCTCGGGAGTGATGGGCCGCGCTGCGCCGCCCTGGATATCCAGAAAAAAGGTGCGCGCCTTCCGTCCTGGTTCGGCGGAAGAGAAAACGATCGACTTGCCATCTGCCAACCAGGCAGCGTTGAAATGATCAGCCTTGTCATCGGTTAGTTTCCTGGGCTCGCCAACTCCAGTGGGAAGCAGCGTCAGATTGGCCGGAGATCCAACCAGAGTTACAACCCATTGACCGTCGGGAGAAAGAAACCCGAAGCCACCATCACCCAGGCGAACCGCCGGAGAACCATCCGTCTTACGCAAAAAAATACTGTAATTTGCACCCGACGCTTCGCCGGTCTCAGAGAAAACGATGGTCTTTCCATCGGCAGACATATCGTTGAGCAAAGACCAGTCAAACCACGAGAGACTGCGTTCGCGCGTCTCGCCAGGGGCGAGTGCCGAAAGATTTATGCGAGCTTTGTCGGCAGTCATAAGCACGAGTCCGCCGCGGCTGATGTCGTGCAAGGTGAGCCCACCGGGCGCCCGGTAGATTAGGCGTTCCTTGCCCGAAAAATCCAGCGCGTAGAGGGCTCGTGCCGAACCGGCTGGCACTGCGGAGAACCAAACCTCCTTGCCACTGGGGGCCCAGGCTAATCCCTCGACGCTCGAGTAAAAAGAAGAACTTGATTTAGGATTTCCGTGCGAATCGATGATAACGACGCGTCCGTCGTCCCCGCCGGGCACATGATCGGCGATCGCCACATACTCTCCGCTCGGCGAGAAACGCACGTGGCTCACCCAGCCGCGAGGTTCATAGATCACATTCCCGGCTGGAAATTCGAGATGAGATAAAGAAGTTGTACCGGGGCGGATGACAGCCAGCGACTGGCCGTCGGGCGTCCAGTCCGCCCACATGACATTGTCGATTACTTCGCGGGGCGCTCCTCCTGCGAGTGGAACGCGTGCCAACGTTCCACTTTGCGAGAAAGCTCGGTTATTCGTGGGATGCAATGAAATAGCCATCTCGCCTTTTGAAGAGATGGAAAGAATTTGCGCGGGGGGTAAGCCGACACTTCGCGAGTCGGTGCTATCGAAGCGGGTGGAGAATATCTCCTGCGGCTGGCCTTCCCAGGCCGCACCGTAAACAACGGTCTGGCCATCAGGAGCGAAACGCGCAGCCCAGATGGTGCCGTTGCGGAAAGTGACTTCATGGAAAGTTGGATTGGAGGCAGCGACTCCGCGATGCGCGAGCCAGTAAATGCCCGCCCACGATCCCAGCAAAAGGACCACAACGACGAGCGGCAGAAGCCAACGGCTCGCCGAGGGTTCCTCCGGGATGGCGCGAATAGCGCCGCGGCTCGTCGTCGAGATATCGGTGAGAGCTCCGAGATTAAAAGCCACGTCGCGCGCGGATTGAAAACGCTCGGCAGGATTTTTCTCCAGGCAGTGGCGGACGATGCGTTCCAGCGCGGGTGGGACGTTGCGGTTCGTCTCTGACAGGTCCGGAGGATCCTCTTTGAGGATCGCGCTCATGGTATCAACCGGCGAGTCGCCGTGGAAGGCGCGTTTGCCGGAGAGCATTTCGTAGAGGATGGCGCCAAATGCGAAAATATCGGCGCGCGCATCGGCGGGTTTGCCACGGACTTGCTCGGGCGCCATGTAGCCAACCGTGCCCATGACAGTTCCCGCGTCGGTGGCGACGACTTGCGTAGGTTCCTCGCCGGAGGCGTCGGCTTCCGGGCGAGTAAATTTGGCGAGACCGAAGTCGAGAATCTTTATGCGTCCGTCATGCGTAATGAAAATGTTTTCAGGCTTCAGATCGCGATGGACGATGCCCCTCTCGTGCGCAGCGGCGAGGCCGCTCGCAATTTGCTGAGCGTAGTCGATGGCCTTGCGGGAGGGAAGCGCGGTATCGCGCAGACGGTCGCGCAAAGTCTCGCCTTCAAGCAGTTCTGAAACTACGTAGGGCGCGCCGTGATCCTCGCCGATATCGTAGATGGAAAGAATGTTGGGATGGTTGAGCGCGGCTGCGGCACGGGATTCCTGCGCGAAGCGCTGCAGGCGGTCGGGATCGGTAGAGAAAGATGCGGGCAGAATTTTAATCGCGACGTCACGATTGAGGCGGCCGTCACGAGCGCGGTATACCTCGCCCATTCCGCCAGCGCCTAGCGACGAGTGAATTTCATAAGGGCCGAGTTTCGTGCCGGAGCTCAGTGACATCAGCGCGCAATTATAACTTAAGACAATCCGATTCGACGATTTCTGGATCCTTAAGGAAATAGACCCTTGTGCACCCTGTGTTTAAAGATTTTTTTCATCCCCAATTGTGAGCGGGGCCGCTGATAGTGAACTTCGTGGCTGATGGATTTTGATCGTCCAGTGGCAGGACCAAAGCGTCGGGTATGATATTTTCAGCTTTCGTTCTAGTTGAAACCATGAGCCAGAAACTTCGCGTTTTTGCGACCTGTGACATTGGAGAAGCGCTGACCCTGCTCCGTAATCGCGGCTATGAAGTCGAAGTCTATCCCAACCCGGAGGCTCCGCCGAAGAGCCTCATCATCGAAAAAGTGGCGTCTGGCGTCGATGGATTGATCACAACGCTTCGCGATCCGATCGATGCCGAGGTCTTTGAAGCCGGCAAGCGCAGCTTGAAGGTGGTTGCCCAGATCGCGGTGGGCTTTGACAACATCAATCGTGCCGACGCGAACCGCTACAAAATTCCGTTTACCCACACGGCAGATGTTCTCACCGAAGCGACCGCGGAGTTTGCATTTCTGATGCTTGGCATGCTGGCACGCAAGATGTGGAGTGCCGAGCATCTTACCCGCGAAAACCGCTGGGGCTACTGGCATCCCTACCTGCCGTTCCTCGGGGATGAGATCACCGGCAAGACGATTGCCATTATTGGAACAGGGCGGATCGGGCTGGCGCTTATCAAGAAATGCGCCGGCTTCGACATGAACATCTTGTGCTACGACCCGGCTTACGAAAATCACGATTACATCAAAGCCATCCAGGAAACCATGGATCTGCGCCATGCTCGCGGCATTACGAAGGAAAGAAATTGGATCAAGTATGTTCCGTTTGAAGATGCTCTGCGCCTAGCGGATTTTGTCAGCGTGCATGTGCCCCTGTTGCGTCCCGGAGAAAGTTCCACGCCCACCTACCATTTGTTCGATGAACGTACTTTGCGCATGATGAAGCCCACGGCTTTCCTGGTGAATAATTCACGCGGCCCGGTAGTGGATGAAGCGGCGCTGGTTCGTGCGCTACGCGAAAACTGGATTGCCGGCGCTGCTCTAGATGTTTACGAAAAAGAGCCGTTGCCCGCCGATTCTCCGCTGCGCGACCCATCCATCGCCGACCGTTGCCGCCTGATGCCGCACTTCGCGAGCGCGGCACGCATCACGCGGCTGGACACCGATCCTAACAGGGGCATGGCCGGGCGCTGCGTCCAGGGATTGATCGACGTTCTCGAATCCAACTACGGCGGCGATATCACAAAAATGCCTTATGTCGTCAATAAAGAAGCGTTCGCGAAAAGTTAGCGCTCAGCCATCTTTCGCTGTTCGTTATCGCTAGAATAGATTTCAGATCCTTCCCCAGGGACTCGAATGAAAAGAGCCGTGCTGCTTCTTCCCGTCGTCCTTATATTTTTGATTCCAGTCGTGTTAGCCGAAACTCCGGGTCCAAACAGCGGATTGAAGTTGATTCCTGAACCGAAAGAAGTGCAATTGCACGAAGGCAATTTTCACGTCAGGACTACGACCAGAATCCTTGTGGAGTTCGGACATCAATCCGAAGACCGAATTGCAGCGGAAACTTTGGCGGAGGAGATTCATGACCAATCTGGACTCACGCTCCGCATTACTGGCGAAAATGCGCAGGCGAAAGAGGAACGGAGCACCATCACTTTGGCGCGCCTGGAGGATCGCAGCGTCAAGGAATTTCTGGAAATGAAAGGCTTGAAAGCGGATTCGATTGGCGACCAGGGTTATCTTTTGTTCGCCGACGATTCTCATTTGATCGTTGCCGCTAATACCGGGCAAGGATTGTTCTACGGAGTGCAGACGCTGCGGCAACTGCTGCATGTCGAAGGTGGGAAATTAGTCTGTCCTGCAGTTTCGATTCGCGACTGGCCGAGCATGGAGTGGCGGGGTGTCCAGGACGACATCAGCCGCGGCCCCATTCCGACGGAAGACTTCATGAAGCGCCAGATCCGCACTCTGGCCTCATACAAAGTGAATCTCTTCGGACTTTACATGGAGCATGTGTTCGATTTCGCAAGCCAGCCTCTGGTTGCTCCCAAGGAGGCTGCGCTCACGCCGGAAGAAATCAAGGCGCTGGTGGCTTATGCGAAGGAGCTGTACGTAACAATTCTTCCCGAGCAGCAGACCTTCGGACATCTTCATCACATGCTGAAGTATGAAATCTACGCCGATGTTGCCGAGCGCCCGCATGGCCACGTGCTTACGCCGACGAAGCAACAATCCTACGACATCATCAGGGCAATGTACGCGGATCTCGTGCCGCTGTTTCCCGGCCCTTTTTTGCATGTTGGAGGCGATGAGACATTTGAACTTGGCCACGGACAGACCGCTGCCCGCGCCGCCGAGGTTGGCCTGGGCAATGTTTATCTCGAGCACATGCAGAAAGTGAGTGAGATTCTGCAGCCGTATCACAAACAGCTCATGTTCTGGGGCGACATCGCGGTGAAGTATCCGCAATCGCTGGGCATCTTGCCCAAGGACATGATCGCCGTTCCCTGGGATTACGATGCCAAGCCGAGCTATGAAAATATCATCAAACCATATCGCGATGCCGGCCTGCGGGTTGTGGTGGCGCCGGGCGCAAATAACTGGAATCAAGTCTGGCCGAATTTCGACGTCGCTTTTATAGACATCCGCAACTTTGTGCGTGACGGCCAAAAGCTGGGCGCGATGGGCTTGCTTAACACCACCTGGAATGACGACGGCGAGTCGCTCTATGGGATGGCTTGGCCCGGTCTGGTTTTTGGCGCAGCTACTGGCTGGCAACCGGGCGAGTCCAGCATCGATCAGTTCAAGAACTCATACGACTGGGCTTTCTATCGTAATGCTGACTTTACTTTCCGCGACACGATCGAGAATCTGGACTGCGGGCATCAGGCGCTGGCTAAGGTGAAGGTCGGTATCGAGACAGACGATTTATTCTGGGCCGATCCCTTTACTCCGGAAGGCGCAGCGCTGATGCAGAAGATGGTTCCGGCGGCCAGCGAAATGCGTTTGGGTGCTGAGCACGCGCTCGAATCGCTCTTCCGCGATCGTGAAAAAGCGCATGCCAATCAGGAGACACTTTCCGACATGATCCTGGGGGCGTGGCGCTGGGATGCTTTGGGGATGAAAGCGGAGTTCACGCAGGAGATCAATCACTTTTATTGGGACGCGTTCCAGAACCAGACCGACGTGGACCGGGTGGGCAATGATCTGGAAGAAATCAGCTCGATCAACGCGCGACTCGAAGATCTGCGCGACGCGACAACGCGCCTGAGTCAGATGTACCGCGAAGCATGGCTTAGAGAGTACCAGCCGTTCTGGCTGGACAATGTTTTGGTGCGCTATGACACGCTGGCGCGAGAGTTCCAGGCGAAAATTGTCGCAGTGCGACAGGCGCGCCGACAATATAATGCGACGAAGACTTTGACGCCGCCGCAGGAGTTGGGATTCTACTTGCAACCGTAGAAGTAACGTTATGTTCGTCTCGGTCACGCGCCTTCGAGTTCGCTCCGCGATTTACCTTCCGGCATTTGTGTGGGAGACCTTTCTTTCGCAGTGGCAAGTCTTGCGCGCAACCGGATTCCGCGGAGGCAGACTTCTCATCGACGCCAGGCTCACATTCTGGACCTTGACACTGTGGGAGAATGACCGTGCGATGAAGGTGTTTCGCGGCTCCGGCGCGCACGCCAAAGTTATGCCGCGCCTTGCGAAATGGTGCGATGAAGCTTCCTACGCGCATTGGGCTTCAGAGATCGATTCTGTGCCAGAGTGGCAAGACGCTTACGAACATTTGGTGAAGGATGGCCGCTTGTCACGCGTTGAGCGACCGAGTCCCACGCATGAGGCTCGGCGCTTCAAAGAGCCTCGCTTGAAACCTTTGATTGGCGCAGACCTGAAGCCTTCCGGCAAGCTGGTGTAGACCTCTCCACGCAAAAATGAATTTGGAGAGATGTTAGGCTCTGTCAGGATGTTTTCCGATCGCACCAACTGGAAGCTCACGCGCAATAGCCTGACCGAGACGCTTGAAGAGGTACGCTGCGGCAAAGCTCACGTGCTTGATCTGACGATCTCAAACCCTACCCGAGCCGGGCTTCATTACGACGAGTCGTCTATTCTTCAATCGTTGGCTTCCCCTCGCGCACTGGATTACGACCCTCAACCGAAGGGTTTGCCGGTCGCGCGCAGCGCTGTGGCGGGTTACTATCAGACCGTTCACGGGATTTCTAACTTTGATTCTGAGCGGCTGATTCTGACGACCAGCACCAGCGAAGGTTATTCGTTCGTTTTCCGTTTGGTTTGCAATCCCGGCGACGAACTGCTGGTTCCAAAGCCGAGCTATCCTTTGTTTGAATTTCTCGCCGACCTTGAGGACGTCAAGCTGGTGCCCTACCCGCTGATTTATGACCACGGCTGGCAAATGGATTTCCCGTCGTTGGAGCAGGCAGTGACGAAGCGCACCCGTGGCGTGGTTGTGGTTCATCCCAA
Source organism: Candidatus Sulfotelmatobacter sp. (assembly GCA_049588915.1). Lineage (GTDB taxonomy): Bacteria > Acidobacteriota > Terriglobia > Terriglobales > Acidobacteriaceae > Sulfotelmatobacter. The sequence continues at coordinate 20,816 of JBAVZU010000418.1, forward strand.
CAATCCCACGGGCTCCTACGTCCACGCGAACGAGTGGGAACGTCTCAACCGGTTTTGCCATGAGCACGGACTGGGGGTGATTGCGGATGAAGTTTTTCTGGACTATGCGCACGATGGATCGCCGCAACGAAGCTTTGCCGCCAACGAGGACATTCTCACCTTCACGCTCAGCGGCCTTTCAAAAATCTCAGCTCTGCCGCAGATGAAGGTGGCGTGGATCGCTACCAGTGGTCCGAAGGCGGAGGTAGAAGCCGCACAGGCACGGCTGGAGGTCATTGCGGACACGTATCTCTCCATGAACGCGCCCGTGCAGTGGGCGACACCGGCGCTCTTCGATCAACGGCTGAGCATTCAGCGTCAACTAATCGACCGCGTGCTCGCGAATCTTGCGGAACTGGACCGGCAAATTGCCTCCCAGCAAACGTGTCAGCGTTTGCGAGTGGAAGGCGGATGGTACGCGGTGCTGCGGGTTCCGGTGACGCAAACTGATGAGGAGCTAGCGGTGAATTTGCTGCGGCGCAAGTCAGTGCTGGGGCATCCCGGGCACTTCTACGATTTCCCGAGCGATGGATACCTGGTGCTGAGCCTAATCGCTCCGGAGGACGAATTCGCCGAGGGGATCAGACGGGTGTTGGAATTGTTGATTAATGATTTCTGATTGTTGATTGAAACGCCAGCGATCAGTGATGCTATGTTTTCACCAGGAACGGATTGCTCTCCCGTTCTTCTCCGATTGTGGTTCGCGGGCCGTGGCCGGGGATCACAACAGTGTCATCCGGCAACGCGAGCACAGTACCGCGAAGCGACTCCATGATTTTTCGCATGGAGCCGCCGGGAAGATCGGTGCGGCCGATGGAGCCAGCGAAGAGCGTGTCACCGGCGATCAAAGTCCTCTCGGCAGGGAAGTATAAGCAGATGC
>JBAVZU010000419.1:0-2535 GCA_049588915.1 Candidatus Sulfotelmatobacter sp.
TCCATGGTGTGATCTTCCAGGTAACTAAAGGACAAGGTGAACTCGTGAAGAATGAACTCGTGGCTCGGGGAGTATCCTCAAGCTCTGGCGAAGACCAGGCAACGAAGCAAAGCACCTCGGAGGTCACGCATGAAGACCGGTAAATCGAATTCATGGACCTTCTGTGTGGCGGCCACCGTCACGCTTGCGGTTGCATTTTCGGGTCGGCTGGCTGCCCAAAGTGCAACCGGGGAATCCTCCGGTGGAAGCAGTGGTTCCGGCACGCAATGGAGCGTGCAAGTGGAGCGGATTGATCCCGGTCAGGCGGACCTCGCATATTCCTTTCAAGTCGCGATCTACGAGAACCTCTTGGAAGAGTTGAATAAGACGAAGCGATTCAAGTACGTCCTCCGCGAGGGCGACAGTAAAGCTAGCGAGCTTCCGGACTTGCTGATCTTGAAGACCACGGTCGTGAAGTATACGCGCGGGAGCGAAACGCAGCGTGCGGTCACCACTGTGAGCGGCGCGACAAAGTTAACTGTGCAAAGTCAACTCATCACACGGGACGGCAAACTTGTGCTCGATCGCACGGTGCAGGGGAACGTTCGCCTCTTCGGCAGCAATTTGCGCGCTACCCACAATTTGGCCCGCAACATCGCCAAAATGATCAAGCAATCGGCATGGCAAGGATCCGATCGGCTGGCGCGATACTCACCAGTCGACTCTGACTGCGGACGGCAGTCATCTCCTGGTTTTTGATGGAAGCACAATGTGAAACGTGGAGAAGAGGCACAGAACACCGTTTGATCACCCAATCAGCAGCCGCGTCCATTACGATGTGCAGCTCGCACGAGGAGGACCGATGAAAACTCGACAGATTCTTATTGCTATATTAATTCTTGCAACAGTGTGGCACACGGCCGCAGCCCAGCCGAAGAAGAAGAACTTCCAGGCAGAAGCGCCTCCGCCGCAGATCATTCTTGCAACCACAAGCGTGCAGTCCAATCCTGTTCTATCCGATTTGATTGCGGTCAAACCCGAAATGCCCTTGGGCCCACAAGACGTTCTCAAATCCTACGAAATCGCCATGGGCATTGTGGCAGACAAGGCATCGGCCGATTTCTCTGTAATCGTGCAGGCTCACCAAACAAATCAAATTACCCGCGAACAGGCCGAATATCTTCTGCAGCAGAGCTACCAAATGGCAACGATGCAGTATCAGGTGCTTAGCGCGCTCCATGATGTTCTGAAACATGACATCGACGAAGCAGCAGGGCAGCAGGCAAGGCAGTCCCTGAAAACGGCAAGCTCCGATACGGTTTTAGTAATTCCTTTTCCGGGCTCTGCCCCTGTATCCAGATGACATCGAAATTCCTCTTCGCCAGGGGTCGCATGGAACTTCACGTGCTTCGGTGGGGACAGAGGAGTGCAAACATAGCATGCGATACCCGGAGAAATTAATTGATGGCGGTGAGGGCGTCGCCCTGGACTCGGCGAAGCCTTCGCCTCCGCAGATGCTCTCTGTTCTGTCGCGACGCTTACCGTCCCTTTATCGATACGCCTATAGACTCTTGGGAAACAAAACAGATGCCGAGGATGCAGTGCAGGACGCGCTATTGGCCGCTTACAAGCACCTGAACCAATTCAGAGGCGACGCGCAACTTTCGACGTGGCTGACCACTATTGTTATCAATTGCGCAAGAATGCATTTGCGCAAGCGGTCACGCTATATCCACGTATCCCTCGATTCACGAATCGGAGAAGACCAGGAGTATTCGCTCTCCGATATTTTGGTGGACCATCGACCCAATCCCGAAGACGAGTGCCACAGGTCTACGCTGAATGCGAGGTTGATGAAATCAGCAGCACAACTATCACCGACTCTTCGGAAGACGTTTCACCTCCGGTTTGTGCATCACCTTTCGATCTGCGAAACAGCTCGCATTCTGGGAGTTCCCGCCGGAACAGTGAAAGCGCAGACAGCCCGCGCGCGAGCGAAACTGCTGAAAGCGATGCGAGGACTGCTCCACCTCGGCCCAGCGGAACGAAAATCCTGCTCGCCCAGGCGTCCACACCGGAACAATCCAGCCGTGCCCGCAATCAAACCGGAGGCCACGTCTTTTATTCCCTCACACCGACAACTTCTGGCGGGACCATAACGCGCTGACACCACGAGGAAAGAAATTTGTCAGAGCGCCGAGAAAAGACGAGAGCATAAACTCTAAACAATGTTGTGACGGTTCACCGTTTCACCAAATCTCGGTAGGAGATCGACTCTACCCCCTGCCGCGCCAGAATCTCCCGAGCTCTCCCGGCGAGGTCGATACATCCAATTCGACTTCCCGTGACTCTCGAAGTCGCGTCTTGGCCGATTCCAGATCAGAGTCGTTGTAGCCAGGATGGCAGACGAACTCCCATCAACGCCCGAGCGGCGAATGTTTTCAGGTCGTCACGAAATCGCCCTGCTTGCGTCAATGAAGGAACTTGTTCCGGCGGCGGGCCGACCTCATGAGGTCACCTATCCGCAGAGGTGACCTCATCTGCCCACATACGGTC
>JBAVZU010000420.1:0-8923 GCA_049588915.1 Candidatus Sulfotelmatobacter sp.
GCACCACGAGTCTTGGACGCAAGGTTGCGCACCCCTGCCCCTTCTTATCACACTTTTGTGGAGTTTTGATCCTCCTGGTCAGACTGTTTCATTATCCGAACAGATAGCAACGCTATCTGAAGAGATAGTCAGTTCAGGGCGTCGTCCATTAGGTAAGGTTTTATCCTGCTCGCTCTGTATGCCTAATCTATTTCCCAACCATGACTTACATAAAATTCGAGGGGAAGGCTAGAGTTCGAGATGTCTGGCAACCGGAATGCACTGTCTCAAAGTGCGCCACCGCTCGGCAGAAAGCGACGGGGGAAGCGCTTTTTGAAGGTTTTTGCTGAGGTGCGCAAATCAGGGATCCGAAGGGCCCCCTCGTCGGATCCCTGACTCTTTGATATCCGCCTCTTAAGATTGTCCAAAAGAAGATTGCCCAAAAGACGCTGACACTAACTGGCCGCAGCCTCGTTTGCCGCGGAATCCGCGAGCGTCGATAATTCCACCGCACAGCCAGCACGGTAAGTTACGCTATTCCCCGAAATGGCTGGCACGCGCTCGCCGGGAACCAGAATTCCCACCAGGTTTAGCGGATCTGCGGCCGACTGTGTGATCGTCGCCGGCGAGGAATCGACTCTGCGCATTGCACGAACCGACTCCACTGCCACCGGGAAAGCAAACTGCTCGCCCAGAAATCCATCCACAAATCGGCCGCCACGAATCTCGCCGCGATCCTCAAGTCTGCGAAAGGCCATCAGCAATTCGCGCCACGGCGGCAGGTTCGCCTCTCGCGCCAACACGTCGCGGATCACAATGCCGTAACGCCGTAACAACATCCAGCAGGCCGCTTCCACTGCTCGCGATCTCTCGACCACCTCGTCGGCATGCAGGATTGTCCAACGGCCCGCGTTGTGGCGGGGACGAGCCGTGCGTCCATTTCCCTGTCCGGCCCTCCGTTTGGGATCGATAAGAGACCGCAGATTGTCGAAGCCATCGGCGGTGACCAGTCCGGCGGCCACCAGTTCCCACAGAGCAGTCTCGACCTCCGCTTTCAATTTCTCCACGCCCCGCACGATGTCGGCAAAAAACGAAGCCCCACGCTGGCGTAAGAAGTCGAGCACAAGCTGCGCCCCTTGACTAAGGCCGTTATTGTCGCAATGGTCCGCACCCGGGTGCCGCGGCGTCATCCAGTCGGCATCCTCTCGCACAAAAAACGTAATGGGCGCAACGCTGGTAGGAATCACTCGTCGCTGCCGGGGAGCCACACTTGGTGTCGTCTCGCTCCCGCCGTTCGGAGGATGGCCGCCGTTCGAATAGTCGAGCGTGGCCGGGTGGGGCGATAGTCTTCCCCAACCAACCGCGCCGGTTAGGCAGAGCTGGTCAAGCCACTTCGGATCATAGTCCATGATGCGGCAAGACAAGACCTGCCGCTCCCAGGCGTTCGCCGGAATCTCAAAACCTTGCAATTGCCGCAAAACCTCAAGCGTACCGCGCTCGCCCGAAACTTGCGTTCCCGAGGCGACGTGCTGCCACTGCAACAACCACTGCATGAATTGCGCAGCAGTAACCGGCTCGATCTGCTTCCGCAAGGTTGCCACGGTCAACCGGTGAATGCGCGCCAGCAATCTTCTTTCGCACCACTCGATTTCAGGTTCTTGTGAATCGTGTGGCGCGGGCACTCCTGCCCGCGTAGCAGTGCCACAGAAGTTTCCGCGAAGGATCGTCCCGCTCGCTTCCATGCGAAGCAAAACATTCGAAATCTCGGGCAAGGGAATGCCTAAAGTCGCACTTAGCTGAGTCGCCGTCACCGGCCCTAGATGCGAGATCCAGCCTGTAACCATTGTCAGTGCGGCATCATCACGCACAGGAGCAGTCGCTTCGACGTCAGCTAACTTGTGTTCAAATCGCACTTCGGGAAACAAAACTGAAAAAGTCTTGACGCGCTCTGCAGGCACCCAATAACGCCGCCCCTCGACTAAAGCTGTCGCTGCCCGGCCTCCACTCACTAATCTCTCGAAGTGATGTAGCCAGTTGTTCATGGAAATGCTTGTGTAGGAATCGCCGGCCTCGCTGGTCCGGTTGAGCGAAGCTGAGCCGGCAAAATGAGATGCGCCGATTAACCCAACCGCAGGTCGAGCTTCGCTCGACCGGACAGCCGAGAGCCTGCCCTGAGCTTGTCGAAGGGGCGGCTGTCCCCACATGGACGAGTCAATCTCTGGCAGGGCTACCAGCGAGTGCAAGACATCATGGAGTTCATCCGCGTCACGCACATCCGGCCAAGCTTCTTCGCGAACTTGCTGAATGGCCGCCGGATCCAGGCGTCCCACTTCTTCCAGAACAGACTCCGGCAACATGCGTCGCATCTGCACAGCGCGCGCCCGGCGCTCTTCCAGTGGAGCGTCGTCAAGAAACGCATAGGGATTGGCATTCAGAATTTCGTTGGAAAACTGCGAGGGAACTGGCGTATCGACCGCCAGACAACGAATGCGTCCGTCGGCGAGCCCGCTCAGCAAAGTCTTTAAGCCTTCCACATCCATCGCTTCGGTGAGGACATCCTTCATCACCTCACCCACCAATGGATGATCGGGGATCTTGCGCTCCCCCGCGATATTTTCGAAACACGCGGCAGCATCGGGAAAGACGGAAGCGAGAAGATCGTCGGAGCGCATGCGTTGAATCTGTGGTGGTACTTTCTTGCCGTTCTGAAATCGCAGCAGAGCCAGCGCGCGGTTCGCATCCCAGCGCCAGCGAGTAGCGAAGATGGGAGAGTCCAGCGCAGCTTGTTCGAGAATTGGCTGGACGGTTGCGGCGTTCAGGAAATTGAAAACATCTCCCAGCGGAAAGCTATGCTGTTCCGCGAGAGCGATATTCAAACCGTTATCGGTGGCGGCAGCCTGTAACTCAAAGTTGAACCCCACGCAGAAGCGTTTACGCAGAGCCAGTCCCCAGGCTTTGTTGATGCGTCCCCCAAAGGGAGCATGGATTACGAGTTGCATGCCACCACCTTCATCAAAAAAGCGCTCCGCAATCACCGTCGTCTGCGTTGGGACAGCGCCCAGAACCGCACGACCCTGCAACACATACTCAATTGCCTGCTCCGCCCCGGAATCATCCAGGCCACACTCCTCCTTTAGCCAAGAAACGGCTGCGGCCACATCGGGCTGAGTCGGCGAAAATCCCGCTGGCGAAGTACGTGGCAGCATCTCACTAATCGTTTTTCGCAGCGTTCCAATGTGTTCCGAAAGCTCTTCCGTCCGGGCTGGAGCTTCGCCTCGCCAGAAAGGAACACTGGGCGGCGCACCGTGCGCATCCTGCACCAGCACGCGACCAGAGTTAGTTTCAATGCGGCGGATCATCCACGAAGTATTTCCCAGAAGCATTATGTCGCCGCGATTGCTTTCCACGGCGAAGTCTTCATCCACCGTGCCTACGACAAGACCATCGGGCTCTGCAACGACGGCATAGAGCGAGTTGTCCGGAATCGCCCCTCCACTCGTGATCGCGGCCAGCCGAGCTCCGCGCCGGGCGCGCAGTTTGCCGTTCACGCGATCCCGATGCAGATAGGCGCCATAGCGTCCGCGGCGTGCCGCAATGCCTTCCGCCAACATCTCCAAAATCGAATCGAAAGTCGCCCGCCTTAAATTCCGGTAAGGATACGCGCGCCGCGCCAATGCAAACATCTCATCTTCGCCGCACTCTTCCGCGGAGCACGTCGCGACAATTTGCTGCGCCAGCACGTCCAGCGGCGATTCCGGAATCATCAACCGATCCAGGTCGCCGTGCCGGATAGCTCTTACCAAGGCAGCGCACTCCAGCAAATCATCGCGAGTCGTCGCGAACAGGCGCCCTTTGGGAATCGCACCGCGCCAGTGTCCGGAGCGTCCCACGCGCTGCAGGGTGCATGCAATCGAGCGTGGAGAGTTTATCTGCACCACCAAATCAACCGTGCCCACGTCGATTCCGAGTTCCAGCGAGGCGGTTGCCACCAGCACCCGTACCTGGCCTTCCTTCAACTTCTTTTCCGCCGCCAGACGCAGCTTGCGAGAAAGACTGCCATGGTGCGCCGCTACATTGTCTTCTCCAATGCGTTCGCCGAGATTATGCGCAACCCGCTCCGCCATTCGTCGAGTGTTCACAAAGACCAGCGTGGAGCGGTGCTGCTCCACCAGCGACACAAGGCGGTTGTAGACCTCGTCCCACATCTCGTTCGATGCAACCGGCCCCAGAGGCATCGGCGGGACTTCCACCGCCATATCGAGCTTGCGCCGGTGCCCGATATCCACAATTACTGGGTCGGGACGATCGCTGCCAGTTAAGAAATGCGCAACCTCTTCGATCGGCTTCTGGGTCGCGGAGAGTCCAATTCGCAACGGCGATTTGTAAGTGAGGGCCTCAAGTCTTTCCAATGACAGCATCAAGTGCGCGCCACGCTTGTCATCGGCGACGGCGTGAATTTCGTCGACAATCACTGTTTCAACGTCGCGCAGGATTGCGCGGCTCTTATCCGCAGTGAGCAAAATGTAAAGCGATTCCGGCGTAGTCACCAGAATGTGCGGCGGCCGTTTCAACATGGCGCGCCGCTCGGGCATAAGCGTGTCGCCGGTCCGCACCGCGGTGCGAATCTCCGGCATCAGCAGCCCTTGCTCGCCCGCCATCGCGAGAATCTCTCCCAGCGGCACTTCGAGATTTTTCTGAATATCGTTTCCCAGTGCCTTGAGTGGCGAGACGTAGAGAACTTCAGTTCGATCCGAGAGATCGCCCGCTAGCGCTTTACGCACGAGGCGATCGATACAAGCTAGGAATGCAGCCAAGGTCTTCCCCGACCCGGTGGGCGCGGAGATGAGGGTGGTGTGTCCAGCCAGAATGTGCGGCCAGCCTTGCTCCTGGGGCTCGGTAGGAGTGCCAAACCGCTGGACAAACCACTGAGCAACCAGAGGATGAGCCCACGCCAGGGATTCAGGAAGGGACAGCATTCGGGTATTGTAGCGGGAAGATAAGGTTTCGTAAATTATTCGCTCCCGCCCACTAGCCATTGGATATGGCAATTGCCAGATGAGTAGTATGTTGAGTAGTATGAATATGAATCTTGAACCCGGAGGAACCAGGGAAGTGCCCAGCGAGAGGGTTTCTGTACTTACAAGAAAGGCCATAACCTCAGTGGCTAAGGGTTTTCTATGGAATCGCAAGATGCCAAAGTGGACCGTAATTGTGGAAGGGCGGGAGTTGCCCGCTCGGCCGCTTGTTCTCCAAGCTGCCGGCGTTCCTCCGAACGATCCTACGAATTCGCACCAAGCGATCGCCATTTTGAAGGAGAGGGGATTTGCCGTACGTTACGAAGGAAAAACGATACAAGGCGAAGTTACCCCGCAAGCTTTGCAGCCTCTCACTGACGAGTTCATCCACAGCCTTCGCGGCTGCGCCAAGGGAAAGGGTTCACTGGTGGAAGCCCGAAATCGCGAACACAGGATAGAAAAAGTCCGGACCACACATGGATAAAACTTATGTGCTCGACGCAAGCGCTGTGTTGCACTTTGTGGATGACGATACTGGAGCCGCGCGGATGGAACGCCTATTTCAGGAGGCCTTCCACCGCAACTCTCCGCTACTTATGTCGGTTGTGAATTGGGGGGAAGTGTTTTACCACGACTGGCAGCTGCGAGGGGAAGAAACGGCGCGACAGACTATGGCCAACTTGACCCGCCTTCCAATCAGGTTCGTTCCAGTCGATCTGCCCCAAGCCATGAAAGCAGGCGAAATCAAAGCGATGCACAAAATTCCGTACGTCGATTGTATGGCAGCTGCTCTGGCTTCTCTTGAAAGGGCAGTCTTGGTTACTGCCGACCATGACTTCGATAAGCTCGGACGACACTTTCCGGTGCTGTGGATTGCGCGATCGTGAATGACATCTGCCGCATGCGACCGCAAAAAAGCCCACCAGATGCTTGCTTGGGGCGTGCTCGGGTCAGCATCCGATGGGCTACCGTTTCTCCTTACTCACCCTGTTGTTTTCAGGAGTATTTCAATCATTAAACGCCAGAAATCCGACAAGTTACGTCTAAATTTGTAAAACTTTGTAACTTTTCGATGGAGTTAGTCACTGCGCGCTCTCTGCGCTTGCAAATCAGTGCTTGCAAATCAGTCAAACTCAGTTCGAGATCACCGGCGTGTTTGACGCCATCAGTTCGGTGAAGCGAGGATTTTTCCTCAGCTGCGCGAATTCCACGTCTTTGTATACATTTTTGAGATCCTTATAGCCCGCCTCTCTTGCTTTCTTTAAGTATTCGAGGGATTGCTCCGGGAGGCCCATCTTGGCGTACAGCTTCGCCACTGTGTAATCGTAACGGGCACGATCCTCAGGGCTTGGCAGTTGCGCCTGCACGCCGCCACGTGAGGTTCGCTCAAAGACATCGGGATCCAGTTCCATGGCGCGCTGGTAAGCAGTGACCGCAGCCTCAAAATCCCGCTTGGAAAAATACGCCGCACCTAGGTTATTGAAGAAAGATGCGGAGGTATTATCCTGCGCAATTGCCTTCTGATATTGCTTAACCGCCGCTCCATACCTCTTGGTCTCGTAATAAATAACGCCCAGGTTGTTGTAAGCATCAGGGTATCGACGATCGGACCGGATGGCGCTTTCGAATGACTTCCGCGCCTCCTTGTAGCGCTGCATCATGAGTTCGGTGATGCCGATCTTGTTCAGTAAGCGCGCATCGTTTCCCTTCTTATGCAACGCCGCATGATAGTAATCGAGAGCATCCAGATACAGTTTGTCAGCGCGCAAGCTATCGGCTTGCCGTTCAAGATCTTCCGGAGTTCTATCGGCCGCCGGAGGATCGATCGCCCTTACCAAAGGAGGCGAGATTTGTACCTGTTCGGAATGCGTACCTTGTGCCAGAGCAGCGGAGGAAGAAATCAGAAGAACAGCCAGGCAGGCCTTGCGGTAGGACATACACACCCCCGAAAGCAACCACTTCCCACGAGGCCATTCTGCCACAGATTTCAGGTGGCGGCGAAGAATTTTGTTGGTCGGATTCCAGATCAGTGCGGGGGAGTCTCGCCATTATCGGCGGGCTTGGGGGGCGTAGAAGATTTGTCATCCTTGAAAATACCGGCCAGCTTGCCGAAAAAGCCCTTCTTTTTCTTGGTATCCTGGCCCTCCTGTCCCACCTGTCCATTGGCAGGCTGTGGGGGTGGAGGTAAAGCGTTCGGGGTTCCACCGCCGAAGATCCGCGAGAACAGTCCGGCGACCCCATTCTGCTGATCGCAGGTTTCGCGAGGCTCGGTGCCGGTAACGAAGGCCGCCACATAATCGTCGGGACATGTAGGGGTCGCCAGCCGGTTCGTGGCCTTATCAAGTTGCACGTCCACCACACCCGTGGGTTGCGCGAAAGGCTTCATGCCGCTGTACTGCGGAAGCAGCGAGGCCTTTTTCATGAACTCTGTCCAGATGGGTGCCGCAGTCTGCGCTCCGCTCAAACGCAAATCGCTGTAATCGTCGTAACCCACCCAAACAATACACAGCAAATTAGACGTGTATCCCGCGAACCAGCCATCGTGTGAACTGCCCGTCTTTCCCGCTGCCGGCAACGCAAAGCCGCGCAAGCGCACTGCCGTATAACCCAGCCCGTTGTTGATCACGCCTTCCATCATGTTGGTCATGATGTAGGAAATGCGGGGGTCGAGCACTTGGCGCTCGTCCGTCTTGAAGTTCGCAATCACATCGCCTTTGGCGTTCCGCACCGAGTTCACAAGTATGGGCGATAAGCGCACACCATCATTCGCAAACGAGGTATATGCTCCAGACATATCCAGCGGAGTGGCGTCATAGGATCCCAGCGCCATAGCCGGCGTCGCCTTCACTGAGGTGATTCCGGCCGACTTCGCCAAATCCGCGACTTTGTCATAGCCCACTTCCTCCGCCACTTTCACCGTTGCGTTATTCAAAGACATCGCAAGCGCGTAACGTAGGGTCACGTCGCCGTGATACTCCTCTTTGTAATTACGCGGTTCATAAATTTGATCGCCATAGGTGAAGCTGGAAGGCGCATCTGTCACGGTGGAGGCCGGCGTAATCACGGTGGGAGCGCCATCCAGCGCAGTGTTCATCGCGGCCGCATAAACAAATGGTTTGAAGATTGATCCCGTGGGCCGCTTGGAAAGCACATGATTCAGCTGGCTGAAACCGTAATCCCGTCCCCCCACCAAAGCCAGCACGGCTCCGGTGTGCGGATCGAGCACTACCAGGGCAACTTGCGCTTGCGGGCCCGGCAGCACATGGGTCTCGACTTTCTTGCCCACCTTGGTTCGCTTGGTGCGGAGTTTGGTGACCTGCTCATCCACCAACTTGATTCCTGACTCCACGGCTTGTGCCGCTGCCTTCTGCAGGTCCGGATCGAGCGTCGTATAGATGCGGTACGACTCATCGTTCAGATCATGTTCGCTGAATTTATTGATCAGCGTATCGCGCACCATGTCGACAAAGTAGGGGGCGTCGCTGGCTTCCACGTTTGGCGGCGCCAGCTTCAGCGGCGTGGCTTTGGCCTTCTCTGCCTGTTCTCGGGTGATGGCATGGGTTTCAACCATCGAATCCAGCACTAGATTGCGCCGCTCGAGGGCTCGCTCGGGGTGCCGGTAGGGAGACAAGCGGCTAGGCCCCTGAATAATTCCCGCCAGCAGGGCCGCCTCCGGCAGCGTGATGTCCTTCAGATCTTTGTTGAAGTAGGCGCGGGAAGCCTCGGCAAATCCACTGATGGCAAACGACCCGCGCTGCCCCAGGTTCACCCAGTTTCCGTAGAACTCGAAGATCTGCTGCTTGCTGAACTTCTGCTCCAGTTCTTCAGCGATCAGCATCTCGGTGAGCTTCCGGCGCACGGTTTTCTCCGGCGTCAGGAAAAATCCGCGGGAAAGCTGCATGGTAATCGTCGAACCACCCTGCTCGTGG
>JBAVZU010000421.1:0-6147 GCA_049588915.1 Candidatus Sulfotelmatobacter sp.
AGCTGAAAGGGAAGACTCGTCACTTTGATCTCGTCGTAGGTCTGCTGGCCAGCCAGACGATCCATCCACTTCTGTTTGGGCTTCTCTTTGGCAAATAGTTTGGAATCGACCTTTTCTCCGGTGAAGAGATCAACGAACCTGATCCGCGCGATCGCCGGCGGGTTCGGCCATATGATCCTGCTGATATCGAAATAGCCCTTCACGCGCTGGTCGCCGGGCTTGACGGGCGGCGCTGCCGCGGCTTTCTTTTTATCCGCATGGAGCGAGACGGGCAGAGCGAAGACCAGCGCCACCAAGCTAATCAGGACTGCCGTGAATCTCCACGACTGAGGCGAATTACTATGTGGTTTCAACATGTCACTTGCCTCCAATCTTTACGTCCGACAGGTCCAATCCATTCGCGTGGCAGGTCTTGCAGAAATCCATATTGTTCTTTTGATCTTTCACCAGCATCCCCTCCTCCTTACCGGAGTGCGCTTGATGACAGGTCAGACAATTGATCGGGATCGTATTCTTGGTTTTCGGATTCATCACATCGACCACCGTGTGGCGCTCGGTCGGGTGCCCCATGCCGTATTTCAAAGGCAAAGTCACTACCTTGGTAAAGTAGTTCTCGGGCAGCTTCACTTTTCCATCGAAGATCGTGACCAGGTGCTGGCCTTCGAGTTCTTTCGGATCGGCGTCAGGCCCGTGGCACTCGAGGCACAGGGCGTTGGTGTTGCTTACGCGGAGTAGATGATCGTTAGCGCCGCCGTGAGGTTCGTGGCAAGTTCCGCATCCCTGCTGAAACGCTGGCTGGTGATGAACTCTCTTCTTGCCGAGATCGGCTATATCGCTGTGGCAGCCCAGGCATATGTCAACCGCGTTTGTTTTGGGAAGTCCAGGCTGCCGGCTGGCGTGCGGACTGTGACAGTCAATGCATTCGCCCGCTGCTCCGGGATGCTGTATTTTGGCAGTGTCGATGAGCTTGGCTTTTTCGTCGTGGCAGGTCACGCACAGGGCCTTGGCGTCGGTCTGCGTCAGCACCACTTTTCCGTCCTTGGCCGGAGCGTGGCAGACTTCGCACTGCTTGTCGGCAAATGGCGGATGCATGAATTTTGCCATCAGCTTGGGGGCGGCGGACTCGTGGGGATCGTGGCAGCTCAGACAATCTGCTTTTTCGAAGGGTTGGTTCTGATGCGCCTTTTGCAGATCCGCGCTCTTGGCATCGTGGCAGTCCAGGCAGAGCGCCGGGGACGACTTGGTCAAATGGAAGTCAAACTCGGTCTTTCCAACTTCGCCGGTCTTGTGCGTGGTGTGGCAGGTATCGCAACCCATGTCCAGGGCGGCGTGCCGGCTACCTTTTGCGGGAACATTCAACCCGGTCTTGTGGCAACTCAGGCAGAGGTTCTGCTTCTCGTCGCCAGAGACTGGCTTCAGCAACTGGTTCTTGTTCTCTGTAGTATGCGGGTCGTGGCACTTTAAGCAGTCGCGCACTGCCGGCGGGTGAACCGTGCCTTTTACGTCGGCCGCCTTCTTGTCGGCATGGCAGGTCAGACAAAGGCTATAAGGAGTGGTAGTGATCAACTTGACGCGGGTTACATCTTTATTGTTTCGGATCTCGTGACAACTGGTGCAGCCCATCGCGATTGCCGAGTGAACCGCTTTGCCTTTCGTCTTGTCCTCGTGACAGGCAATGCAGGTGGAAGGATCGGCCTTGGGATCGAGTGGAACGGGATGCTGGATCGCGCGGGCCGCCCCAGAGAGAGTGACTACGAGGGCGAACATTCCAAGAATCTTGAATCCCAGTACAACTTTGGGCTCCGGGTTGGAATGGCTTAGGGCCACTTCTGCTACCACCTCCGCAGGTGGATATGCACGAAGCTCGCCTTAGTAGCCAGCTCATCGCGATCTTGCGAGTCTTCTGTAGCAATATGAAAACAGAAGGGTTCGCGGTTTGTTCGCAATTGCAAAAAACCGCAACAGCGGAGAAATTGATCAATCTGGGGCTTCTCCCACACTCGTGCTGCTGAAAATGACTCAAGTAACTCGATACATGGGCGCTGCTTTTCCTCGAGTTTGCCACAGAGTTCTGGGAATAGAGTTCCCATTCGACTCATTCGACACCGGCATCCGTGCCCGCCGCTATATTTGCCTCACCAGCATTTGTGACATGAATCACAACAACTCGCGAACAGATAACTATCGCCAATCCCTACTTGAAATCCTATCGCTCTCAAAACAAACTCCCTTGTGCATAATCCTTGTTCCTCTGCCGAGGCTGCGCCAAATTCCTTGAGGGACGCCGCGCTCATGTGTGATATGCCTCACATAGTGAACGTATCAACTCACCGCTAATCGCTGTTATCCGCAGTGCTTTGAGCAAGTTCACTCATATTCCTTTCGATGGCGGGAAAAATGCTTTCTTCCCAGATGAAAGGGAAGAATATGGCTGCCGATTCGCGCACCGTGCCGCAAAGAGTGTGGCGCACTGTTGCTTCCATCCAGACCGGCGTAGTTCTTCTGATCCTGGTTGTGATTTTCGCCGCGGTCGGAACCATTGTGCTGCAGCGACCGGTCACCGATCCGGACGAAATGCAGCGTGCCTATTCCCCGCAGGCTCTCCGAGTCCTGGATAAGGTAGGGTTGACCGACGTATTTCACTCGTGGTGGTTTCTTGGACTGGTTCTGCTCGTCAGCATCAGCATCGTAGCCGCCTCCATCGATCGTTTTCCAAACTCATGGCGCTACTTCTCGCGTCCCTACAAATATCCCGACGAAGGCTTCCGACGTGCTTCCCATCTTCAGAGATCATTAGCCGTTACGGACGAAGAGTCCGGATTGGTGGCCGCCGAGCGTGCACTCCATTCGCTGGGATATAAGCCGGAGCGGGTGGTTCACCAGAACACCTTCTCCATTTTTGCCGAGCGCAGCCGCATCTCAGAGCTTGCCGTATACATCGTGCATGCCAGCCTTCTCCTTATTTTCTTTGGCACCGTCGTCGACGGTATCTGGGGCTGGGGCGGCACGCTCAACTTGAATGAGGGGCAAACCTCGAACGCCGTAGAGTTGCGAGACGGCAGCACACGCACGCTCCCATTTGCCATTCGCTGCGATGCCGCCGGTCAGGAAAACTATAAAGATGGAACTCCGAAGAAATGGTGGTCGAAACTCTCAGTGCTCGAGAATGGACGAGATGTGCGCCAAAAAGAAATTGTTGTAAACGATCCGCTTTTTTACGGAGGAGTCCGCTTCTACCAATCGAGTTACGGACAGAATGGAAAGGTCGAGAAGCTACTAGTGCTCGCGACCCCCGGCAAAGGTTCCGGCGAGAAGAGAGAGCTAGGGCTGGCCGTGAACGACACTGTTCCCCTTGATTCCGATACCACGGTTCGCTTCGCTGAATTTTTCCCCGATTATGCGGTTCAAGACGGACGGGTATACCGGAAGTCGAACGAGTTGGAAAATCCTGCAGCGCACCTGATCGTGAACTCGAAGAGTTCCGGGAAAAACTTCGACGTGTGGTTTCCGGAGATCGAAGGGATTGCCGAAAACTCCAAAGCGCCTTACCTGTTAGAGGCCACCGATCTGAAGATGGGCCATTTCACCGGATTACAGGTTTCGCACGAGCCGGGACAATGGGGAGTCTGGTCGGGCGTGGTGCTGTTGGTCGTTGGACTCGGGTTCGTCTTCTACGTGGTCCACGTACGTATTTGGGTGGTACCAATTCCTGATTCCAAGACAGGTAAACATGCCCTGTGGATCGGGGGCAGCGCGAACCGGAACCGTGACGCGTTTGAAGAGCGTTTCAGCGATCTTGTGGCGCTTGTGGGAGAAGAACTGAAAACTATTCCCAGGACTTCTCCTAGTGAGAAGGTTGCTGTGGTCGCCGGGAACTGAACTGGCTTATCGGAGGAAGTAAATGGCAAGAGCAAAGGCAGAACCCCAACAAGAGACGACCGGAATGACCCTGATCGTAATGGTCGGACTGGGGATTGCGTTCCTACTGTTCATGGCATTCCTGAATGTGGTCAAGAGCGGCAGTCTGCTGAACGAAACCAATTTGCTCTTCGCCGCTCTGATTTTCTACGCAGGAGCTGGCGCACTGTATCTGGGGTTTGGAGTCACCGGCACCGAGGCATACTTGAAGTTCGCATCGCTCGCCACCTCACTGGGGTTGATCGCGAACACCGCAGCCATCGCTCATCGTTGGTACGAGGCTGGACATCCACCTTTCTCCAGCGTCTACGAAATGCTGCTTAGCTTCGTGTGGACCTTGGCCGTGCTCACGCTGATTGTTGAGAAGAAGTATGGCGTCAAGGTCATCGGTACGGTCACCATGCCGGTGGCGATCGTAGGCGTGGTACTGATGCAACTGCTGCGGACCGAGGTGCATCCTCTTGTACCCGCGCTGCAGTCGACATGGCTTCACGTCCATGTGACGCTGGCCATGCTGGCCTATGCCACCTGTGCGCTGAGTTTTGCTCTGGCCACGATGTTCCTGATCCAGGACAAGATGAAGAGCGAAACCTTTCTCGCCGTAACCACTTCCAGCACACTCGCCATTTACGCCAGCATCGTTCTCACGCGCTTCGAGAAGTGGGGCGGCCTTAGCCTGGTGGCTTGGAATCCGGAGTCGAAGTCGGAGGTATTTCTTTCGAGAGGCGTGCGGTTGTTCGTTAACGTTCCTGATCTCGGTTGGCTCATGACGCTGGCGCTCGTGGTTGTTGCTTCTCCGTTAGTATGCTACGGGCTGGCACGCTGGAAGAAGAATGACAGCTTTCTAACGCTGGCGAATCGCGCCGTATTCCTCAGCATCCTTCTTCAAGTGATGGCACTCATCATGTTTTTGGTGCTGGCCCGTGATGGCCACTACGCCTCACTCGATGCAGATGGTTTATTTCCGACCAGTCTTGCTGCCAGCCCTTTCATTCTTTCAGGTCTCGTGGGGGGAGTATTTATCTCTCTGCTCTACCTTTTGCTGCTGTGGCGCCGCTCGGATCTCGAGCGTTTACTGCCCAGCGCGGATAATCTCGACCGGATTACGTATAAGACGATTTCTCTAGCCTTCCCGCTCCTGACTCTGATGATTGCCTCCGGTGCATACTGGGCGAACCAAACCTGGGGCTCTTATTGGAGTTGGGATCCGAAAGAAACCTGGGCGGCCATCACCTGGCTGGTCTACGCAGGTTATTTGCACATGCGCATCACTCGGGGATGGCGTGGGCGGCGTGCCGCATACTTTGCCATCCTGGGCTTTGTCGTGGTGATGTTTACTTTCTTCGGTGTCACTTACTTGTTACCCGGACTTCACTCTTATGCCTAGCCCTACTCAGTTCGGGGCGAAGGCAGCGCCAGAGCCTGTCCTTGCGGCCCATGTGCCTGCCCCTGCGCCAACGGATAGCGCGCAGATTGTGTTTGGAGGTCCGTCGCGGAAAGAAAATCACGCGCCGGGTTCCGTTCATATCAACTGGCAGCTCAAAGCAATCTTGCCGGTAGGGTTCGTCCTCGTCGCTGGACTGATTCTGTTCACACTGGCAACCGTCTCTTTGCGCGACCCAGAGCGTCACGCTGTGCTAATCGTTGCCGGGGCTGGAGCGGTTGCGATCTGTGCCGTCTCCATGTTGATGCTCGCCTACTTGATTCAGCGCCCCATGGTTGAATTGCAAGAGAAGATCGGGCTGGTAAGTGATGGAAATCTGGACGTCGCCGTCAGCTTCTCCCGGCGTAATGACGAGATCGGGGAACTCGGGCGCAAGTTCAATCACATGATGCAGCAGTTACGCGAGAGCCGCGAGGAGATTGAGCGTCTGCATCGCACCCAAATGTCGCGTGCCGAACACCTGGCGACACTGGGCGAGTTGGCTACCGGCTTGGCCCACGAAATTCGCAATCCGCTGGCAGGAATAGCAGGAGTCATTGAAATTATCAGTCGCGATTTGCCGTCAACAAGTCCCGCCAGGGAAGTTATCAAAGATGTGCGCCTGGAAATCGCGCAGATCAATCGTATCGTCACCGATCTTCTGGAAACAGCCAGACCCCACCCGCCGCAGATTCGCCTGAGCAACCTTAACACGACTGTCGAACACGCCGTGATGCTGGCTCGTCAACAAGTACTCTCCATGCCAATTAAGATTGAACTCCACAAATCTCCCGATCTTCCAGAAG
>JBAVZU010000422.1:0-17753 GCA_049588915.1 Candidatus Sulfotelmatobacter sp.
GTCGCGGAGAGCTTCGGCCTTGCCGAAGAGGAAGGTGTCTACAAGAAAGCTTCTGATATCGCGCTCAATCTCTATTGTTTGCATGATTGGATAGTCGTTCTTCCTTAGGTTGTGTTGAATTTATACCGAGGTCGCTAAGCGGTGGGTCAGGACTCAGCTTGCTTCTCTTAGCGGTGGAAAATGACGGCCGGTTCTCCGCTGACTCTTCGGCAGCAACCGAGATAACCGGCGAAGGCTGGCCATAACGTCGTTGAAACCAATTCCAAAGTCGATGAGGCAAGCGATCTCGTCTACTCCGTTTTCGCTCATGCGTTCGGCCTGCTGAGCACAATGATCGAGAGTTCCAATAAAGCTTAGCGGGCTCCTTAGGTTTTTACCCACTTGAAACTTGATCATGATTTGAGTTTCCTGATCGGTGAGACGAGAAATCTCCGGCTTCACCCAACTCGTTTTGCGCACCGAGCCATGATCGTCTTTCGACCCGGCAGAGTGATCTTTCTGCATTTCGATGTTGACCTTAATGTATTCAGTCAAGGCCGGCTGAGCAATCGTTCTTATCTCATCCTGGTCCCCGACAAAGGTATGGGCCATCAATGTGATGTGGCCTCGACGGCCATGATGCGACTGGATTGCGTCGCGATAAAGCTTAGCCTTGCGGTTGAACTCATTAAGGTCATGATTAAGCGAAAAGTTTGCCGTCAGAACATTGAAGCCGAACTTGCCAGCATTTAAGAAAGTGTCATCGGATTGAGCAGCCAGCCAGACTGTGAGCTCTTTCTGAATTGGCGTCGGCAGAATGTTGACTTCGGTTTGGACTCCTGCGCCATTCGCCAGCGACACTTTTTCGCCCCGCCAAAGCTTCTTGACAAGGGCGATTTTCTCATACATATCGGCATGCCGATTTTGATAGGTACTTGGCGAAAGAACAAAATCGTTTGCGTGCCATCCCGAAGCAGCCGCGATCGCAACCCGTCCGTTGGAGAGATTGTCGATCATAGCCCACTCTTCGGCTATGCGTAATGCATTCTGCAAGGGCAGCACGACGCTGCCTGCCCGGATGGAAATGTGATTTGTTATTACGGCGAGAGCAGCGCCTGTAACCGAGGGACTTCCGTACAAGCCACCGAAGCGCTGGAAGTGTCTTTCTGGTGTCCAAACCGCAGCAAACCCATGCTCATCCGCAAACTTCGCAGATTCAAGCAGCAGCTGGTATTTATTCCCTTGCGCCTCTGAAGCGTCCGCGCTGAAGAAGAACAAGCTGAGTTGCGGGACCATCCAGTTGCCTCGACGTTTGAGTCGCTAGGCCTAGGGAGGATCCGGCCATCAATGACGGCACGTATTATATACATTTTCTACTTTTAGACAACTGTTTCTTTTGCAACACTTCGCCCTACCTCTTCTCGGAAATCCTGGGCGCCTTTTTGGGAGTATTTAGACGGATACGTTTCAGAGGAATACGAGGGCCTTATCAGGGTGGTATCACCGTCAAACGGGGTGGCATACCATGCCGTACCGTCCGCAAGGGCCTTGTGCAAGGCCGGATCCGCCGCTTTGTAATAAAACGGAGAGGCAGGATACTTTCTGAAATAGGGGTTCCAGGGCAGAAATTCGCGGCGGATATTCGGCGGAAAGCCCAGCAGCTCAAGAATATAGCTTCCAGCGCGCCTGGCCTCATCATAAGCAGCAGCCAGCAGGGCCCTCAGCACTTCCGGATCGTCCTGTTTCACCAGAATGTCCGCAACCAGCGATTTTTGCACGTTGTCAGGTTGAGGGTCGTGGCGAACCACGGAGTATCCGACCAGTTCTCCATTCCTCCGACAACAGAATACCCGGGCGCTGCCTCGATCACCGGGGATCTCAAAATGCCATCGAAGCGTAACGGGACTGCGATCGGCAAATAAACGGGCGTCTTCGGTTACTTTTCCATTCCAAAGAGACTGGAAATCGCTTTCGTCAATCTCGTGAACGCCGACCTCGTTGATCGTAAGTCCGCTGGAAGGCTGTTTAGGCCGACGTCTGCGTAACAGCCTGTCGGTTGTTATCGCAAGGGAAGCAGTCGCGCTTCCCAACCGCGCGAGGCTTGGCTTGAGCTCCAGTTTCTTCATCATCTCCCGGGCGAAAGTGTGGGGTTTCAGAATGCAAAAGAGCACGGTTTCGTAGTCTGCCTGAGGAAGGACATCGAATTTAAAAGCCCTGGCAATCCTTCCAACCGGTGGAATTGCGGTCGTGGTGAGATAAAGATCCACAGATTTTTGATGACTAAAGGCCGCGACCAAACTAACAGCAGCGGAGCGGTACGGAGGTTCAACCACGAGTCCGTGGGAGGACACGGCGGTCAGTGTTCTTGCGCCGATGCGATACCGCAGGGGGATGCTCCCCATGTACCCAACCACGGCGCCATCCGCTTCCAAAACCCAACCGATGGCACGTTCGCAATCCGGGGATGTCAACGCGGGATTGCGCCGCCACAAGCGTTCCCAGTTTTCGAACGAATCAGCGGCCACACCCCATCGTTCCTTGAGGGCGGCTACGGCGCTGAAATCCGAGAACGTCGCTTCCCGGATCGCCGCCGGCGCCAAGCGACCTGAAGGTTGAGACGGCGAATTAACGGCGGGGAGTGATTCTCGCCGAGCCCGAATTCTCTTCAGGATCGAAGCGGTAACTTTTTCTTGGATGCTGCCCATCTTATTAGGGAAAATCTTACCGGAAGATCAAACTTAAGAAGATTCAAACCGGAAAAAATCAAGCTTTAAAATGATCGACTTGAATCTTGAATTTCCGAGGTTAGACGCCCGCCTTCAGTTAGGCCATCTCGCGAGCTGCAACGATGGAACGCTCGGCTCCTGCTGGCCGCACCGCCTCAACCGAAAAAGCCTCAGCCTTTCGGGATTCCATGTACTTTAACCAGTTGCGATACACGGAGACGGCGAAGGCGCGCCATGTATTTTGCAGTCCATCGACCGCCGCACCTTCCGGAAACAACGCCGCGGTTTCTTCTTGCCGGCTGGACGTGGCCGTAGTTTGAAAATCACTCATGACCTGAGTCGCGGTGGTATCGAAGTATCCCATGGGCATCGTGGGGTATGTATCTCGTTCTCGTGCCAGAAATCTCTTGATGTCTCTTCGGTACTCTTTTAGCAGAGTGCGGGCGCCATATTCCGGATGTCCCTGGAAATGAACAAACAAGCTCTTCTTCTTTCTCTTCACGAACAAGTCGACCCCGGCTTCGGCCGATTCCGTAAGGACGGAATATCCGCATGAGGTCAGCTCATCGGCGCGCACCTCGTTCCATCGAGAATGCGGGAAGCGGATTCGATCTGCAATACCATTGGTGAGAGCGTGTTCACAGGTCCTGCTGGACTCAAAGACGCCGAATTTTTTGTCTGGAAGGCGGTGGCGGCCGACTCCATCCCCGTGGAGAACGCTCGCATGCGCCGCCAGGCATGACAATATCGTGGAACTCGTATTTTGTTCGGCCCAGTCGAGCACGCGGGTTAACACAGCCCAGTACGGCTCATCTTGCAGCTTGGGCTGGCGGGGTTCGGTGCCGGTAATAATGGTTCCGTCAAACCGGCTGTTCCAAAGATCGTCCAGATCGTAGTAGAAACTGTTCAGGTGCCGCTGTCCGCGATCCGTTCGAGGAATTCCAGTCAACGAGTAGAGCTTAAGCACGATCAGCCCGTCCCCTGACGCGCTGTCCAGGAGATCGAAAAACTGCAGTTCGGTATCTTCGAGCGCAGGGTCGGGCATGTTATTGATGAGCGCGAGGGTGAGGCAGTCCTCCCGCCGGACGTAACGATCAGCCGAAACCGTGGGGCGCAAGCTTTCTCTCTCCGCCCAGCGACTGGGAACTCGGCCGCCTTCGATAATCAGTGGCATATCACACCTCTCACGCCGATGACGACTTTGAATTTGTGGGTCTTCCTGGTGCCGCTGTTTCCAACGCCTGACCGAGATCTTCGAGAATGTCGTCGATGTGCTCGATGCCCACACTGAGCCGAATCATCTCCGGCGTAACTCCCACCTGCGCTTGTTCTTCCGGCGTCAATTGACGGTGCGTGGTCGAAGCTGGATGACAGGACAACGATTTGGCGTCGCCCATGTTCACCATGCGCTTGAACAAGCGAAAAGCGTTGAAGCATTTTCTGCCGCCCTCGTAGCCGCCTTTCACCCCGAAAGTCAGCAGCGAACAGAAATTCGAGCCCAGATAACGGTGCGCCATCGGGTAGAGCGGATTGTCCGGGAAGCCCACATAGTTCACCCAATCCACCATCGGATGAGAACGCAGGAATTCCGCGACCTTCCGCGCGTTCTCGACGTGGCGCTCCACCCGCAGGGCGAGCGTCTGAATTCCCTGCAGAAACAAAAAGCCGTTAAACGGCGACAGAGTCGCTCCGGTGTTTCTCTGACAGACGGTACGACAGCGTGCAACATAGGCTGCGTCGCCGAAGTGGTCGACGTAGACAACGCCGTGATAAGCGATCTCCGGCACGTTCAACATATAAAACTTCTCCGGATACTTTCGCCATGGGAATTTGCCGCTATCGACAATCATTCCGCCGATACTGGTGCCGCCGCCTCCGATGAACTTGGTCAGCGAATGCACGACCACATCGGCGCCGTACTCGATGGGCCGCAATAGAATCGGCGTCGCGACTGTGTTGTCTACTATGAGAGGCACACCATGCTTGTGCGCCACCTGAGCCAAGCCTTCGATGTCCGCAACGTTTCCGGCTGGGTTGCCAACACTCTCGCAGTAAACGGCCCGCGTATCTTTGTCGATCAACTTCTCCACATCTTGCGGCCGGTCGCTGGCCGCAAAACGTGAAGTGATCCCTCGCTTCGGAAAGATGTGCGCCAGCAGTGTGTAGGTAGCGCCATAAAGCTGGGGCAGAGAAACGATGTTATTGCCAGATTCAGCAATGTTGATCAGGGCGTATTCGATTGCCGCCATTCCCGAGCTTACACTCAGGCCTTCTACTCCGCCCTCAAGAGCAGTCACCCGCTTCTCCAGAACGGTGTTGGTAGGATTGCCGATCCGTGTGTAGATGTTCCCCTGGACTTCCAGATTGAACAGAGCTGCGCCGTGCTCCGCGCTGTCAAACTCAAATGCGACCGTCTGATAGATCGGCACGGCCACGGCTTTCGTCGTGGGGTCGCCGTCGTAGCCGGCGTGAATTGCGAGGGTCTCTCTTTTCATGAACTGGCTAGCCCTGGCTCAACTGGTCCGGTGTCCGAGTCGAGCTTACGGAGAGCCGTAAGCTCGCGGAGTCTGCCGTTGAATTTAGCGACGGAGCCGAACTTATTTGGCAACAGTCGCTACCGCTCGTTCCTGAACCAGCGCAGGGCTGTGGGATTGTGACTTCACGGCTTGCGTAATGCGGCGGGCCGCGAAGTCCGCGCCGTAGGCGAATCGCATCAGCGGGCCGAAACTGCTGGCTGCTGCCACCCCTGCGAAATAAAGTCCAGGGACAGACGATTCAAACTTCGAAGAAAGCACTGGGGTTTGATTGACCGTCTTGATGCCAGAGCGGAGTTGCGCGCTCAGCATCTTCAATCGTTCAATATTTACCCTGTAGCCTGTCGCCGCGATAATGTGCTCGGTGACAACTTCCTGCTCGCTGCCGTCGGCGGCGCGGACACGCAGATGCACCATGCCGTTTTTCACCTCAGCCCCTTGGGGCGTGTATCCCAGCAACTTGGGCACGCAGCCTACCATATCCTTGATGAACCATCCACCCGTTGGCCCCAAGGCTCGGCGAACCGCCTCCAGCCGCAGACTCTCCGGCAGATAGTGAAATGCAAGGGGAGAGTTGGAGAAGAAACGCGACTTGTAGCCCGGCCCCAGGCCGGATTGTGGGCGAGTTATTTTTTGCCACAACGTGCGAGGTTTGCCATCGGGCTTGCCATGGAACTTCAGAACCGGATTACGACTGACCAGTTGCACCTGGGCGCCCGCTTCGTGCAGCAGGGCAGCCAGGTCGAGTGCCGAAGCGCCGCCTCCCAGCACGACCACGTTGCGGCCGCGAAACGGTTCGACTTCGCTGTGACGGGCGCTATGGGAGAGATATTCCGCAGGCAAATTCGCCAGGTTCTCGGGCACGTATTCGAAATGCGTGATCCCGACTGCCATGATCACGCGGTGCGCCGTGAAAGTTTCGCCATCGTTAAGGCGCAGAGTAAATCCACCCGGTGCACGATCCACGCTGACCACCATCTTCTCTTCCAGCTCCGGCACCATGCGCTCCTGGAATGTCAGGCCATAAGAGGTAAACGTATCCAAATGCACGGGGACGCCGGTGTCGCCATATTCAATATTGCGCTCCGCGCAAAATTTCCGTAGAGAGAGCTGGCCGTTTGGATCGGACAGGTTGGAGGCAAAACCGTCAGACTTCAGCTTCATCCCTTTCGGCATATGCGCCAGCCAACTATCCATAGGGCGTCCGAAGATGCGGAAGGGAATGCCAGTTTGGCGAAAATGTGCCCCCAGGGATAAACCATAAGGACCGGCTCCAATGATCACAGTGTTTAGCATAAGTTTGGAATCACCTTGTGTGGAATATGCGCCAGCACCGATTACGGTTAATCTGGCTTTTGGGGGATTGCAAAAAAAATTCTACCACCGTGCCCGTGGAAATTATTACGTCAACCTGCATTACTTCAGCCGTATTGCTTGTGTAATCTAGCTTTTACGCGCTGATCTGCTGAGTGGTTCTCTTACTGTTTACTCACAAAGTTTGAAGAAGATTGGCGATTCTATCCCCGGCATGACCGTCCCAGAGTGGAGGAATCGCGCCCTTTTTCGCCTTCCCTGACAAGATTTTTTTCAGTTCAGAAGTGAGCATGTCCTTATCCTCACCGACGAGGGTGTTTGTTCCGCACGTCACGGTCACCGGGCGCTCGGTGTTAGCGCGCAAGGTCAGGCAGGGAACGCCCAGGTAGGACGATTCTTCTTGAATTCCTCCGGAGTCCGTGATGACCACGGTCGCGCGCGTCTGCAGCGAAAGGAACTCGATGTAGGGAATCGGCTCCAGCAGATGCAGTCTTTCGGTATTGATGCCAAAGGCCGCAATGCGCTGGCGGGTCCGCGGGTGGACGGGGAAAACAACCCCCAGTTCCCCGCTGACTTCAGTTAAAGAATTCAGGATTCTCTGCAGGTTCTCGTTGCTATCGACGTTGGAAGGCCGGTGCAAAGTGACGAGGGCAAATCGCTGAGGGAAACCATTTGATGAAAAACTTTTGGCCACCGGCAGAAGCCGGATTAGCGAATCGATCATTACGTTGCCGACGAAATGAATACGCTCCCTGGGTACGCCTTCGCGCAACAAATTTGCGTCGCCATCTTCGGAAGGCGTGAACAATAGGTCGGCCAGACGGTCGGTGACAATGCGATTAATCTCTTCCGGCATGGTGCGGTCGAAAGAGCGGAGTCCGGCCTCTACGTGGCCGATTGGGATTAACAATTTCGCGCAAACCAAGGCGGCAGCCACAGTCGAGTTTACATCGCCATAAACCAGGACGATATCTGGCTTGGACTCAATGACCACGGGTTCGAAGCGGCGCATGATCTCGGCCGTCTGCACAGCGTGGCTTCCTGAGCCGACCTCCAGATTGAAATCCGGCTCTGGAATTTCCAGCTGAGTAAAAAAAACGTCAGACATGTTACGGTCATAGTGCTGCCCGGTGTGCACCAGAGTCTGCCGAATGCCTAGCTGTCGAATCGCGCGCAAAACGGGCGCGGCCTTGACAAAATTGGGACGAGCGCCGACAACGTGAAGAATGTGCTTCAAGACCTCTCCTTAATAAATACGTGCAGGTTAATCTGAATACCCGCCAAGCCAGATCAGGGTTCCCGCTTAACCAGATACGATTGTTGGCCTGGAGCGCGGCAGTCGAGAGTCTTGTCGGGAATGGGAAGCGAATCAAGTTGATGGTCCCGCTTGAACAGCGATGACAACCGCTGGCGTTGTTCCTGCCTCAGAAAGGAAGAGAAATCATTCGGCACTTCTCGCGGCTGCCCGCTCAGATAAGACCAGGCGAACCCCGCGAGTCTGCCGATAGCGATGAGAAAGTACGGCGGATCAAGTATGCGATGGAGGCACTTCAGCACTTCAAATGCGGGGTCACTCCCGAAAGAGTAATCGAGCCTCCCCAGACGGAAGGCATTCTTCACTGCTCCGCCGCTGGTGCCAGTATGCCGGTGGTGGAACAATTTGAGCTGCGGAAAAGCTTCCACCTGCCATCCCATCATGCGAGCATTGGTCTGGGCATACCAGTCTTCGCCGCCATACTTCAGGACCGCATATCCGCCAATCGCTTCGTAACATTCCCGCCGCACCAACTGGCCGGCGTGAGCAACATTGCGGACATCGTTGACTCTGCGGCTTTGATACCCATGCCCTGAGTCTTCATATACGAAGCCTCCGGCGAGGCCCAATCGCGGATTGTCGGAAAACTGCCCGAGCAGTTGTTCAAAATACGAAGCTTCCAGTGTGATGTCGGCGTCGAGGTTGCCGACGAAGTCATATTTAACACCGCGGAGCAGTTCGGCACCCTTATGCAACGCGATAACTTTCGCCCCGAAGCTGCGGCCAGGTGGCCTGCTGACCGGCAGAAATTCGATAAAGTCATGCTCCTCAGCATAGCGACTGACGATTTCGTTAGTGTGGTCGGTGGAATTGTCGCTGACGATCACCCATTTAATTGGCCGAAGGCTTTGTGAAAGCACACTCTGGATGGTTCCTTCAATGAAGGCTTCCTCGTTGTGCGCGGCCGTCATCAGGACATAACCGCCGGTGGGACGTCGTTCTGAAGATATAGACATTAGAAGGCAGAAAAGCGCTGGGGTGAAGGGATGTTTTGCGGCTCCGTCTGGATCAAATCGCTGTCAACTTCCGCCGCTGGTACTGCGAATTGCTCGGTCCATCTGGCCACCTGTGAGGAAACTCGGACAGAATCGTTACCAGATTGCGTGCGCATGACAACGGCCGCTGAGATTGCCGCCAGCAGGGCGTACCAAACTGCCTGCGTCTGATCCCAATAAGAAATACCGAAAAAGGCAACCGCATTCGCGAAAAGGGCAGCTCCCATCCCCCACAGGAAGATCTGCTCTTTCCTGCTTTCGGCAAGCTTCCTCGCATTCCCCAAATATTTGAAGCCGTACACCAGGATCGCTAGGAACAGGAGAAACGGGAGCAGCCCGGAAGAATCACAAATGCTGACATACTGGTTTGCCGTATCCCACATGTCCCATCCCCAGTCCCCCGTCGATTTCACTCCAATCAGCCACCAGTCTCCGAAGTGGCGAATACACTGGTCGACGAGCATGAACCGGTGATAGGAGGACGATCCGCCCGAGACATCGATGCGGGAAATCAGGTGCCAGACCGGCGCTTTCATTACGACGTGCAGGGAAATGATGGTTATGACGATCACCCAACGGAATAGACGCAGTTGTTGGCGGAGCGGCCACATGCATAAGGCGAACACGCCCGCCGCGTACGCCAGAATCGGGGTGCTGGAGTTCGAAGTCACGGTAATCACTGTAGCCGCCAAAATTCCGAGGGAGGCGACTGTCCGATACTTTTTGCCTTCGCGCCATAGCAGCACGAAAAGAGGAAGGATGATCGCGCCGAAAGTCCCGGCCAGGATCGGATGCCCGAAGCAGCCAGAGGCGCGGAAGCGGTCATCCCGCGTCACGAGATTTTCGTAGAACGAAGACCGGAACCCTGCCAGCCATGCATATGGATTATGTCCAGTAATGATTTCCCAGGTCATAATCACCGCGATGAACATCGAGACATAGGCAAGCGTCCGAATCATGGTGACGATGTCTTCTTTGTCGCGAATGAGGAACCGTAGAAAGAAATACAGCCCGAATATCGTGTAGATGTTCCCCAGCTGAAAGATCAGGGCCCCCATCTCCTGAAACAGCAAGACTCCGGCTACGCCCGTAGAAATTGCAAACAGAATGACAGCGATATCAATTTTGTTGATGCCATGACTGAATATTTGTCCCTTAGAACGAATCTTGTCCCGGATCAAGCGGATGATGCCGAACAGGGCAAGGAGGCGCAGCATCGGAAAGTGCAGCCCGCCGACCACGAGAACCTGATCCATCGGCACAAGGATGCAGGTAGCGATAAACGGCGCGATCACCCGGGCGCGCGGCCGGACAAGGATGAATACACCCACGGTCAAGATCAGTATCAGAACGAGCGGGTTAAGCTCAGTCTGAGCTGCGCCCCCACCGAATCTGAGATGTAGCGGTTCCAAAAGCTAATCCTGCCTTATAAATACAATCCTGAGATGCGCGCGCCGGTGATGCAAGACTGATTTCGGTCAGGCGACTTCTTCGGGCCGCCGAAAGCGGAGTGCACCGGCAAGACCGTAGGCTATCAGACAACCTGCGAGTCCAAGGACAACATTGGGCACTGGCCGGCTGACGACATCAGTGTATCTGGTAACCAGGAACCAAGGAACGGCGATGGCCAGTGATACGAGTATCGGAATCGGAAAGCCGCTTCTATATTGCGTAATCTTGAGGCCGGTAACCTTGCGAATCCGTTCCACCTGCAGGAGGTATCCGATGATGATGGCAATCAGACACGCGAGTTGTCCCCCCCACAGCCCGAATGCCTTTGAAAGCGGGTAAACGAACACAACCGCGACCAGCGCCATAAGCGCGACGCTACGCCGGTGAAGCTGGGGAAGCCCTTTTGCGTAGAAGGCCATGGTGATCTGATTGTTGAGGACGTTGAACAAGGCAGCACAGCACGCGAATGCCAGGGCGACGCTCACCGCGCCGTAGCGTTTTCCGTAAGCGATGGTGAGCAATGAGCGTGCGCAAAAAGCTACGAAGACCACCGCTGGAACACCAATCAAAACCGTGGCTGACGTCACTTTCAGCAGGATGCGATTGAGCCGTTCATTGTCATCTTGAACTCGAGAAAGTGCGGGCAGAAGGGTCTGATTCATCACGTTGATTAGAAAACCCGAGGGCGTCTGAACCAGGTACACGGCCATGGTGTACAAACCGAGTTGCGCGGCCGAGTACAGCTTCCCCAGGACGAAGACGTCCATGCGCATAAACAGCAGATTAAAGAGCGCGAGGCCGAAGAGTCCCTTGGAAAATTTTAGCAGGTCGCGGAGCGCCTCAGTATTTGGCAGTCGTGGACGGTAGGGGCAGACGACGTAGGAAAGAACAAAGCGAGCCGCATTTTCTGTACAAAAACCAATGGCGAGCGCCCACACGTCGCGCAGAAAGTAACTAAGAATGATGGTTGTGATCACTCCTAAAATGCCGCCGCCATTGTTGACCGTAGCCCACTTCCGGAACTTCATTTCCTTCATGGCGATGTAGGCGCGCGGGCTCATCGCGCCGTCAAACAGGATGCTCAGGGTGAAAACCCTCGCTAACGCCGTAAGCTCGGGATTCCCATAGAACTTTGAGATTAACGGGGCGGACACGTAGACGAGCGAGTAAATGAAAGAGGATCGCCCAATCCCCAGCCACCAGGCGGCCGTGACATGGCTGTCTTCAGCACCTTTGGGATTCTGAATGAGAGCTTCCCGGGCCCCGACATCAACCGTCATTTGAAGCAGAGTGGTGGCGGAGTTCACAATCGCCATGGCGCCAAATGCTTCGGGAGCGAGCAGTCGGGTGAGCAGCATGTTGCGGCCAAAGCGGATCGCTTGTTCGAAGAAACTCGCAGCGCCCAACCAAGCTCCGCCTTGCAAAACACGCCCTTTCAGGCCCTCACCGTGGATGAGCGCCTTAAGGTTTTCCCGAATTTTTCCTAACAGTGACTTCATGAACGGCCTTTAGGCGAACCTGTCCATCTTCCCCCGCATCGGCGTGTGTCCGAACCTGGCTGCGATATTCGTGGTAGCCGCAGGCAGTCCTTCCGTTTCGAGGACAGCACAAAATCTTTCGATGAGGCGGCCAAACATTTTTCTTTCCCGGCAGCTGGACTCATTTACTCTTATTTTCCGACGGCTGCGGAAGCGTAGCGTCCTGTTCACTTTTAGAGGCCTGTCTCGCCAGACGCGAGCGCCAGATTTTTTTCATTCGCGGAAGCAGTTTCGTGCGGTCCAGCACCTTTCTGGTAAGAGTATCGAGCGCAGAGCTCGATGTGCTGATGGCGTTCAGCAGGAGTCCTTTAGGCTTGGGTGCGAAGATGCAGACGGAGCTTTCGATCTTAGTGCGATTGGCGAAGCGCTCTTTGTATTCAGCTTCCCCAAAGCCAAAATCGATGGCTTTTACGCCCTCTCTGCAAAAATCCTCGGCCACTGCGGCCAGCAGAAATGTTCCAACGGAGTAGTCTCGAAGCTTGGGGTCGTAAGCATTGTAGTCGCTCACGAACACGCGGTTGGAGAGCGTGCCCAGCCAAAAGGCGCGGGGGTTTCCATCAATGGCGAGAACGTAGATGCGAAGCCATTGCTTCTGGGCGCAGAACCGAAGCCGGCGGCGCATCTCCAGAGTGTCATGAAAACCGACCCCCAGTCCCCGCTGATATGTGTTCTTGGCGATCTCCTCCATGGAGGGGATGACGCGCTCCGCCTCATCCCACTGGCGATAGGAGCGGACTTCAACCTTGTCGCCAAATTCCGCTAGTAGCTTTTTTTTCTTGCGCCGCACCTCGGCTCGCAGGCCTTGGGAAAAACCGCGATACAACTCTTCGACATCCGAGGGTAAGTCCATCACGCTGTGCGGTCCCGGCTTTATGGCGTGATCGCGGGTTGCAAAACCGGAGGCCCGGCTTGCTCGCTCGAACAGGGGAGAGACTACATCCAGATATTCCAATCTGGCCATGCTTGCTTCACTCTGGCCCAGGGCCGTCCTTATCGATTGAATGAACTCATTGCAGCTTTCCTCAGATGAATCTCCCAGAAGGCCCCCGTAGGAAAACACCAGGGCGCGTAACGGAACTCCTGGCAGTCGGAGATATCCGATTCGGGACGTCATTCGGGTGCGTTCGAGTCGCCCCACCAGCATTGCCTTGGGTTGCCCGTCCCGGTAAATGACGATCACATGGGGGCGTATCACTTCTTCGCGAGCCCAAGTGAATTCAAGGCAGAAATCGATATCACTGTCGCGGTGCGTTGGCCAGGCCGTCCAAATCTCACGGATGGCCTCCACCTCGGCGAGAGATCGAGCTACGCGTACCTCGAGGCTTGGAACGGCCGAATGGTTGATTTCCGCAGGGAGTTCGACCGGGACTTCGGCAATTGGAGCGGGCTTGGCAGCGTTGTTCAATGGCATTTCAAACTTTGCGAGAGGAGTGGGGGCCATTAGCAGCAGCGAATCAATGATGTCGGGCGTGAACAGGTAGAAAAACTCAGCCAGCGGCTTGTCACCGCTGGCTGACCAATATGACTAACGGCCCCGAGCAGTTGGACCAAGAGCTTACTTGGACCAAAAGCCTATTGAACGGTTGCCGCCAGGCCTGTGGGGGGAGCCGGAGCCGAACTGGTTCCGGACCCGAATTCGTAGGCACCCGCATCCCAGCCGCCAGTGCGCACATTCATGGTAAGCCCGGCAGAGGCAGCGATCTTCCCGCCCCATCCACTTTGCTCCACGACCCCGCCGCTGCTCCCTAAGGGACAAGACGCCGCTGCTGCCGCATCGGGCACGCTAGCACAGAAAGCCGCGGCATTAATGCCCGCGTTTACCGTCGCGCCCGAGGCTGAGGTAGGAGCGTAGTCATTCGCCAAAACATAACCTTGAGCGTTAGCTGCCGCGGTGGTTTGGAATACTTCACCACCCTTGTCCGACATTGAGCAGGTGTCACCCGACCCGCAGGAGAAGAACCCTGAGGTCGAAGTGAAATCCATGATGTGGTTGTTTGCAAACGTCACACTGCTGCCCGAGCCCCACCCCGGCGTGCTGGAGTTAGAGGGACCAGCCTGCGCTTTGTTTGCCTGGAAAGTGTTGTTGTAGATGTAAGCCTTTACCACGCTCGAGCCGCTCGCTCCCGGCGGGCTGAGCATTAACCCATTCGGGTCAGGCGGATAG
Source organism: Candidatus Sulfotelmatobacter sp. (assembly GCA_049588915.1). Classification (GTDB taxonomy): domain Bacteria; phylum Acidobacteriota; class Terriglobia; order Terriglobales; family Acidobacteriaceae; genus Sulfotelmatobacter. Next base: position 14,018 of record JBAVZU010000422.1, read on the forward strand.
TGACCCGAGTTCGCCCACACATTGTTGAAAATGTAGAAATTGGGGCACTGTATCCACCAATTCACGCCTTCGTTCGTGTTTCGAGTGACGTTGTTATAAGCAATGAAGTTTGAACACAACTCCCCGAGGCCGCCTGGGATCACTTCAAACACGTTTCCATGGCGACCGCCGAAGGAAGGCTCGAACAGGTATTCCATCAGGTTGTCATGGATAATTCCAGCGTCCCCGCATTCCATACCTTGAGAAGCGTGGCGAATCACACTGTATTCGACATCCCAGCAGTCGCCGATCGCCCAGCCGGTTGCTCCGCCGCTGCCACCGAATGAACCCACGCAAGACGGCGAGTCGCACGCCGCTCCGAAGGTGGAATCTTCGCCGTCGATCACGAGAAACAGTTTACGATTCTTGTTGTTTGCCCCGCCGCCGTTGCTATTGCTGATCAAGTCGTGGTTATCGTCGGCAGCACTCGATGCCACTGACCAGCCATGAATGTAAAGACGTTCTGCCACGGTAAAAGACCCGGTATTGATGGTCATGCCGCCGGCACCGCCCGACCAGCAAGCTCCTCGAAATTCGAAGGCGTCCAGGATGACATTCGACTGGCCCGAAAAATTAAGCAGGGTCGCACCGTCGTCAGGGTAGCGACAACTGGAAGGCTCGGAGGTTGTAATCGTATTATCTTCATCGACGATCGGCCGCGCAAATGAAGAACTGGAGAACCAAGACGTGTCGACCCCGATGTAGATCGGATTGCCGCTCGACCCACTCTGCCCCCAGCCCCAATCTCCGCCCAACGAGGGACTTCCGGAGTTGCGATGCCAGGTATCACCGCCGCGGAAGATGAAACCTTCGCCGGCTGATGGGGTGGTTGATGCGCAGGAGCCGGAACATGCTGGCATCCCCGGAGCGTGAAGCCACGGAGAAGACTCGCTCGTTCCAGCGTTTGAATCCGAACCATTGGCCGCAATGTAATAGCAGCTGGTAACGCCGAGGGTGGACAAGGTGACTGAACCTTGTCCGCCGCCATCGCCTGGACTACTCAGGTTGAGGTAGTCGGCCCCGTTGGGGCAAGCGCCGCCGGCGGCAAAAGAGGGTAAGGCGGTTCCGACAACCATAATAATGCCGAGAAAGAATAGAAGCAGAGAGGGGGGGGCTTGGGTTTTCATTGGACTCCATGTCAGAAAAGTCTGAAGCTGGCATCAGGGCTGGCTTCAAGTGACATGGTATGCATCCTCTTCTTACTCGCCAAGCTCTCATAAGGACATGAACTTAAGGCGTGCGCCGCCGCGAGCCTTTGAACTTCGCCAGGACGGCGAGCCTCAGACATATTCGATAATCCTGCTAAAGCTAATATATGCAGGCGCTTAGCGTGTAAGCAGAGCCGGGACTTTAATGGATCTGTTCGGCGAATTCTATTTCGGCACTTGGCGTTCGCAATCCGATCTCTGCCACGGCTTTTTGCACCGTCACAATCCGGCCTCCGCTGCTGGCGGCAAGCGATACGGCACGCTCGAAGAGCTCCGGCGTACAACCATAACGGGATGGATTGCGGCGCACGTCGTGCGTGTAAAAGATGAGCCAACTTTTTTGCTTTACGTTCTGGGAAATCAATTCTTCAACCGCGGGGGAATTTTCGACACCGCCGTAAAGCCGGTTCGCCCGAAGCAAATTCAAATCGATCTCGGGACCGTTCAAGCCGGGAATGTTGCTTCGAGAACTGGCGAGAGCGGGGCCCAGACTTTTCTTGCTGCGGAGGGTAACGTGCCCGTAGGGGTAAGCGAAATTTGTCGAGTTGTGCCCACGGATGTGTTCCACCGCTTTCATTCCCTTTTTCACGTCCTCACGAAACGCGCCCCACGACACTTTGCGGCAGGAGCTGTGATGAAACGTCTGGGTGCCCAGTTCGTGTCCCTTTGCAACCAACGTACACAGATCCTCCGCGTTAAAGAGTTCACCGAGTTCGGTGCAAGCATTCATCAGGCCCCCAGTCACGTAGTAGGTGCCCCGAGCGCCGAATTGCTCGAGGATCGACCCGCCCACCGACAAGGCGCTACGAGGAAAATCGTCGAAGGTAAAGGATATGATCGGGCCGTGATTGCCTAAGGGCGCACTGCGGCGGAAGAACGTACACAGTACGCTGCGACGCAGGCGGCCAAGATGATGTCTGAGATTCATTACTTGAGGTTGGAGAAAAGTCTACGCCATCAGTTTACGCCATCAAGGGACCAGCGGGAGCGCTTAGATCGACCTTCATGTCCAATGGGCTTCGAGATGGCTGGCTCAGCCACTGCAGACAGACAAAGCTTCTCCTGAGTTTTGCCAGGTTCTCGGATCGCTGCGACGGCAATACCAAGTAGCTCCCCAGAGAGCCGAGGACGCGGATAACATGGTGAATCGCCAAGCTGGCGAGGAAGGCCATCTGGGCGATCCAGCTGTGATGTTTTCGCCAGTATTGCCAGTTGGCGTAACACTGCTCCAGGTAAAAACGCAAGGGAGCGTTCGACGAACTGGCCCCTCCATAGTGAACCGCTTCGGCATCGGCAAAGAAAACTGTTTTCTCTCCTGCTCGGTGAAATCGATAACACCAATCCACGTCCTCGCCATACATAAAGAACTGCGGGTCGAGCACTCCGACGCGTTCGATCGCAGTTCGACGCACGAGAACAAACCAGCCGATGAGCACTTCGACTTCGGCGGTTGACTGGTGGTCAAAATCAGACATCAGGAGTCCGCCAAAAAACCTGGATTTCTTAAACGCGATGTCGAGCCCCAGCGCACGGCAGAATTGGTTCCAGAGGGTTGGGAAACGCATGGTGGAGCGTCTGGCTTCTCCATCGGTCGCCAGCATCTTTGGCCCGACCATTCCAACTTTTGGATTTTCCAGAAGAAATCTGATCATGGGCGAAAGGCAGTCACTGGTGAACCGCACGTCTGAATTCACAAGGCACACGTAGTCGCTGGAACAGCGCGCGATTCCAATGTTATTGGCCTTAGCGAATCCCAGATTCTCCGAGTTGTGTACCAGCGTAAGGTCCGGAAACATCTCCGCAATCAACTCTGGAGTTCCATCGGTGGAAGCGTTATCCACGACGATGATTTCATTGCAAACGTCCCGGCAGTGCTCTCGCAACGACTCAAGACATTCCACCACATACTTCTTGGCGTTCCACACCACGATAACCACTGAGACTCCGGGAAGAGAAATCTCTGGCTTGCGAGACATCGTCGGGGACATAGATGGCATTCTAGTCATAGATGGCAATGGGAAGTCATCGAGAAACCGCACGCCGACACGTTCCAGGGAGCCGGTGGCGATCATTCCTGGCTCTTAAGTCCTATAGCACGGCGACGGCGTGCCGGGAATAACTGCGGCGAGACATGCTGGTGCGCATCCCAAGCCTCCCGGCGTTTCACAGCGCAAGTGCATGCAGCAGAGAGAGTTGAGGCGAGCATCGCTGCGCCAGGCTGGTGGATTTGGAGTCCACTTTTTCGATTGTCACGCTGATTCGCACCCCGATTCATGTCGGCAATCTTTACCAATACCGTTTTGGAATTCGCCTGTCTTTTATTTGAGTAAAGCCGCGCTGTTCATCAAACTGGAAGATCAGCCAGCACACGCGGATCTGAACTGCGGTCGTCAGTCTTAGGCTAGCCTTGGAGAGCGTGAGGGCGGCCTACGCTAATGTAATGAAATCCGTGGCCTTTCACTGCCTTCGAGTCAAGCATGTTTCGGCCA
>JBAVZU010000423.1:0-11137 GCA_049588915.1 Candidatus Sulfotelmatobacter sp.
CGAAGCGTGGGTTCCAGAAGAAAGGGGAACGTCAGAAGTCCCAACAACGAACCCACGTTGGAGACCGAGTATAGTCTATAGGTGCCCGAGCCTCCGCCGAGACGAGCGAACCAGCGCTGCAGCAGAGGTCCGGTGGTGGAGAGAACGAAGAACGGAAAGCCAGTTGAGACCAGGATGATGGCCATCACGTCGCGCGTAGGATCTCCGCCGGCTCGCGGTTTCCAGAAAGCGCTCGGAGTGATCGCCGAAGGCCACACGAAGGAGAGCACGAGAACCATTAAGAACGCGATCAACAGCAGCGTGAGATGAATCCGCGTCTGTGCGTTCGCCGAAACCTTAGCTGAAATCACATGGGAGTAGATGTATCCTCCCAGCAGCAAGATTTGGAATACCAACATACTCGTCGTCCAGACCGCAGCGGAGCCGCCGAACCAGGGCAGAATGCATTTGCTGACGATCAATTGCACCTGGAACAGCAGAAAGGCGCTGAGAAACAACGTCGAAGCGAAAAGCAACGTTTTGGCCCGACTCAGCTTTGGGCACATATTGGAATTTAAGATTTGGGAAGAAACTGCTGCGCTGGATCTCATATTGCTTTCTTCATGGTGGATGGTAATCGCGACAGACGGACGAATTCCATGTGCCATCACCTATCCTTTTTGCCTGCAGCTCTGCCACGCCGAATACGGACTATCTTTTAAGGTAAGCGGAGGTTGAGGGCCATGACCTTGAAATGATGGCCAGCCCAGGAGTGAAGTGCCGAATCAACTTACCACAGCCGTGTTGTGGATTGGGTTGCGGGTTGGTCATAAGCGATAAATTAATGTTTTGTTCATCACGCTGTAGCTGTAATCCAACACAATTTAAGTTAAATTCTTGTTCCGAACGAAAACAGTTCCTAACCTTGTTTCTAGGCAATTGCCAGAAAGTTTGTAGGCAATTGCCTGAAACGTTAAGGGTGAGAGGAGGGACAACTTCCCGGGGGGCAGTTCTGCCCGGGCGGTTGGTGCGCTTATGCTCGCGATTGAGAACAAAAGAGTCTTCAATGAGAACAAGAGAGTCTTCAACCGGCGATGGAGTGCTTCCCAAAGCAAAACCGAGACGCCTCATGTCTGCATTGTTACGGAGCGCGAATCCAATGTCGGAAAACTCATTGAGGCCTATCTCGCGCAAGAAGGTTTTGCAATTCACGTTCTTCCGATCGGAGACGATGTCATACAACGGGTTGAGCAGCTGCATCCAGGGTTAGTCATCATTGAAACCACAATGGCGAGGGGAACCGCACTGGGGCTTTGCCTGGGAATTCGCAGGGCTGGAATACCGGTGATCTTTCTGTCGGCGAACGCGTCAGAGGAGGAGCGGATTCTTGGGCTCGAGGTGGGAGCGGACGATTACGTTACGGAGGTGTCGAGTGGACGCGAGATTGTGGCTCGAGTGCGAGCTGTCATACGCCGCGTCGCCAGGCAAGACGTTGCCGCCTGGATGCGTGACATATTACCGCCGTTTTGCGACACTGCCGCAGGAACACTCAATCCCACGTTGCAAACCGGAGATATCCAGATAGATCCGAGCGCGATGAGGATTGTGGTGCGGGGTAGCGAGGTCGAAGCTACCAATCTCGAGTTTCGGCTACTGTACTACCTTGTCAACAACCAGGCACGTGTGTTCAGCCGTGATCAGCTGCTGGATGCGGTCTGGGGCGCTCAAAACAATGTGGAGTTGCGCAGTGTGGACGCATGCGTCCGCCGGCTCAGACTCAAGATTGAACCGGATCCCCAGCGCCCGACTTACCTGAAGACTGTGCGGGGGGCGGGATACCTTCTAAAGGTAGCGGTCTAGATTTCGTTTCCAATTCTCGAATTGAAAATTGTCGCCCCCACATCATTATTTATAAAACTCAACGGTCGCGCCGGGTGGAACCGCTTTCTAAAACTTCCTTTCGACACGGTAGGAGTTTCGGTAGAATCTTGGCGCCGGTCCCCATGCAGAGTGTTGCCGTTCGGCCCTTGTCTTGGAAAAAGAAGATGGTTGCCAGCTGCATCGTTGAAGATCTACATCCATCATAGGAAGGTGAATTGTGCCATCCCGCGATTTTGTGATTTGCCTCTTCGTGTTGCTCGTGAGCCTATCCCTGTACGGTTGTGGGAGCGGGAACGGCGAGCTGCCGGCACCCCTTCCGTCGGCTGAAAAATCCACTATCGGTTGCCCGGGCAACAGCATGCCCTGCAGCGGATCGACAGAGGTGCCACAGATTTTGGTGAACGGAACAAATCCCGCGACCTACGGACTTCCCATGTCATGCTCGGTCACAGCAGGCAGCAGCGAAATGAAATTCACCACCATTCCATCCCAGGCTTGGTTCGGGGTTTCTCCGGGCGCTGGTACTCTTCAGCCGGGAAGTACCACAATATTGTCAGTTACATCCCTGAATGCCGCCAATGTCAGCGCTCGCAACATCGGTGCGGTCACCGTCAGCGCGGCGGGGTATGCGGATAACAATCAGGCGGAGGTCGAACTGAATTGTAATGAGGCCGCGGACACTTGCACTGTTGCCTTTTCGTGTGATCCCAAGACTAACCCGCTGCCGTAGCGAAAACGGATCGCAGTCAACATCCCTTGCCTGATTTGCGGTGCCCTGAGCCAGGGCGTCCTGAGAACCTTCTCGACGGGGATCCCATCACCAGTAATCCGGACCAGCGATAGCCGAGGCATAGGCCAAATGAGCGCCGAGAAAGCCTCCGCTCAGACACCAGTCCTGACGCGGGCAATGGAAGCCTACCTCAGATCAATTGGATTTCTTCTCCGCGACTGCGCTTTCTGCTGCGGCTGGTTGGAGGGATCGTAGCTGTTCCTTGATCCAATCCAGAGACTTATTCCCGTCCTTCCCAACAGCCTCGTCGAATTCTCCAGCGGTCTTGTAATAGGTGTAGGTTGCGCCAGCCGGGACCGCCATCTTCAACTTCTCCTTCGATTGCGGCGGCGTCTCGTGCTCGGTGACCCTCTGCTGCAAGCGGAATTTTTTGGCCTGCACTTTCGGCATCCAGTCCAATGTCTCCAGAGTTGCTGCCTTGGCCAGAAACTCCGGCTTTACGTAATTCGGACGCTCGTCCTTCGGGACAAACTCAGACTTCTCCATCCACGTGGGCCAATCGCCCCATGGATCCAGAGTGTCCAGTACCTTGATGCGCGGGTCGGCCGCAGAAGCCAGAATTCCCACCGTCGCTCCGGAGAGTTGGCCGAAAACTCCGACGCGGTTCATATCCAGGTCGCCGCGCGATGCCAGATAATTCAATACCATCTGCACATCATGCGATGATTCTGCCAGGCACTGCTGCAACTCACTCAAGAACCATTTGCTCCACTCAATATCGTGATAGCGATGCCCGGTGAGCGAAGTCACAAATCCTGCCGCGGCGAAGCCCCCCTTCGTCACCAACTCCTGCCAGTCAGGATCCTTAAAGATGTCGGTCTCGGAAGGATAGCCATAGATGTGAAGAATCACGGGAGGATTTTTCACGTTAAGGGGCTTCATCAGCCACAAATCGATCGGATCCCCTGGTCTCCACTGCAACCGAATCTCTGAAACGCTGTACCCGGCCTGCTCGTCGACGAATCCAACGAGAGGCCGGTCGGGTATCAGATGGGTTTTTTCCAATGTCGGTGAGGTCAAATCTTCGACCACATGGTTCAAGTCAGGGTCTTTAGGATTCGCGACGTAAGGCGGGCCAGACGGGGAAGGAGAGGCAGACTGGGCGAAGCTGTTTGTGGAAAAAAGGATTGCTTGAAGCAAGATTGCCTGTAGAAAAAATACTACGACTCCACCAAGAATGGCACTCAGGCGATTCCGAAACACAGTGTTCTCCTTTAATTTCATTGAATCGGCGAACGCCGGAGGCGTCACCAGTTCCAATCTATTTCTATTTTTCTAATGCTATCAAACTTTTTCTGATCCTATCAAAAGAGCGGGCGAACCGTTGGGACGGTCCGCCCGGGTTGAAAAGGAGCGGTTGAGTTAGTTGCGGTCCAAGATGCAGCCCGTAGCCGGCAGATAAGGCGGACCAAACGGATCGTTTACGCTGGCTTGGATGTAATTCTTCTTCGTGGCGGCGCTGATGCCCGTAGTCGTGATGGTGCAACCACCCATGTCACCACCATGGTCGCCGCCAACTAAATCGGGGTTGTGGGTGGTGCCATTGAACGCGCCATTGGTTGGCGCAACGCCCAGAGTAGCGCCGGCGGCGTTACGCTGTTGGTAGTGGGAGTGGAATATCACCAGTCCCGCATCGGTGTTGCCATTCGCGTCGGTGGTTGCAGTATTCGGGATGTAATCGGGCGTGTCGTTTACGACGTACTTAAACGACGCCTTAGCCAAATCCTCAACGAGAGTCTCATGCGCGCTGGCGGTAACCATGCGCAACAAAGACCACGCGCTGTAGTGGCCGGCGCGGAGAGCCGGGAACGACTGCAGGGTTGTCCCGGAGAGCCAAGGGCCGAACCCAGCCTCTGGGCAAGGATAAGTGCAGGTTGGCAGTTCCTGGTTGGCGGTGCCGAGTCCGATCGGATCCTCACCGTCCAGCGTCAGGTAGCCGTACTCCGCACTGCCAGCGATCGGGCTCACGTTTCCAAAGCTGAAGAACGTGTAGCCAACACCATCGTTGCCGTTTTCCCCGGTGCCACCGGCCCCGCTCCCCGCATTTTTGACTGCCGTCCCGACCATTTGGCCGGTTCCAATAGCGCGAGAACGGGCACCGCCGCCGCCGGCGCACGCAGTGTCGCTAAGCGGGTTGGTGCTGCCAACGTTCAGTTCCTGACTCTTGCCAAGGACCTTCTTGTGTACTGTGTCGACCGGGCGACGGAACACGCTGGCTTCGGTCGTGTTCATGGTTCCGGAGAGAGGTTCGCGGAGAAAAGCGTTGATGGGCGCGGAAGGCTGACCGAATACGGTGGCGTTGCAAGTCGTGCCCGAGAAGAGGTCCTGCAATTCAGCATCGCTTGCGTCTCCCCCCGCGGACAATCCCGTCAGTCCGTTGTTGGCGGTTGCGGTGCGGCTGTAGATGAATACGATTGGGTCGGCGCCGAAATTCACTACGTAAGACGCCGGAATGGTGGTGTTAGTGAACGGATCATGTCCGCCGATGTTGAAGGCGAGCGGATTTGCGGTGGATGAGCTGAAACCGCTTTTGATGGGGTTGCCCACGCCGGTACTCAGGGAAATGGTGCTGAACGTGGGGCAGGTGCCAATTGGGTTGCTGGCGTAGCCTAGACCATCAAGATTGTCGGGGGCGCTGGCCGTTTCCGTCCCGTGGCCGACCAACGAATCGACACGGCAGATCACAAACTGCGCATCGTCTGGACGAATATCGGTGGCACCCGTGTTAACGGTCACACCGGGACCAAAGAGAGCCTCTACGTCAGCAGGTGGTTGGACGTCTGGGCCCCACAAGTGGGTATCGACTATATTTCCAACGGTGCTCCAATTGTAGCCCGAAGGAACCGTGATGGTGCAGTGAGGCTGCGCAAAGAAGCAACGGTCGCCGACGACCGAGTCTACGTTGATGTACACCCAGATGTGGCGCGTTGAAGTGCCACTGTCCCACACAATCCAGAGGTTGCCGGTGTCTACGTTGGTGGCGCCTCCGAGGGTAGTTGGCCGAGAGTCGTTGAGGTTGAATTTAAAGCTGCTGTTGTTTGTGTAGTGCTGGCACGGGGCGGTAGTGGTGACACCCAAAGCGGCGCAAACCCCGTTTTCTCCTCCGTTAGCGTTAAGTGTGCCATTATCCTGGAAGGCAGCCAGACCCGCCGTTTGCCACAGCGCAGACGAACCTGCGATCACAAGTTCAACATCATCCGTGATCGCTGCCGCCCTCGAGGGAGCAAATACTGCCGCCGCAGTCATGAGAAGCACCGCGACACATACATTGAATCTAGACATTTCGTTTCTCCTTGAAATTTTGCAACGAATTTTGAGGTTTAACCGTGTGAGTTAAGCGAGGATCTACCTATACAAGCTGGAAGCAAACTGATCGAACAGTCTGATCCTGCTCATTCACGAAATCGATTTTGCAGGAGCGAACTGAACATACAGGAAAGGTCGTTCTCCGCGTGTGAATTGTCGTAGAAATTTGTGTTAATGTCCTGTGACGGCGAACGTGATATCCACAATCGACTAGCGAAGAATTTTTTTCACGCAATATTAACTTTGCGCGAGTTATCCATCCTCTAGAATCGCTCGTCGATTTCCAGCAATCCACAGAACCTATCATCCAGAGAGGCGAAGCTTGAGCTTCCTTGCTATCTGTGTTCGAACTCGTATGTTTAATGCCGCTCTGTTGCCGATATTGCTGGCGTCCTCTCTGTTTGGGGCAGTTCCTCAACAGAAATCTGGTGCGGCCGGAGCGAAAACATCGATCAGCGGGGTGGTGACGGATAAGACGGGGAACGTTTTGGCGGGCGCGAAAGTTGTGCTCAGCGGAACTGAGAAACGTGAAGCGCAAAGCGCCGAAAACGGTGGGTACTCGTTCGCCGGCCTCAAACCGGGAGTCTGCACGCTGACTGTAACTTTCCCAAACTTTCCGCCACAGGTTTTCTCCGATATCTACCTGAAGGCGGGCGCGGAGCTTCCTATCGACGTTGCTCTGGAGGGGACAGTTCCTACCGCTGCAGCAAGCGAGCAAACCGCGCAATCGCAGCAGGAGCCACCGTCGCAGCAGCCGCAATCAGTCCCGGTGATTCCACCTTCGAGTTCAGTCATGCCGGTTCTCGCCGCCCAGCAGGGCGGAGGTGGTGGCACCGGCAATAGCACGATCAGCGGAAGCGTCACCGACCCCCAAGGCGCCGTAGTATCGGGAGTGAACTTGTCGCTGACTGGTCCCGCCAATTTCAAAGGGGAGGCGGTAAGCGCCGCCAACGGAGGGTATGCTTTCGCCAATCTGGCGCCCGGCACGTATACCCTGACAGTCACTGCGCCCAACTTCGGCCAGAAAGTGTTTTCCGATATTAATGTGACAACGGGCGCGGCACTGCGCCTCGATGTTGCACTCGAAGTGGCTGCGACGACCGAGCAGGTCAATGTGGAATCCAGCAACGTGGGTCATGTGGAAACGGAGAGCGCGACTGTATCGGGAACGATCGAACAAAAGGAAGTAGTCGGCCTCCAGCTTAATGGCCGCAACTTCTCGCAGTTGATCGCTCTGGCGCCGGGCGTCAGTAATCAAACCGGCCAGGACGAAGGGAAAGTGGGTGTTGTCGGCAGCGTCAAGTACAGCGTGAACGGCGGACGCGTTGAATACAATTCTTTCGAAATTGACGGCAGCGATGTGCTCAACACCGGACTGAACCGCGCCGCGAGCTCTCTGGTTGTTTACCCAAGCATTGACGCGATTCAGGAAGTAAAGGTCCTGACCTCGAACTATGGAGCCCAGTACGGACGCACCGCCTCGGGCACGGTTCAGGTGACCACCAAGTCGGGCACGTCCAGCTTTCATGGCGGAGTGTACGATTTCGTCCGCAATGAGGCGTTCAACGCGCGAAGTTATTTTGATCTCACCAGCAAGGCTCCACTCTATCGTCGTCAGGACTTCGGCGGGGTGATCGGAGGCCCCTTGACTATTCCTAACGTGTACAACACGAAGAAGGATAAGACGTTCTTTTTCTTCTCCGAAGAAGTGCGGCTGGAAAAAAGTCCAATCGATTACAACCAGGCGGTTCCCGGCCTGAAAGAGCGCGGTCTCATCATGACGCCACAGGGGATTCAGCCGAATCTGGGGGTAAACTCGACCGTTCCGGGCGCGGTGGCTCAGATATTCGACTTCTCGGACGTATGCCCGCCGTTCGGCAGTTCGTCCACCTTTAATCGCCAGCAGTACCCGGACTGTCCCGCCTTCGGAAACTTAGGATCGACACAAACCGAAGAACCCGCTTATTACCTGGAAGGTGCCCCGACTTTAGGTCAGCTGGTTGCTTTTGGAGTAGACAAGAATGCCCGCGAGATCTTGAATGCGAATCTTATCCCGCTGCCAAACTCCGCTACAGGCTGCAACTACACCTTGCCCGTAACAACTGTTTTGGGGCCTGATGATCCTTACCGATGTTATGTAGCCTCAGTTTCTCCTTCTACTTACTGGCGCGAAGAGTTATTCAAAATTGACCACAACTTGACGCAGAAGTTAAGGCTCACTTTCCGCTACATTCACGACGACTGGAATACGACGGTACTGACGCCCCAATGGAACTACCTGAGTGTGACCAACCCGGCAGCGGGGACCTTCCCGACGATTCAGAATAGCTTCGTCGGCCCGGGACTCAGCCTGGTTGCAAGTGCCACAGACACGATTACGTCCACACTTATCAATACCTTCGTTCTTAGCTATGTGAATTCCACTATCACCTTAGCCGACAAGAACGGCCCCGGTGGCGCACAGTTTCAACGCAATCCTGCTCTCGATCAGCCGCTGGTCTCTGGCAGCCAACCAGGATGCGATCCGACTCTTAGTCGCGATCCTGCGACTTTGTTGCCCGAGTGCGGCATAGGTTACATCTTCAACAATGGGTTCGGCGGCAAAATGCCGGGCGTTGCGATCCTGGGGACCAACGCCGCGTATGGAGGCCGCGGCTTTGCCGAGGATCCTTCATATATGCCATGGGAGCATTCGAATCCGACGTACTCCGCTCGTGATGACGTGGGAAAGCAGGTCGGCAGGCATACGTTTACCTTCGGTGCCGAGTATGTTTTGTATGAGCGCAACCAGGAAAACAATGTGATCGGCGCCGCCTCGGGGGATGTTCAAGGGCTGCTGACCTACAACAACCTGTCCAACAGCACAGGAAATGCTTTCGCCGATTTTCTGGCACAGCAGGTTCCCGGCAAAACCCCGGACCCGCATGGGTTCATTCAGAGTTTTACCCAGGACTCTGCGCAGCATCGTTACCATCAGCGCTACCAGCTGGCCGAGCCCTATTTCCAGGACGACTGGAAGGCGACCAGCCGTCTCACTGTCAATCTGGGTCTACGTCTCAGCCTGTTTGGAACCTACAGCGAAAGGAATCACGCTGCTTGGAATTGGGAGGCATCGCAATTTAATGCGAAGGTCTTTAGTGTGAATCCAAACAGCGGGATTCTGCTGGACGGGGGAAATCCAGTTACATTCGCGCCAAGCACCTTCTCCCTGGATCCGAGCGTGGTAAGTGCTCTCGGCCTGGTGCAATGTGGAGAGGGTGGAGTGCCGGCAGCTTGCATGACCGGACACCTCTTCAACTGGGCCCCGCGTGTGGGATTCGCTTGGGATCCCAAGGGCGATGCCAAGACTTCTATTCGCGGTGGATACGGTGTCTTCTTCGAGCATGGTACTGGCAACGAGGCCAACACCGGGTCGCTTGAAGCCAGCGCACCGGTCGTGCTCAGCGTAACGCAGCCCAACCCGTACAGTCTGATGTGCATCGGCAATGTCGGATACGGCACGTTCTTCAACCAACAGGTGGGCAGTGGTAACTATTGTGGCGGCGCCACGCAGCCGCCGAATTCGCTGTTTCCGATCGATGTTACGTCAATTCCAACCCACGCAGTCTGGCCCTACGTGCAGCAATGGAGCTTCGGCATACAACGCGAATTGCATCGCGATTTTGTGATCAATCTTGCCTATGCGGGAAGCAAGGGAACACATCTGACCGTTGAGCGCCAACTCAACCAATTGCCGCCGCTACCATTGAGCCAAAATCCCTTCGGCCCGAATGAACCTTTAACGTTGGACGATTGCACGGTGCCGCCCGCATCTTCATCCGGTGAGGTTTTCCCAGGGGACGGCACCACTCCCTTCCAGTTGGAAAGCGGCACGATCGTCGGGCCCGCGAGCCCGGCGTACCAGCATCTGCAAGCGGCATGTACGAACCTGCACATTCCAAATGTAAACTCACTGCCCGGGCATCCCTACCCAGGCTTGGGTAGAGTTCTCTCCCTGCAGAACGTCGCTGATTCTTCGTATCACGCATTTCAGTTCACGGCGCGCCGAACTCGCGGTGCGCTCACCACAGGGCTCTCTTATTCCTACAGCCACTCCATCGATGACTCTTCCGACCGCAGCGATCCGGTGCTGGTGAACTCGTACGATCTTCGAGAGAACCGAGCCAGCTCGAATTTCGACGAGCGGCATCTGCTAACCCTCAGCTATATTTACCAGTTTTCGTTTAGAGGTCTTATCAGTAACATCTCCGACTGGGCCAATGGGCAAAAGTCGAATAAGACACAAGATCCGACGCCCTCTGCTGCCCCCTCGGGGTTTGGGAAGGCAATCGCGGACGGCTGGGAATTGTCTGGCATAACGCTTTTCCATTCAGGCACGCCTTTCAGCGTCATCAATACAGCGGGCAACACCGGCATATCCATTACCGACAATGCCGGTGTCTCCAGCAATCTGGGAATCGCCGACTCCTATCCGGACGTGCTGAGGGGATTGCCTCAACCGGCAAACAATTTCCAGAGCTTTGGTCCTCTTCTGGGAAACCCTTCGGAATTTGTGGCTCCCCGAGGGCTGACCTTTGGCGATGCTGGCCGCAATTTTTTGAACAACCCCCATCAAATAAATTTCGATATGGCTCTCGCGAAGCACTTCAGGGTCACCGAGGCGAGCCAGCTTGAGTTTCGTGCGGAGGCCTTCAACATCTTCAATCATACGGAGTTCCGGATTTACGATCCCGATAACCCCGGCAGCACCGGCAACAACGTTGTAAGTTGCTACGCCGGACCAGCGTATTCAGCTGGATACAAGGGCAGTGCAGCCGATTGCGTCACCGGAGCGTCATTCTTGCACCCGCTCGACGTCCATCGCCCCCGCACGCTTCAGCTTGCTTTGAAGCTGTCTTTTTAAGGACTGAGGATTGTGAACTCATGAATTCGGCGCGGAAACACATAAAGGAGAAAAAGTTGCACACGACGCACAAGACATCGGCTGTAGTGGCGACCGGCCTTTGTCTTTTCTTGCTCGTTATCGTTGTCTTCACGACTTTAAGCTGCGGTGGAGGCAGTAGCATAGCTCCGCCACAGGTCAGCGCAAAGGTTGGTGGTAATTGGCAGTTCACGTTGACTACGACCGGCACATCCTTTGCTGCCAGCCCGCTGCAGGGAGGGTTCCTCCTTCAGCAGAAT
>JBAVZU010000424.1:0-6093 GCA_049588915.1 Candidatus Sulfotelmatobacter sp.
ACGAGGAGAGGGCGCAACGCCGTTTGTTCGTGCTGCAAATTGTGCAGCCCGGGCTCGCGGGACTAATCGATGGTTCTGTTTCGACGCTGGCTCCGGTTTTTGCCGCAGCTTTCGCCACACAAAATAGCTGGGATGCGTTCCGGGTGGGGCTCGCCGCGTCGGTGGGCGCGGGAATCAGTATGGGATTTACTGAAGCGCTTTCCGACGACGGAAGCTTGACGGGACGCGGGCATCCCTGGGTGCGCGGCGTCATCTGTGGAGCTATGACGGCTTTGGGCGGGATTGGACACACATTGCCATTCTTAGTTCATGACTTTCGCATGGCGCTCTGGGTTGCTTGCGCGGTCGTGATAGCCGAGTTGGCGGCGATAACTTGGGTTCGTCAGCGCTATATGGATAGTCCGTGGGTTTCTGCCGCACTACAGGTCGGCTTGGGGGGGGTTCTGGTGTTTATCGCCGGCGCGCTGATCGGAAACTCTTAGGTCTTACACCAACATGTAAAGACCTGAAGGTCACGGCTGCGTATCCAGCGGATGCTTGCTCTTTTCATAGAACTCATTTTGCAGCTTCAGGCTGACGTCATCCGCTTTCACCGCGCGAATGGTCTTCACGACTTCATCAATCCACCAATCCATTTGAAACTTACCGAGCTCCTGCGTCGCCGCCGAACCCTCTCCCGAGTAATGGTTCGGAAATCGCGCGTACCACCAGATGCCCGTGTAGACACCTTCAGGAAGATTCTGCCGATGCTGGTCGGCGCCCGATTCACTTGTGGCACGTTCGATATGAACCGTGTCGGGACGCGAGATCATCATTTTCGACGTTTCACTTTCGCCTGCATGCATGTCGATGGAAGTCTTCTTCGGCGGCCCTCCCAACGTCGGCGTGCGTTGATCGAAAACGTAGACCACATAGTCGTGCGGTCTGTCGAGTTGCGTCTGCGCAAAATACGGCAATAGGCTCTCGTTGCCGCCATGTCCGTTGACGATAATCACTTTCTTGCATCCATTGCGGGCCATCTCATCGGTAGTTTCCTGCAATAGCGCGAGTTGCATTTCGCGGCTGTAGGCCATGGTTCCCGGCTCGTGACGAGCCTCCGCGATCTGTCCGAAATAATATTCCGGAAAGACGAGGGCATATTCCTGTTCAGCCGCGTGCAGCGCGGCATAGCGTACATCCAGCAGATCGGTGCCGAGCGGCAGATGTGGACCGTGCTTCTCGAGGATGCCGAACGGAAGCAGACACGTTCCCTGCGATCGATGAATGCCTTCACGGAAGTCCGCGGCAGTAAGTTCTTCCCAATGGACGGAAAGCTTGGCTGTCGATGCGGTTTGCGCCTGGGTCCATAGAGACGCGGTCAGAATCAGAAAAGAGAAGAGAAGGATCGCGGAGGAGGTTCGAGTCGCCGGCATATTTCCTCAGCGGCGAATTCTAACATCCGGATTGCGCTATTAGAAAAGTAACAATGGCGAAGACAAATGGGCCGGGAAATTTCCCGGCCCGAAAAATAAGGCGATTGCACCTTTACTTCAGGAAAATTTCCTCCAATAGTTGCGAGCTGACGATTTCCCGAATCTCCTCACGCTTTGTGGCAAGCTCATGCGCCGGAGCTTTCCCGCCCAAAATCTTATCGCGAACCATCTCTCCCTTCGCCGTCAGGTCATCCATAGCGGCATGATTCTTATATTCGACGGCAATGCAGATGTCCCAATCGTCCGGACTGTTCTTGGTCTCCTTGAGAAACACTTTGTAGTCGACGATGGTTCCCTGCTTCTTGCTCTCATCGTAGACCGCCTTGGTTGTTTTCTGCAGCGTCGTCAGATAGTCATCCATGTGAGTGGGTTTCACGCGGATCAGGGTAATCCGCCAGACCGGACCTTCGGTGTAGTGCTCCTGCGCGAGCAATGCGGGCGCCAGCAACAATACAAAAACGGCCAGACCACACAGCTTCTTCATTGGCATCTCCTGTTTTGAGCGAATTTACGGCGGGAGCATCATACACGCGGTTAGAAAGAAGAATAAAGAAGCCTCCACTGCACTCGCAGCGACTTAGCGAATTGCCAGATCAGGCCTTCAGTTCTCTTCCTGCGGCTTCATCTTTCCGCATCGTAAGTAGCGGTTATGCCAGCCCAGTGATTCAGTCAGCAGGTGTGGTGTGTGTTTGCCGTAGGAGAGCCGCTCTGCCCGGTTGAGATAATCGACAAGCAACGCCCTGTAGTCCGGACTCGAACATTTCTCGATGATCAGGTGCGCGCGCTGGCGAGGCGAAAGTCCCCGCAAATCGGCCAGCCCGTGCTCAGTCACAATCACCTGCACGTCATGCTCGGTGTGATCCACATGCGAGACCATGGGAACGATAGTTGAGATAGTCCCCTTCTGCGCGGTCGATGGCGCCATAAAGATCGAAAGGTAGCCGTTGCGCGCGAAATCCCCGGAGCCCCCAATGCCGTTCTGAATGCGCGATCCCATCACATGCGTGGAGTTGACGTTTCCGTAAATGTCGGCCTCGATCATCCCGTTCATCGCGATCACACCCAGCCGGCGAATAATCTCCGGATGATTCGAAATTTCCTGCGGGCGCAAAACGATGCGCTCGCGGTAGCTGGCCATATCCGCATTCACTTCGGTCAGCATCTCCGGGCTGAGCGAGAATGCAGTCGCCGAGGCCGAAGTAACCTTGCCTGACTTCAACAAACGAATCATGCCATCCTGAATCACTTCGGTGTAAGAAGTGAGTCCTTCAAATGGACCTTCCTCGAGTCCGAACAAGACCGCGTTTGCGATATTACCCACGCCCGATTGCAGCGGAAGCAGATTCGCCGGCATTCGCCCCTTCTGCACTTCCCAACTGAGAAATTCAAGGATGTGTCCGGCGATAAGTTTCGACGCTTGGTCCGGCGCCTTGAAGGCGCTATTGCGGTCCGGCGAATCGGTCATCACGATGGCGACAACTTTTTCCGGCGGGACTTCAAGATAAGGCGTTCCAATTCGCTGTCCCGGACGCATCAGTGGAATCGGTCCCCGATTCGGGGGTGCCTCCAGGCCGTAGTAAATATCGTGCATGCCTTCAAGCGCGGCAGGCTGCCACGAGTTGACTTCGAGAATCACTCGCTCCGCTTGATCGATCCAGGTTTTGTTATTGCCGATCGAGGAGCTCGGAATCAGCCGGCCATCCTCCAGCACCGCAGTCACTTCAATCAGCGCGACATTCAGCTTGCCGAGGAATCCATACTCAACAAATTGCGCGACATGGCTGAGATGGATGTCCATGTAATCCATCTCGCCGGCATTGATTCGCTTGCGGGTTTCTGGATCGGATTGATAAGGCAGCCGCAGATGAATGCCGCCCGCCATGGCAAGCGCTCCATCGAGCTCAGGACCGGTCGACGCTCCAGTGAACACGCTCACCTGAAACTTCTGTCCGTGAAAGTGAGCGTCCGCGATGCGGTGCGCCAGTTCAATCGGAACGACCTTGGGATATCCAGATCCCGTAAAACCGCTCATGCCAATCTGGTCGCCGGACTTGATGAGAGCCGCAGCCTCTTCGGCGCTCATAATCTTCTGCGCCAAAGCAGAATTTAAAACTCGCGTAGTCGTCGGTAATACCACTGTAGCCATGCGCTCAGCCCCTTCGAGGGAAAATAACCTGATTCCGTTCTTAACTCTACGAACGCCAAGAACGCTCGTCTGTGAGCTACATCACCAGGGGGAAATTTTTTTGCGCCGGTCTAGTTGCGGAAATGAATGCGCCGCCATTCACGCCTAAGTGAAGTAGTGCTGTAATCTCATTGAGCGGCAACCTCAGAACAACTGACCAAATGGCTTGCTGGACGCCAACCTCGACCATAATCACTTAACTTCACGGCCCACTCTAGGTTACAATGTTTGGTTGTCTCCCCCCTCGGCAGTATGAATTCTTACATGAAGAAGCGAGCCTTTCTGGCCAGCCTTAGTCTGGAACTCCTCAGCCTTGCAGCGACGGTGGGGTTACTGGGCTGCGCGGGAGTATCTACTCCGGGGAACAGCCGGGCCAGCACTCCCGCATCCACACACACGGTTAATCTTTCGTGGAACGCGAGCACGTCGGCGGGCATAACCGGCTATAACATCTATCGCGCGGTGTACAGCAATTCTTGTGGAGGCTTCTCCAGGATCAACTCCGCATTGAATACCAGCACGCAGTATACCGATACGGGCGTCACGGGCGGCACGTCCTACTGCTATGCCACGACTGCCGTGAACGCGAGCAACCAGGAAAGCGGCTACTCGAACATCGTATCCAATCTTCAGATCCCGGCGCCGTAAGCGATCCTCATCGACAATCAACGGAATAAAGCCATCTCGAGGCGAAATGCTCAAGAATCCATTGGATTTCCTGCCATGGCCAACTGTCACAAGTGCCATGCACGTCTGTCACTATAGCCACCCGTGGGCATTCGCTAAGATCGCCACATGGGCTTAGAGTGCTTAGTCGTGACGAGCGACACCACCCTGTTAGGTCATGTCCAGGCGAGTTTAGGGACGCACGGAGCCTCGCTCCATCTCCGCCAGGATTCTGCCAGTGCGATCGAGTTCGTCTCCCGCCGGCATTTGGATGGGCTTGTGATCGACTGCGATGATGTGCCCGGAGGCACAGAGGCTCTCGGCCTGCTCCGAAACGCCCCCGCGAACAAGCAAACTCTCATTTTGGCCGTTGTAAACGATTGGACAAGCACCGAGGAAGCTCTCGATCAGGGAGCCGATTTCGTACTCTGCAAACCAATTCAGCAGACCCGGCTGCGTAGCGTCGTAGACATTGCGATGGCCAAGATGGAACGCGAACATCGCCGGTATTTCCGATACGTATATGATTTGCCTGTTCAGTTTCGAAATCCTCTTGGCCATTCTTTCAGCGGCCGGATGCAGAACGTGAGTGAGGGCGGATTGGCCATCAAGCTCATTGATCCCGTAGGCCTGACAGGAGTGGTCAACGTAGAGTTCGAACTCCCAAGCGTCGAGCCCCAGACTTTCTATGCCAAAGCCGATGTAGTTTGGAGCGACTCCTTCATGATGGGCCTCCGCTACTTGTACATTGAGAAGAACTCCACAATCGCCCTCCAGACGTGGCTTAGTTCATTAGAGGCCCGATTCCGCTTCCACGAAACGAATTAACGAATCGCTTACAAAAAGGTTCGAGCTGTGCGGCTACCATAAAACTAGATCTGGAACTCGATTCTCTTCATCCCGGACATACGGGCGTAATCAATTTAAGAAGAGTTAAGCCGCCGATGACACAAGCGGTTTCTGCGAATCCCGCGAGGGAAATCGTGTTCTCGGTCAATTCTGCTCACCTTTCCATTTTGCTTTCCTCTACGCTACTTGTGACCGTCCAAAGGAGGCATTATGGGTGGTCACCCTTTCCAACAAATGCCATGCACAATTTGCAGCAAGCCAGTCGATCTAACGGTCGATCTGTTTGCCGACGAAAAAGGCGAAGCGGTACACGAAGACTGCTACGTCAACAATTTAATCGGCGCGCGCAATCGCGCTGCGGTTGAACAATTGCTTGACACGTTTTCAGGCAAGCCGCGCAGTACCCACTGTCCTAAATGCGGTTTGTTACTCTCGCACGTGGAAACTACATTTTCCTCGCAGCCTGGAAAAGTTTGGACAATTCTGCTGCCCGTGTGTAAGCACTGTAATGGCCAGGAGAGCTTCGCCGCTGCATAAACTCGCTTCTGCGGCGAGCGGCGGCCAAATTGCAGAACAAAACCGACCGAACTTGCCGATCTTCAGGATAGCGCAACTTCAGTAGCTCCCAATCATCAGAATCCACGCCGCATTGACCAATCATCCGCACACATGCCATCCGAAGTCGGTGCCCGTATTTCCGTGAAGTCCGCGAACCGGACTTTGGTGGATGAAGTGCGTAGCGGTTCCAGTTACGCTGGATCTCCCCTGGCGTCAACGCTACTTTTGAGCTGCCGCCGGCTCGCGGCCGCGCCAACGATTCGCGGATGTCGGTAGCAAGTTAAAATGTCCGTTTTTTGTAGCAAGTGAAATGTCCGGTTTCAAAGTTGTGCCCTCGCCGATTGGGTTGGGTTGATTTTGGGG
>JBAVZU010000425.1:0-12344 GCA_049588915.1 Candidatus Sulfotelmatobacter sp.
GCATACTGGGCCACGGCATGGCCGTGCAAGCCATTCGAGCCAACGCCAAGCTTGGCACGCAGATCGGTCTTGCAGAAAATGCCACAGTGTATGTGCCGGTGATCGAGACTCGCGAGCAAATCGAGGCTGCGCATCGCGCTACTCGCGAGGAGAACGCGCCGTTCTTGACTGCAGTCTTAGAAGGCAAATACACGGATAGATACCTCCAGCGCCAAGGCGTGAATGCTCCCAAGATTGAGCCCGGCGATATGGAAATCATTGGTAGTCCACTCGATTTCGTCGGCCTGAACGTTTACGCCCCGGAATATGTGCGCGCCGAGTCATCTCCCAATGGCTACTCCGTCGAGCCGCGACCCACTTCCTATCCGCACATGGCATCCTCGTGGCTGTACATCGGTCCGGAAGTGATCTACTGGGCGATTCGCAATGTCAGCGAGGTCTGGAAACCAAAGGCGCTCTACATCACGGAGAACGGTTGCTCCTCGGACGATGTATTAACCGCTGACGGACGCATCGAAGATACCGACCGCGTCATGTACTTGCGCAATCACATTACCAACCTTCATCGCGCGGCTTCAGAGGGGTATCCCATCAAGGGCTATTTCCTGTGGAGCCTGATGGACAACTACGAGTGGGCGGATGGTTACAGCAAGCGCTTCGGCATCCACTACGTGGATTTCAAAACCCAAAAGCGCACACCGAAGCTCAGCGCCGAGTGGTATCGCGATGTGATCTCACGCAACGCTGTGGAGTGATGGCTGAGCGCCACCTTTCGTTGCGGTAAAGAGTGCAGGCAGTCGATTCGCAGGTTTTCAGAAGGCGCGGGGTTGGATACGCACAAAGCATTTCCGCAGCTCGCTTATCGTGCTGCGTAGGAACGGCGCTATTTACGCCGCAAACGCTTCCAATGCCTCTGGCTGCGCTTCGCCATGCAGGCTCGCGTCTTCTCCCCGTCGATGCCAGGGGCACTCCTCATCCGAACGTTCGCAAGTTGCGCAACTGACACTAAAGGCCATCATCTGAAACTGCTCACAGTCTTCCGGGCCTTCGAACTCTATCTTCTTAAAGTGCGCCATGGTCTTGTCCTCCATGGAAGCGTAATTTCCAATTGCAAATACAAAGTTACTCTCGGTCGAAATTGCCGGAATGTGACAGACATCATTCGGGTACGTGAGCTCAATCACAGGGGTGCCAAGATCGGGCAATTCAGTGTTCGAATCAGCCGGATACAGGTGCGGCCAGTCTTCGGCGGTAATCACCGAGGCCCGCTGTACAGCAGATAGCCGAGTCCTACCCTCAGGTGATGATGCAGTGCGTCCGGAACGCATACGGCGAAGCAAAGGCCCAGCAATCCCTGCGCGAAACCGAGCGCCCACAGATTGTGATACCGGCGGAACAGCATGCAAGCCAGAATCCCCCACACCAGCGTGGCGGCTGTAAGAACCAGATTCGGAAGGTGCGCTACGGCAAAGAGCGTACCGGCAAGAGTCACTGCGGCGGTTTCATTGTGCAGGATCCGGAGTACGCGATCCATGAAAAAGTCCTGCAGAAGAAACTGCTGGTAGATCGTCCAGAGCACATAGCCCGTTACGTGCTTGAGATCGCCTTTGTATAACGGATGCAGCGTGCCTGCCTTCGCGGCAAGAAATACGCTCAAGGCAGAAAGCGCGATTGCGGCTGGAATGATCCAGAGCGAGGGCAACAGACCACGGCGGCCGACACCCAATTCATCCCGGCTCTTTCCCTGCGCCAGCACGACCGCCAACGTCAGCACGAGAGCGATTGGCGACAGCACGCGCTGCAGGTGCTCTGGGCTCCAGATGATGCCGACGATCAAACTATAACCGAGAACCAGCTCAATCAGGTCGCGGACCGGGGTGGGAGCAACGCGTGACATCAAACGGTCACTTCCGGCGTCGCTGCCAGCAAGCTGGCGGTATAGGGGTGTTGCGGGCTTTCGGTGATTTGCCGGGTCTGGCCGATCTCAACAATTTTGCCGCGATACATCACAGCAATGCGCGTCGAAAGGTATCGCACCACCGGCATCGAGTGCGAGATGAAGAGATAGGTCAGGCCAAAGTCGCGTTGCAGTTGCGCCAGCAGGTTGACGATTTGCGCCCCCACGCTAACGTCAAGCGCGGAAACCGGCTCATCAGCCACAATGAATTTCGGCCGCAACGCGAGCGCCCGCGCAATGCCGATACGTTGCCGCTGACCTCCGCTGAATTCATGCGGAAAGCGCCGCCGGATGGACTCGTCAAGCCCCACCGCCCGCAGCAGTTCGAGGACCTGCACGCGAATTCCATCCTTGGAGTTTCTGGTTCCCTGCGAGCTTCGGTGTATCAGAAGCGGCTCGGCAATAATGTCTTCGACGCGAAAGCGCGGATCCAGTGAGGCAAAGGGATCTTGAAAGATAATCTGCATATCGCGGCGCAGGCGGCCCATTTCACCGCGACTCGCCGCCAGCAGATCGCGACCTTCAAAGAGGATGCTACCTGATGTTGGCTCGATGAGCCTTAGGATTAAACGCCCGAGAGTGCTTTTGCCTGAGCCTGATTCACCCACCAAGCCAAGGGTTTCGCCGGCATGGATATCGAGCGACACATCGTCGACCGCGCGCACTCCAGTCGCCCCTTTTAGCCTTCCACCCCGCGGAGATGCGCCTTGCGTATAGATCCTGACCAGATTTCGGACTTCGACCAGCGCCATGAGTTTATCCGGATTCCAAAAATAGAGAATAAAGTCCTGCTATCGTGACGCAACCATAGGCACGGCCGCTAGCGCTGCCAGCAGCCCGACAAATCTCCACCGGGTAAAATGCTCCTTTAGAAATAACCGGGCTAGCAACACGGTAGCTGCTGGATACAGTGACGAGATGACTACCGCCTCATCCAGTCGTCCAGTCTGGCTGGCCCGCACGAACAGCAGGGTTCCAATGGAATCGACACAGCCTGTAAGTATGGCCCACCGCACGCCCGCCGCCGTAATGTCGCTAAATTTTCTTTGCAGCAAAACAATTGCTCCCGTGATCAGCAAGCCGCCGGTTCGGGTCAAACCTGCGATCCACAAAGCCGAACTGTCGCCGGCTTGGCGCACGCACAGATAAAATCCAGCGAAACCCGTGCCTGCGATCAAGGCCAGTCCGATACCTTCCGGAGTATTGCCATCCTCGGCGCGAGTGATCAGCCAAAGCCCGAAGGCGGCCAGCAAGAATCCAGCGATGGGAATCCGTCCGGGCAACCCCTCGGTGAACATCGAGAAAACCGCGGGGATCGCCGCACTGAGCACGGCCGCCACAGGCGCGGTCAATCCCATCCTTCCCGAGGAAAGAGCCCGATAGAAAACCGCCAGCGACGCTCCCCCAGCGATACCGCCGGCCAGCACCCACGCCACGCTTCGTCCCGAGGGAAATTGGGCATGCATCGTCGAAGCCAGCGTTCCGACTAATACCAGACCTCCAATGTTCACGATTGCCGTGAATAGAAATGCATTAGCCCGCCGGGTTGCATAACCACCAAGAAAATCGCTGGTGCCCCAGGCCAGCACTGCACCCAGACCGTAAGCGGCGCTTGCAACCTGAGGCGTGGCAACCATGCTGGCAGTCATGCTCGACGAGGGTAACACGGCGCGGTTTTGGCTTTCCGGCACCGAGCGGATGGGAACCGAACAGAAAATTGACTCCCAAGGCGCGGCACTCTAACATGGTGCAACTTGCAGAGTCAGTGCTACTCGTGTGCGGCCAGCAGCGACTACCAACAGTGACCAATGATCGGCGAAACCATCTCTCACTATCGCATTCTGGAAAAACTGAGCGGAGGCGGTATGGGCGTAGTGTACAAATTAGAAGACACCCGCAAAGCTTCCTCACGTCTGACCGTCGCGAAGATGTACAGGCTCGGCGAGTCACAATCGTCAACTCCATTCGCTTTGGAATGGTAAACTGCTAGGAAGGTTTCGACCACGAAAGCCCAGGTTTTAAGAGACAACGCCTTGATTGAACTGGCACCTTCGATCCTTTCGGCGGACTTTGCCCGTCTTGGCCAACAGGTGCGTGCAGCCAGCGATGGTGGTGCTAGCGTGGTTCATGTGGACATCATGGATGGACACTTCGTCCCCAACTTGACCATCGGTCCGCCGGTCGTCAAGTCGCTGCGACTGGCTACAAAATTGCCGCTCGATTGCCACCTGATGATCGAGAATGCGGACGATTTCATTCCGCCGTTCGCCGATGCTGGTGCGGATTGGATTTCAGTTCATCAGGAAGCCTGCCGCCATTTAAATCGAACGCTGCACTTGATCAAGAGCCATGATTGCCTGGCAGGCGTAGTGATTAATCCGGCTACTCCGGTGGATACACTGGTCGAGGTGCTCGACATTGTCGACTACGTGCTCGTGATGTCGGTGAATCCGGGCTTCGGGGGACAGAAGTTTATTCCGGCGGCATTGCATAAAATACGACGGTTGGCAGATCTGCGCAGCCAACGCGGGCTGAACTACCGCATCGAAGTAGATGGTGGGGTGGCTCTCGACACGGTGGCCGACGTGGTACGGGCCGGAGCGGAAATTTTGGTGGCGGGCAACGCCGTGTTTGGCGACGGCGATCCAAAGAAGAATGCTGAGGGGCTGTTGAAGGCGGCCACCGAAGCTGCACTTTTGAAGGTCTAGCAATTTTCAAATGCTAAGTGCCAGTTTTCGATTTGAGAACATCTACGCCTGGCAAAAGGCAATTGGAGATTGACAATCGGCAATCCTAATCCGAGGTCTTATGTCACGTCGAATTTCTTTGGTTGCAATCCTGTGCATGTTGTTGATGATCACGGCGGCATGCAGCAACAAGAAGTCAGTCAATCCGCTGGCCAATGTCGGCTCGAAACAGCCCGACAAGGTTCTGTTCGACAAGGCCATGGACGCGATGAAGCACAACCGCTTCGACGTGGCTCGCATGACGCTCCAAACCCTGATCAATACTTATCCGGACTCGGAGTTTATCGCTCGCGCCAAACTGGCGGTGGGCGACTCCTGGTATGCGGAGGGGGGCACCGCGTCGCTGGCCCAAGCCGAACAGGAATATCGCGACTTCGAAACCTTCTTTCCCAACATGCCCGAGGCCGCCGAAGCGCAGTTGAAGATCGCCAATATTCAATACCAGCAGATGGAGAAAGCGGACCGCGACTATACCCACGCGAAGCGTGCCGAAGAGGAATATCGTAACCTCATCATGCAATATCCTGACAATCCCAAGCTGGTCAAGGAAGGGAAAGAGCGTCTGCTCGAAGTGCAGGAAGTTCTGGCTGATCGTGAGTTCAGCATCGGCAAGTTTTACGCGTATCGCATGTCTTATCCGGCGTCCATTGCGCGATTGAAAACCTTGGTCGAGAAATATCCGTTATACAGCCGGGCCGACGAGGCCCTTTACCTTCTCGGCCAGGACTACGAAGGTCAGATCGCGCAGATGCGTGTTCGGCCCACCTGCGTCAAAACCAGCCCTCGGCCGGGGTGCATCGGGGAGCAGGACAAGGCCAATATGATCGAGGAACTTACCAAAGAAGCGTCGGGCGTGTATTCGCAGATCATTACGCGCTATCCCGTGATGGACCGTGAGGATGACGCCAAGAAACGATTGGCGGCGCTGCATCAACCGATTCCGCGCCCGACCAGAGTGGCGCTCGCGCAGAACCGGAAAGAAGAAGAGAGCCGGCGAGAAGCTACGACCGTCGACAAGCTGATGAGCGTGGTGAAGAAAGGCCCCGATGTGGACATGGCCGCAAAGGTCGGTGAGCCCACTTTGGTCGATCCGACGCCGGTAGCAGCCAATCAGGACGCGGGAGCGACTGCCATGAGGGCCATGGGAATCTCCAACGGTGGCGAGCATAGTGTCACCATAGAGACCGTGAAGAGCGGAACTCCTGCCGCCAATGAACCCGCTCCGCGCTCCGACGCTCCTCCAGTCGCGAATGCCGATCCCTTTGCCCATTCGAACGCGAACAACGCGCCAGATCCGAACGAACTCAAGCCCACTCCTTCCGCGAGTGAACTGAAACCCAATGGGCCGCCCGATCCCAACGAGTTGACCCCGCCTCCAGACGCGCAGGCTGCCGCAGCAAGCAATCAGCCTTTACCGCCGCCAGTTCAGGTGAACGAGATTCAGCAAGGCCAAAGCGCATCCGGCAACGCGGCTACGGCGAACGCGAATTCCAGTTCCAGCCTGGCCACCGACAAGGATATTTCGAGCAGTAAGAAGAAGAAAAAGAAGGGCATCAAGAAAGTCATCGCTTTCTGACGCGGGTCCGCCGCGAGGCCCTGACCCGTTATTTGCGTCGCTTTACGCGAGGGCGATCGTCAACCCGCGATCATCATTCGAGTTTGGCTCCGGAAAGCGATTATATTCTGCTCTCTCCCTTCCGAACGCACTAGACGCTGACCGCTGGTAACCAGGTAACCTCTCCTCGGATCATTGACTTACGTTGTGGCTCAGGTTACCTTCGCGATATCTCCCCTCTTAAGAGGAAAACTTCTTGGCCCGGAAGATACTGCTCGCCGACGACAGCGTGACCGCCCAGAATATGGGGCGCAAGATCTTAGCGGACGCGGGTTACGACGTGGTTACCGTAAACAACGGCTCCGCCGCGCTCAAGAAGATCGCGGAACTCAAGCCCGATCTTGTGATTCTCGACGTTTATATGCCCGGCTACAGCGGGCTGGAGGTGTGCCAGCGCCTCAAGGAATCGTTGGATTCATCGCGAATTCCGGTGCTGCTGTCGGTTGGCAAGCTCGAGCCGTTCAAGCCGGAAGAGGCGCAACGCGTGCGCGCCGATAGTTACATCGTCAAGCCCTTTGAAGCCAGCGAACTGCTCGGCGCTTTATCCAAACTCGAAGACAAGATTGTGCCCCAGACAGAAGCTTCCAAGCCCGGCCGCTTCGCGCGCGCCGTTGCCGCCGCCGAAGAAGTGAGCCGAATTGGACGGGGCGAGCCGAGCGATGATAAGGGATGGAAGAACCGCATTGGGTTTCCTCACCCGAAGACCGAACCCGAGGAGGAAATTGCGGACGTCACTGCTACTTCGTTCTTTAATCCCGTCAACCGGGATCTCCGCACCGTGGTGGAAACTCCCGCGGAAATCGCTGCGCAGAACTCCGAACCCAAGCTTCGCCCGTCAGAAAGTGCGCCAGAAGCGAGTGTGGATGTTGCCGCATTAGCGCCTGCCGGTTTGCCCACGGATGTTACCCCAGAAGAGCTCGCCGCAATCGCCGCCGCCGCCGCACAAATCGAGATGTTGAATGCTGCGATCAGGGATCAGCCTGTGGTTCTTGAAGAACCAAGTCAACCGGTCCAGGACTCACCTTCACCCCACTTGGATTCGCAACCAGTGGATTCGCAACAGGTGATTGACGCAGGAGCTCTTGAAGCTGCAGCTTACACTGTTTTACTCGATTCCGTTCCGCCGGTGAACTCAGAAGTAATTCAGAAAGATCTGACTCCGGAAATCATTCCGGAGGTCGCAAGGGCCGACAACAGCACGGAAAACGAAACCGAAAACGCCTTTGGTCCAGGAGCCGCTACGGCTCTAGACCCGATCCGTGAAGAGCCGGTGCTGATTGAAGCGCTGCAGGATTTACCGGTAACTATGGCCGCAGCGCAACCGGGGACCTCCGGCAGCCCAGAGTCTCCGAATCCGGCCATTTCAAGCCAAGATCTCCCGGTTTCAGGCCGGATCTCTTCCACCCAAGACTCTTCCGCCCAAGCTCCTTCCAGCCAAGGGTCTTCCACTCAAGCACTTTCCAGCCAGGGCTCTTCGCGATGGATTGCCGTTTCTGTCGCGTTACAGGGTGACGAGGCTACACTTTCGCTGGACGAGGAGATGCAGAAGGCGTTTGCCGCCTTCGTCGCTCAGGATCCAAGTTCTGCTGAGTCAAACGAGCCTGCTGCCTCGGATGCCGGTAGCGTTTCGATCCAACAGCTTGTCGCCGAGCTAATATCCTCGACCACGACACCGGCTAAGCCAGTCGTGGAGGCGCATACCGAGACACCGCCAGCCCTTGAGTCTGTTCCAGAAAACCACGAGCCCGTGCCCGAGATTGTGAGCCCTCTGGCGGGGATCGCAGTTGTCAATTCTGTGATCTTGGCCTCGCAGGAATTACAACCAACCCCTGAGGCCGTAGCGGCGTTCCCGGAGCCTCTGGCTTCAGGTGAGGCCTTTGCCCAGATCGATACGGCGCAACAGACCGAAGATCACGAATCCGAGTCTCAAACGGTAAAGAGCGCCGCTGCCGCCTGGGCCAGTTGGCACGAAACCCACACTGCCGCCGTGAGTGCCCCGGTTCTACCGCAACCCCAACCTCTGCAATCGGAGGCGCCCGCTGAGTCCGCTGCAATGGCAGTTGCGGCCGGCGCAGAACTGCCACCGCAAATTGCAGCTTCATCGCAACTGACGGCCGCTCCGGAAGTCGCTGCTGCGCGACACGACACCGCTGCTTCCCAGGCCGACCATGCCACTGACATGGCCGATATCGCCGGCATCGTCGATAGCGTCCTGGCCGATCTTCGACCTCGTCTCATGGCGGAAATTTCCCGCAAAATGGCCGAAAAGAAGTCGTAAGTTCATTCCTTCTTTGAAGTTCAAGATCCTTTTGACGACCAATTTCGCGATCTGATGTTCGTAGTGGTCAGTCTGATAAGGAAGGCCCGACGCGTGATCATTGCGGCCCAAAAAAATGCGTCGCGCCGAACCGCGCGGCTCGCCCAGATTCCTCCCCGCGAAATGAAGGCTTGTTCGGATTGACAATCAAACTGCAACCCATTCTCCAAGCTATTGCGAATCACCTTCCAAACTGAGTACCATTCGGTGATATCGCCTGCACGCTGGAGTCATGCGTGTCATGAATGACCGGATGGTCTCGCACTACCGCATCCACGAGAAAGTGGGGGCGGGCGGTATGGGGGTGGTCTATAAGGCTGAGGACATTCGTCTGGGCCGTCTGGTCGCGCTGAAATTTCTTCCCGAAAACTCCACCGCAGATGCTCGTTCACTCGATCGCTTCAAACGCGAAGCGCGCACCGCTTCCGCTCTTGATCACCCCAACATTTGCACGATCTACGAAATCGATGAAGCTGAAGGCCGGCCCTTCATTGCCATGCAACTGCTCGAGGGCCAAACCTTAGCCCATCGCATCGGCAATCAACCGGTTCCTCTCTCCACCCTGCTTGACTGGGCCTTGCAGATTTCTGACGCACTGCAGGCTGCTCATGCCAAAGGGATCATGCACCGCGACATCAAGCCGGCGAATGTTTTTATCACCACGCGGGATCAGGTTAAGATTCTCGACTTCGGCCTGGCCAAGCTCACGCCGCTGGAATCAGCAAATTCCACCGACCCCACCATGTCGGCGCAGGGTCATCTCACCCATACCGGAGCGACCATTGGCAGCGTCGCCTACATGTCGCCGGAACAGGCGCGCGGTGAAGTGCTCGATTCTCGTACCGATCTTTTCTCCTTCGGTGTACTTCTGTACGAAATGGCAACAGGGAAGCAGGCTTTTCCCGGTCCGACGTGGGCAGTTACGGTACACGCCATTCTGGGCCAGGCGCCGCTCTCGTTGAACGAGTCGATGCCGGGCCTGCCGCACCGTTTGCAGGAGATCATCGATAAGGCGCTGGTAAAGAATCGGGATCTGCGCTACCAGAGCGCCGCGGAGATTCACCGCGATCTTCTCCTGCTCAAGAAAGATTATGAGTCTGGAAAGAACTTGAAGTCGACTGGTGCGGCGGCATTCTGGTCTTCCAGGCGAAAGCTGCAGCTGGCCTTTGCCACATGCTGTGTCGTGTTGATTATCGCCGCCGCGGTTTGGGCGCCTCGACTCTTGCGTCGCCTCCGTTCTGCCGTTGCCGCCACTGCAAGTCCGATCGCACTAGAAAAGAAAAGCATCGCGGTCTTGCCGCTGGAGACTATTGCCGACGATCCTAAGCTCACCGTTTTCGGCAAAGGCCTCCTGGAAGACGTAACGGCGAAGCTTTCGCAGTTGAGCGCGACCCACGATCTCGAAGTCATCTCGCCCCGTGCCATGGAAGATAAAAAGGTTACCACGCTTGCGGATGCGAAAAAGGAATTTGGCGTCGATCTTGGCCTGGCCGTATCGCTGAAGCAGGATGGCGATCTGGTGCGCGCCGCCTACAGTCTGATCGACACCAGTACGGGCAAAAATGTGGCCGGGGACTCAATCACTGCGCCGGTTTCAGACCTGTTTACCATCGAAGACAAGCTCACCGGCGGCGTTGCCGGCGCCTTGCATTTATCTCTCCGCCCCGAGGAGCGGCGAGCCCTCGACGAGCACGCCACCACGATGCCTGAAGCCTTCCAATATTTTGCGGAAGGCATCGGCTATCTGAGGCAAGGCTCTAAGCCGGAGGCTCTCACCAGCGCCGAGACCGTTTTTAAGGAAGCGCTCAGAATCGATCCCAATTACGGCCCGGCAGAAGCCGGCCTCGGTGAAGCCTATTGGTATCGCTATAACATCACGAAGCAGAAGCCCTGGATCGCGATGGCTGAGAAGGCTTGTAATAAGGCAGTCGAGTTAGGCAATGCCGGCGCCGAAGGCCACCTTTGCCTGGGAACAGTCGCAAACGGCACCGGACAATACGAGAAGGCGGCCGAGCAGTTCCAACAAGCAGTCCAGCTGGATCCCGTCAATGATCAGGCATATCACCACCTTGCTGAGGCTTACCAGAACCTGAATCAACTCGATAAAGCTGAAGAATCGTACAAGCGCGACATAGCCGTGCGCCCCGATTTCTGGCGTGGCTACAGTGGGTTGGGCACCTTCTATGTCGCCCAGGGCGAATATGACAAAGCCCAGGTCATGTTCGAAAAGGCCGTGAGCCTTAAACCGGACAGTTTCGGCAACTACCGCAATCTTGGGGGGACATTGCTCTACGAGGGGAAGGACCAGGAGGCCATCCGGGCGCTCGAAAAGTCCATCGCGATTCGTCCCTCTTACCAGGCTTATGAGAGCCTCGGCGTCGCGTACTTTCGAATGCGCAAATTTGATCAGGCTGCCCGGACCACGCGGGAGGCTCTAAAACTCGATGACACCGACTATCAGACTTGGGGAAACCTAGGGGATGCTTATTACTACGGCGGAAACAAATCGCCAGCGCTCGACTGTTATAAGAGGGCAATCTTACTGGCCGAGCAGCGCTTGAAGATCAATCCGCGTGATCCCGATGTTCTCAGTGATCTGGCCGGTTACTGGTCCATGCTCGGAGACCGGGCCCGTGCGCTCGACTATCTTGATCGCTCTCTGGTGATCAAAAAGGACAAGGAGTTGCTTTTTGACGCCGCTCTAGTATACAACCAACTTCACGAAACTGGCACTGCGCTGGAGTGGCTAAGCAAGGCTCTGGCTGCAGGGTATTCAACGTCGGTGGTCAGCAAAGCCCCGGCCCTCGATAATCTGCACGACAACCCGCGTTATCAGGCCCTGATTCAGACCCAATAGGTGAACGTCAGCAAAATCTGAGGAGGTAATATGAGCAAGGCTAACGACACTATGCCGTCCGTCGATATATCAAGCGGCGCCATCTCCAACGGGCCTCTTATAGTCAACCAGCAATTTCAGTGGTCCACCAGCTCCTACGCTCCTGACTGTAAGGTCACTGCGGAGGTGCAGAATTGGTTTGAGCCGACGCCATGTTCGGTGGTTGGTCCCGGATCTTCAACCGTAACTGCAAAGCTGGCCAGCATCACGGGGTGGACTTTCGGGGTTAGTGGTTTGGAACGGAGCGTCGGCAACCCGAAAATTCCCGTCGACTCGAACTAACTGTAAACGAAACATTTTCAAGGGCGAGGCGATCCCCGCCCTTTTCTGTTCGACGGTTTGACCCTTCTTTTCTCACGCCTGTAAGATCAAACTTCATAAGTGTGATGGCTGTTGTCCTAACTCCAGAGAGCAATCGACACAGAGATAGAGATGAAGATCTACTCTGTGATCCCGTGCCCCTGGGGTGAAGGCTTCGCCACTGCCAGTTGCCAGCTGCTGATTTTCGAACCATGTCCCACGACTTGCCCAAATCCTACGAGCCTGGCGCGATTGAAACACGCTGGGCCGAGTACTGGATCAGAGAAAAACTTTTCTCGGTTCCCACGCCGCCAGAAGGCGAGACGCGTCCTGTCTTTACGCTGCTGTTGCCGCCGCCGAACGTTACCGGCCGTCTGCACATGGGCCACATGCTCAACCAGACCCAGATGGATATCATCGTCCGCTGGCATCGCATGCGCGGTTTCATCACACTTTGGCTCCCGGGCACCGACCACGCCGGCATCGCCACCCAAATGATGGTGGAGCGCGAC
>JBAVZU010000426.1:0-3547 GCA_049588915.1 Candidatus Sulfotelmatobacter sp.
CACCGGGTTTGGCAAAGTCGCATCTTCCGTCAGTTCTTCCAGCGCGGTCTTGGGATCGTAATGGTACATAGGAACACCTGATTGAGAAGTTTTGTAATTGAGTAATTTTGTAACTTGAAAATTAGAAGTGCTTCGGGCCCAGTGAAAGGCTTTTCGATAACTAAATTTCCCAATAACTAAATTTCTACACTAATTCGGTGCTCCACAGGTCATGCAGGTGCACAATGCCTTCCAGCTTTCCGCCTTCGTCGACTACCATTAGAGATGTAATCTTCTTTTCTTCCATCAAAGCCAGTGCAGTCGCGACAAATTGCCCAGGCGCAATTGTTCGCGGATTTTTCGTCATCGCGTCTCCGGCGGTAAGATCCAACACATCTTTCCCCCGCTTTTCCAGCAATCGCCGGAGATCGCCATCACTGATTATGCCCACCAGCCTCTGGTTCTCCACCACGGCGGTGACGCCCAGCTTCTTGCGCGACATTTCATAGATCACCTCCGGCATGTTGGTCTGTGGTTGTACGCAGGGCAGTGCGTCGCCGGTGTGCATCAGGGATTCGACTCGGGCCAACCGTTTGCCCAACTTCCCGCCAGGGTGCAAGTTTGCAAAGTCTTCCTCCTTGAATCCACGCTTCTCGCTGAGGGTAACCGCCAACGCATCGCCCAAGGCCAGCATCGTCGTAGTCGACGCCGTAGGCGCCAACCCCAATGAGCATGCCTCCTCGGCGATGGAACAATCAAGCGACACGTCGGCCGCGGACGCCAACGTGGAAGCCTGTGCGGAAGATGCTCCTGTGGCGCGGGCTGCAGAGCTCGCGGATCGTTCAAGAGTCGCGTCTCCGGTCATCGCAATCAGCGGTACTTGCAGCCGCTTGATCGTCGCCAGTAAGGCCAGAATTTCCTCTGTCTCCCCGCTGGCCGAAAGCGCCAACACCACGTCTCCACGCACAACCATGCCCAAATCCCCATGCAGCGCATCCACCGGATGCAAATACAGTGCGGGAGTTCCCGTAGAACTCAAAGTCGCCGCAATCTTGCGTGCAATCAGCCCACTCTTGCCCATGCCGGTAACGACCACGCGCCCCGTGCAGCAAAACAGCAGGTCCACGGCCCGTTGAAACGCTCCTGCCATCGGACCGGCGATGCGGTCCGCGAGCGCGCGCAGGGCCCCCGCCTCAATGCGCACCACGTTTTCACCAATATTTTTCATGCAATGAAGGCCGGGACAGAAGATGTTAGCATGCTGTGCGCCGGCTCGAGATCGCTAGAAGTGATCCTCAAGCGCCTGCGGCCGCGCTGGTTTCTGCCCCAGCACAGCAAGCCCTCTCGCCTGAATCGCGCGATCCCACGGTCCAGCCTGCCAGTTGTCGCGCACCTTCTCGGGATGTTTCCAGGGTGGGATCGACAGCATCAGGTTCCGTGCCGTGGAGTGAACGTAAGGTTCATACATCGACCGCAATCGATCCAGTTTCTGCCGAGCCTCGTCGCTGGTTCTCAATTTCAATCCCGCCGCCAACAGCGCTTCCCGCAAGGAATTGAAAGTCTCATCGGTCAGCCGCACCGGCGCCTGCGGATCGTAGTGCGCATTCACGACTTGCGCGAGATCCACAGCCGCGTGGCGGGCCATGGCGAAGGTCAGTTTCGCCTGCCCCGGATGCACTCCATCAATTCCGATGAGCACTAGAGATGTCACGTCCAGTATGGTCGTCAGAGCTCCCAGCCACGATTGGTTGCTATGCTGCGACCGAAAGAAGCTGAGCACGGGATAAGAAATCTGACTCTCGAGCAACTCCGCCGACCACCGTTCCCAGTCGCGGAGGACCGCATCCAGCACAGTCTGTTCAATCGTCGGATCGTCTGTACTTCCCGCCAGCCGCACTAGCAATTCAGTCGCTGTAGGAGGCGATCCGGCCCGCGCGTCGAGCATCGAGATTTGAATCTCGCGCCGGGAAAACGACGAATACACCACGGGTATATATCCGATTACCAACCCGAGGAACGCGAACCCCATGCCCGCTTCCAGCACGGACAAAGCGCGGGAGGCGGCTGTTGTGGGCAGTATGTCTCCGTAGCCAAGAGTGAAGAAGGTCTGTCCGCTTTGGTAAACGATCCGGCCAAAGGTGATCGGCTCATTGCCTAACTGTTCGTGTCCCCCCAGGCCGTATTGCACCAGCGCAAAACCAAAAATCAAGGCCGTGGCCCAGAATGCCAGCAGCAAAATCAACGACAGCGGACCGAAGTATCCTAGAAAACTCTGCTGACGTGAAGGCGTTTGAATGTGCTTGGCAACCTTCTGCCACGGAATCCAGGTGCGGCGATAAAACCACGCGGTCAGCTTGAAGTGCCGCGTTACTCGCCGCGGCAGGACCACAGTCTCGAAGGCGTCGAGGAACACCACCCACAAGATCACGAGACCGAAGATGATGGCGACGATGTGGCCGTGAGAAGTCATGCCGGTACCAAGGATAATCAAGGTGAAATCTTGATGCGCAGGGAAGGTTAACAGATTCGCAGTCTGGCGTCCCGGTAGCCGGCTTCGGATGTCCGCTATCCGGCTTTCGGAAGTCTTGATGAATTTCCCGGCGCTAAAAGCCGGGTGCCGCTTCTCCTACTGCGACTTGGATTGCGGCGGCGGGTTCTGTCCCGGCGGAGTGTTTGCAGGAGCAGTGGGTGCGGGTTTCTTCGCCACCGGCTTCTTCTTCGCGACCGGTTTCTTCACGGGTTCGGTATCGTCGACCACGACTTTCTTCGGGGGAGCGGCTGGAATCGCGGCCTGCGCCGTCTTCAGGTCGGCGCGCAAGCGCACAATCTCTTGCTCCTTGGATGTCGCCAGATTGTTCACGCGTTCTGCCAACTGCCGCCGTGAGCCCTCAAAACTGTTCAGGTCGTTGGAGAGCGCCTGAAAATCATCTTTCGGGCCGAACGCTCCTGCCGATTCCACCACGCCGCCCAGGACGTCGTAGAGCGCATCCAGATTGCGGTAGAGCTTGAAGGTCGCCGGCATGTCCTCCGGCGCATTGCGCAGTTGGGCAATCATCTCCGGCAAGGCGTTTTGCAGATTACGCTGTACGGATTCTGCATCACTGAGCGCCTGCTTTTTCGACGATGCATCCGTCTTCCATTTTTCGATGCGCAGTTTCGTGAGGTCGTCCTGTGTAGTCTTTGATGTGGCCTCCAGCTGCGCCAGCAACCCATTCAGTTGCGTCACCGAAGCATAAGAAACCGGAGCGCCTTGCGTCGCTTGACCGGCGCTGTTGGCCGCGGAATATTGAGGATTCTGCTGATCCTGGGTGGAGGCTGGCGCGGCGGGGGGCTGACCGAAAACTATCGCCGTCCACAGGAGTGAGTGTAGTCCGAGACAAGAGGGGAGGAGTTTAGCTTTCATGAGTTGAAAAATCATGGACCGCAAAATGAGCGTGCAATCCGTGCATCAGAATATCGATAAGCCGAGGATACTACAAGCCGCACACTCGAATGAACTTCCTCCGAAGACCGCTTACCCCTAGAATCTTTCTTATGGAACGCAAGATATTCTGGATGGTCTTCATGG
>JBAVZU010000427.1:0-3195 GCA_049588915.1 Candidatus Sulfotelmatobacter sp.
TTATAGAGCTTGGTCTGGTTGATGAATATCGTTTTGTCGTTGGGCCAATCGTTGCAGGAGAAGGGAGACGGTTGTTGGAAGGGGTTAGCCTGCCGGAGAGATTACAACTAAAACTTGTCGAATCGAAGATTTTTAAATCAGGATGTGTTGCGCTTCGCTACTTGAAACCGTGACAGAAAAATCTGTCGCGGCTGGCTCAAATTCAACAAAATCAGGTAGGACTCGAAAGGGTATGAAATACGGTGGCCAAAAGCGGACCAACTTACAGTGTTTGCCCGATTGACGTTCTCAAATCATTGCTGTTCGATCGGTGAGGGTTCTGCATATGGCTGTGAAGCCGGTTATCAAAGGTGTGCACGTAATCCCTATGGGATTCTCAAATGCCTTCCTGATCGAGGGCGACGACGGGTTGACACTGATCGACGCCGGTTTCCCGAATAAGGAGGCAGAGGTCTTCGGGGCGATCCGCAGGCTTGGCCGTTCCCCAGACCAACTCAAGCACCTGATCTTCACTCACGGCCACCCTGATCATATTGGTAGCGCTGCCGCGATCGTGCGGGAAACCGGTGCGAGGACCTACATGCACCCGCTCGATATCGCTCTGGCTGAGAGTGGAGGTCCTTTTCGGCCCCTGAGGCCGGCACCCGGTCTGTTGCGGCAAGTGATGTGCAGGCTGTTCTACCATCCCGACGAACGACTCGAGCCAGTTGCAATCGACCAGCCTTTAACCCATGGGGAGATATTGCCCATTGCTGGTGGCATCGAAGTAATTCACACTCCTGGCCATTGCGCCGGACAGGTCGCGCTGCTGTGGCATCCGGGACGAATGCTGTTCGCGGGCGACGTGTGCATGAACGTCATGGGCCTTGGTGATCCCGTCGGCTTCGAGAGCTTGAAGGAAGGCCGTGCAAGCCAGCGAAAGGTTGCCAGTCTTGCATTCGATGCGGCCGGGTTCGGTCATGGCGAACCTATCGCCCGTGATGCGTCAACGCGTTTCCGCAATAAGTACGGCCAAAATCCAGAGCACGTGCATCAACAGCGATCGGCAGCTTAATGTCCCGATCCACGGTCCGGTTGGTCGGCTTTTGTATCTTTGCCAGTGAGTTTAGGCGTGCAGCGTTTCTCAAGACTTTTGGAATGGATGAGGACGAACCCGACGAAGGTCCGAAGCTGGTTCGGCGCCGTCGGTCCTATCCAGTTCTGAGGTAACACATGCAAACGCGGGAACACGGCAGAAACATGAACTTGGCGATCTGGCGGGTGGTCCAGGCTTTTGATCTCGCTGGCATCACCACAGTGGGGTGCCCGGTTCCTTCGCGTTTCTTGCGAAGAGCCTGCTCTGAGCTTGCGGAAGGGGCGGAAGCCGGAAACGCTGGCGCCGCGTGGGTTTGATCACGTGCCACAACAAAATCAAATAGCACACACAGAATCGTCGCCCACCCTTCGACAAGCTCAGGGCAGGCTCTTGAAAAAAACGCAAGGATGGGGCACCCTCGTGGAAATGGTGCGCGGAAAGATCGTTAAAGGTGGGCCGCCCCGCCGCCCTACGCCTGCCCCCTTGGGGTGGGTTCCAGTTAAATCGAAGAATAGCGGTGCGGTTTGTCAAGTGAGGTACTAATGCAAGAAGTTCCACTATTTCCACTTTGGGTGACGGTCTTTCTTACGATCTGGGCAGCGGCCGGGCCAGTTGTGGGAATTCTGACGGGCCACTATCTCACGAGGTCGTGGCAACGTAGGCAATGGATCGCCGATAATCGAAAGGACGAATATCGAAAGCTGTTGGCTGGTTTGAATCGGCTCAACATGGTGTTGGTCCAAGATCATACCAATCAAAATGTGGGGATACAGGAAATCAAAGAGGCAATGGAAGAGATTTCGATAGCCCTAAACACAAGTTTGTTCATCGTTGATTTCTTGGAAGAAAGCAAGGTCGCTGACGACGTGCTTCAGGCCTCAAGACAGTTTAAACAGGGCGGTAGCTTTGACGATTACCGGCAGAAGTACTGGAAGGCAGTGAACTCGATCATAGGGTCGGCAAAGAAGAGCATGCCCTGAGCTTTCAAAACGCAAGTGTGCGCCACCCGCGGGAAGCGCGGCCTGTCAGGACTGTGGCTTGACCTCATCCCACCTCCATCTATCGAGGTTCTCAACGGCCCCGCCCTTGAACAGAACTGAGGACAGCTTTATGGAGCGAGAAGCGAACTCATCGAAAAATGGGATCAGATGGGTTGATATGAACTGGTCAAGGAAATCGGCGTGAACCATGTCGACAACATAGTAGACGTGGCTACCCCAAGCGTGGTTAGCGCGTGCCTCCTGCCTGGGCACTCGGACCCACGGCGTTAACGCGGGCGCAGGATCGCGCGGGTTATCCACGACCAAAATGGGTGCATCGAGTATGGCGACAGCCAGGATAATTGTCGGGTATAGAGATGTCGGATGATCTCCCGCTTGGTATAGCCCGACCGCATGATCCATCGCCTTGGTCAGCGGGAGGATCAGAGATTTATAGGGATCCTCACCGGACATCTGCACCTTATCGCCTTGGGCAGTCGCCATCGCGAATGCGGAGCAATGCGGGGGGCCGGGCCTAACAAATGGGAGCTCGGCTAGGCCGAGAGTCACCGTGCCCAGCGTCTGAAGCACCCTGTTACTTTTCATTTCCTTCAGGAACATCGTGCTGCCGGTTAGGCCGCCTATCTTGGGGAAGCCCAATATCTCGCGGTCTATCACGTTCCTGAAGAAAACGTATGGATTGATCGAACGTTTGCACTCGACGAGCAGTGCGAGGCCGGGCTGAACAGTGCCCTCCGCGGGTGTCATCTTGGACGCAAAGATGTCGAGACTGCGATGTTCTTTGGTATCGCGGTCGATATACCCCCATTCCTCGGCAACGCGGAAGCTTCCTTTCAGCCCATACGCGACGACCCCCTGAAGAGGGTAGCCCGAGCCCCGAATGGCGCGGACCAAGTTGGGTTCGTTAATGCTAGCGCCGAGCTTATTCCCTGCCGGGTTGTCTGACGACTGATCCACGCGACGTTCTCGGATGGGCCTTGGGGTAGTATATCCGGCTGATTAGATAACCGTGTCGGCTCCCAGTCGCCGAGTAAACTTGGTGCGCTCAAGCAACCAGGGCTCGGAGAAAAGGAGCCGAGCACATGAAGATTGTAGGTTGTGATTTACATACGCGCTACC
>JBAVZU010000428.1:0-11382 GCA_049588915.1 Candidatus Sulfotelmatobacter sp.
ACACAATGTAGACCGTGATGATGGCGGCGAGGATGAGGAACGGTTCACTCGAGAGCGAATTCTGAAAGGCCGCAGCCGTTCCCTGAAAAGAGGCGTGGATGCTCGCCGGCAGTTGAATATCTTTCTCTACCTGCTGGATGGCGCGGGTGGCATCGCCCAGAGAAGCTCCCGGCGCAAGATTGAAAGAAAGCGTTACTACAGGAAACTGTCCCTGGTGATTGATCGCGAGCGGTGTGTTGGTTGATTGCATCTGCACAAAAGTGGAGAGCGGAACCGGAGCACCGCTGGTAATCGCCGCGGGCGCATTGCCCGTGGGCGCGCCGGCATTCGGGATCGTGCTGCTGGGACGAACGTAAACGTCGTTCATCGCGTCCGGGGTTTTGGCGAAGCTAGGCAGAACTTCCAGCACGACGTGGTATTGATTCAACTGGGTAAAGATAATTGAGACCAACCGTTGTCCGAACGCGTCGTAGAGCGTGTTATCGATCGCCTGCGGAAGGATTCCCAACCTGGACGCTGTATCGCGATCGATAGTCAAATTCGTCCGTAGACCGCCATTCAACTGATCTGTAGCGACGTCGCGCAGCACCGGTTGTGCGCGGAGTTTTTCCACCAGTTTCGGTGTCCACTGCGCCAGTTCCTGCGCGTCAGCATCTTCGATTGAGTATTGAAACTGTGTGCGGCTCACGCGATCCTCCACCGTGAGATCCTGCACCGGCTGCATATAGAGAGTGATTCCGTTCACCCTGGCCAGCTCGGGTTGCAGCCGCCGGATGATGGCCGAAGCATCGTCGTTACGTTCGTCCCGAGGTTTCAGGTTGATCTGAATACGGCCGCTGTTGGGGGTCGTGTTCGTACCATCCACACCGATGAATGAGGACAGGCTGTCTACATCTTTATCTTTGAGAATCACCTTGGCCAGTTCCTGCTGGCGCTGGGACATTGCATCAAACGAAATATTATCCGGAGCTTCCGAAATCCCCAGAATCACGCCCGTATCCTGCACCGGGAAAAATCCCTTGGGGACGACTACGTAGAGAACCAGCGTAAGAATCAAGGTTCCGAAGGTGACGAATAAAGTCGCCGTCTGATGTTTAAGAACCCATTTGACGGTGCGGCCGTAAAACGCAATGACCCGGTTGTAGTAGT
The DNA here is from genome assembly GCA_049588915.1 of Candidatus Sulfotelmatobacter sp. Lineage (GTDB taxonomy): Bacteria > Acidobacteriota > Terriglobia > Terriglobales > Acidobacteriaceae > Sulfotelmatobacter. Next base: position 1,150 of record JBAVZU010000428.1, read on the forward strand.
CCTCGGTGACGTCGTAGAAGCGGCCCTTCTCGCCCTCTTTACGATGCTTGAGCAACTTGGCGCACATCATCGGTGTCAAGCTCAGCGAAACCGCAGCCGAGACGAGGATGGTTACCGCCAGTGTGACGGCAAACTCTCGGAACAGCCGCCCTACAATGTCTCCCATGAACAACAGCGGGATCAGCACGGCAATCAGAGAAACGGTTAGCGAGACGATGGTGAAGCCAATCTGTCCGGAACCCTTCAGCGCGGCATCGAGCGGCGAATCTCCCGCTTCCAGATAGCGGTCGATATTTTCGATCATGACGATGGCGTCATCCACCACAAAGCCGGTGGAGATGGTCAACGCCATGAGCGTGAGGTTGTTTAGGCTGTAGCCCAGCAAATACATCACGCCAAACGTACCCACAATCGACAACGGGACCGCAACGCTGGGAATAAACGTGGCCCGCAGGTTCCGCAGGAAGAAGAAAATAACGATGACGACCAGCACAATGGTCAGCGCTAACTCAAACTCAACGTCCTTCACCGATGCGCGGATGGTTGTCGTGCGGTCGGTAAGAATCTGTACCTTTACTGCCGACGGCAGCGAAGCCTGCAGCAGTGGCAGCAGCTTCTTTATACGATCCACCACGCTGATAATGTTTGCCCCGGGTTGCCGCTGGATGTTGACGATCACTGCCGGAGTCTGATTCATCCAGGCGGCGAGCCGCGTGTTCTCCGTGCCATCGATCACATTGGCTATATCGGAGAGCCGCACCGGGGCGCCGTTGCGATACGCGATGACGATCGGCTTGTATTGATCGCTGGAGAAGAGTTGGTCATTGGCGCCGATCGTGTACGATTGGCGGGCTCCATCGATCACGCCTTTAGCCTGATCTACATTGGCTTGAGCCAAAGCCGTGCGAACATCTTCGAGACTCAATCCGTAGGAAGCGAGCGCCGTGGGATTCACCTGAACTCGCACCGCGGGTTTTTGTCCACCGCTGATCGAAACCAATCCCACGCCCGGCAGCTGGGAAATCTTCTGCGCCAAAGCTGTGTCGGCTAGATCCTCAACCTTGGACAGAGGCAGGGAATCCGACGTCATGGCCAGCGTAAGAATCGGGGCATCGGCAGGATTTACTTTGTTGTAGATCGGAGGATTGGGCAAGTCGGCTGGCAAAAACGTACTTGCCGCATTAACCGCGGCTTGCACCTGCTGTTCTTCGACATCGATATTCTGGTCGAGAGCGAATTGCAAAGTGATCACGGAACTGCCAAATGAACTTGTCGAGGTCATTTGGCTCAGTCCGGGAACCTGTCCGAACTGGCGTTCCAGTGGAGACGTCACGGACGAAGCCATAACATCTGGATCTGCGCCCGGATAAAACGTGACGACCTGGATAGTTGGGTAATCGACTTCAGGTAGGGCTGAGACGGGCAGTTGCAGAAAGGCAACCCAACCCACCAGCAGCACGCCCACCATCAAGAGGGTCGTCGCCACCGGCCGCAGAATGAATAAACGTGAAGGACTCATGAGCGAAAGACTTATGAACAAAGACCTATGAACGAAGACCTATGAACTAGGAACTCCCGAAACTGGCGGACTGGCCCCATTCTTCGCATTCGGCGTAGAGGCCGCGGCCGCGTTGCGTGGCTCGATCGTGCTGCCGGTTTGTAGTTTGTCCTGGCCATCGGTAACCACCGTATCTCCGGGATTGATCCCTCCGGTGGTGACCGTAATGTTGCCTTGCGTGAGCGAAATGGTGACGTTCCGGGCTTCCACCGTTTTGTCCGGCTTCACGGCAAAAACAAAGGCTCCCTGTGGACCACGCAAAATAGCTGCCGTGGGCACGACGGTGCTGTTTTTCCGCGTCTCCAGAAGGAGATCGGCGTTCACGAATTGGTTTGGCCAAAGCTGGTTGTCTTTGTTATCGAAGACCGCTTTCAGCTTGGCGGTCCCGGTTGTCTGGTCGATCTGGTTATCAATGGTCTGCAGCTTGCCAGTCGCCAGCTTGGTCTGGTTATCCCGGCTGTAGGCTTCGACGTCGAGCGTCGCATTTTTCATGTGCGTGGCCACAGTGGGCAACTGATCCTCGGGCAAAGTAAATACCACCGCAATCGGCTGCAGTTGCGTGAGGATCAGCATCGGGTTCGTGTCGGCTGCGTGCACGATGTTTCCCGGATCCACTTGCCGCAGCCCAACCCGGCCGGTGAACGGCGCCGTGATATTGCAATAGACAAGTTGCAGCTTGACGTTATCGATCTGCGCTTGATCGGTGCGCACCTGACCATCCAGTTGGTCCACTGTCGACTTTTGTGTGTCCACTTGTTGTTGTGCAATGCTTCCGGAGGGAATCAGCGTGGTATAGCGATCAAGATTGAGCCTCGCATCGCGCAACGACGCTTGGTCTTTGAACAGCTGCGCCTGCATCTGTTCCAACTGCACCTGATACGGGCGCGGGTCGATCACAATCAGCAGATCGCCTTCCTTGACCGTCTGCCCTTCTCGGAAGTTGACGCGCATGATCTGGCCGTCAACCCGGCTTTTTATGTTTGCGGTGTAGAACGCGGTCACCGACCCCAACCCGACCAGATAAACCGGGACATTCTGCCGTTGCACTTCGGCCACCGCAACCGAAACTGCATGAGGAGAAGCAGCTTGCGCCTTCTGCTGCTTGGAATCGCCGTTCGCGCATCCGAACAAAGCTGCGCACGTACTCAGCAGGACAGCCGACACCAGCCCGCGCCGGCCGTGACGGGCAAGCCTAGACGTTTCTTGAAGAAAACTTGAAGCAATCATGTTCACGTTTTAGGTGGTGCGACTTTTAAACAATCGGGGGTGAGACCGCCATAAATTAGACGTTTCCATTTCGAATCGGTTGCGAAGACTCTATGGAAGAACGTCTTACGCCAAGTCCTCCCGTTCGAGGAACTCAGACAGGAAGCGTCACGCAAGAGCATACCGGTACAAATCCAGCATCAACTTGTTAGCGGCGGTGGTCAAGGCGGAGCGAAGGCTTTTACAAATCTTTACTCGCTCCCCGCTTTATGTTATCGAGCGGGCTCGCAAACGCGCTGGGCACTGGATGCGTGGCCTCATAGGCCGCTATCTCGCTCTCGTGCTGCAGAGTGAGGCCGATATCATCCAAACCGTTCAGCAAGCAATGGCGGACGAATTCATCCATCGGAAACTGCGCCGTGAAGCCTTGATCGTCGCGCACTTCGCGGCGCTCAAGGTCGATCACGAGTTGAAAATCTTCTGCCAGGCGGGCTTTTTGCATCAATTGCTCGACTTGCTTCTCGCTCAGACGCACAGTTAAAAATCCGTTCTTCGCGCTGTTATTTGCAAAGATGTCGGCAAACGAAGAGGAAATCACGGCCCGGAATCCGAAATCCGCCAGTGCCCACACCGCGTGTTCCCGCGAGGAACCGCATCCAAAATTCCTACCTGCCACCAGGATGCTCGCACCCTTGTAACGTGGATCGTCCAGAACAAAATTAGCGTTCTTCTTTCCGTCCGCAGCGAATCGCCAGTCATAAAACAAGAACTGCCCGAACCCGGTACGTTCAATCCTTTTCAGAAACTGCTTGGGAATGATCTGGTCAGTGTCTACATTCACGCGGTCCAGCGGAACCACGCGGCCACGATGTGTTCGAAACGGCTTCATTGCACCTTCCTCTTAACAGCCCCTGATCTGCTTGTCATCCTGAGCGCAGCGAAAACTTCGCGAAGCGAAGTTCCCGCGGAGTCGAAGGATCCCTACCTCTTGCCGATCCGCTCGGCTGCAGACCGGTTGCAAGACAAACTCAGCTCAAACGATTGCCTCACTGAAACTTCCAGTTCCTTACATCCGTAAAATGCCCCGCAATCGCCGCCGCCGCCGCCATCATCGGACTTACCAGATGCGTACGCCCACCCCGCCCCTGGCGGCCCTCAAAGTTCCGGTTGCTGGTTGAAGCGCAGCGTTCGCCGGGCTGCAAAATATCCGGATTCATGCCCAAACACATGGAGCATCCGGACTCGCGCCATTCGAATCCTGCGTCCAGAAAAATCTGGTCCAGACCTTCACGCTCCGCGGCGCGCTTCACTGTCTGCGAACCTGGCACTATCATGGCGCGCACCTTCGGGTTCACATGATGTCCTCTGGCAACTCGCGCAGCCGCACGCAGGTCCTCGATCCGTGAGTTGGTGCAGGATCCGATGAATACCCGGTCCACTTTGATGTCTTCAATGCGCTTGCCCGGTTCGAGCCCCATGTACTGCAGAGCCAGTTCGATCGCTCCTCGATCCCCGTCTCCAACCCTGCTGAAGTCCGGCACGCGCCCTGTAACCGGTACCACCATTCCCGGATTCGTCCCCCAAGTCACAAACGGACAGAGTTGCGCCGCATCGATCTCGATCAGCTTGTCGAACTGCGCGTCTTGGTCCGTCCGCAGCCGGCCCCAGTTTTCGACTGCTTGCCCCCACTCATCCTCGCGAGGAGCAAACTGTTTTCCCTTTAGATAAGCGAAAGTCGTTTCGTCCGGAGCCACCATTCCCGCTCGTGCGCCTGCTTCGATACTCATATTGCACAGGGTCATGCGGCCTTCCATCGAAAGGCCGCGCACTGCTTCGCCGGCGTACTCAATCACATGTCCGGTGGCGCCGTCTGTGCCGATTTGCCCGATGATCCCCAGCACCAAATCTTTCGCTGAGACGCCGTCCGGCAGCCGCCCGCAGACCTCGATCTTCATCGTCTTTGGCCTCTGCTGGGCCAGGCATTGGGTTGCGAGAACGTGCTCAACCTCGGATGTTCCAATCCCGAAAGCCAGCGCCCCAAATGCGCCATGCGTGCTGGTGTGGCTGTCGCCGCAGACAATCGTCATTCCCGGCTGCGTCAACCCCAACTCCGGACCAATCACATGCACAATTCCTTGCTCGGGCGAATCCATGTCAAACAGCCGCACGCCGAATTCTCTGCAGTTGGTTTGCAGCGCCGCAATCTGCTTGGCTGCAATGAGATCGGTAATCGGAGTTCCGCGCGGCTCAGTTGGAATGTTGTGGTCGACCGTAGCCACCGTCTGCGACGGCTGACGGAGCTTTCTTCCCGCCACTCGCAAACCATCAAAAGCCTGCGGCGAAGTAACCTCATGCACCAGATGCAGATCAATGTAAAGGATCGGCGATCGGCCGCTCGGTTGCGCCACCAGATGCGCGTTCCAGATCTTTTCGAAAAGTGTTCGCTTCGCAGACATCGCTTTCAGAGGTTTACGCCTTCGAATAGCTATGCATTATGTAACAGAGCAATTGTAGCTGATCGCACGCGCTGTCGGCCCCGGTCAAATCGCTCGTCGAGGGCCGCATCTGCCCCACCCACCCTACTTAACTGTGCTAGGGAAGCCGGCAAACGCGCACTACGTTATTTTGATATTCACAGTCGACTCCAGGGACTCCCGGTTGTCGCAGCACGATCCAACTCACGCCATATTTTTCCTTGAGCCGCAAGAAATCTTGTAACCGCAGACTCTCCCATGGCATCTGGTCCTGCACCTGCGCCCACCATGATTCGGCCAACGCCGGAAACATACTCACCACCCCGTTGTCCTTAACTCCATCGGCCAGGCGGCTTCTTTCGGAGAGGCATCGAAAGCCGACTTCATCCTCGCCGGGAATATCCATATAAAATGGATTGATCGCAAACACCGCATCGACTGGAGTGTTTTGACGAATCCAGACGAAGGCCTGCGCCCACGGATTTCTGGGAGCAGCCCCCGGCCATTCCACGTGCGCGGCGGCGGAAAAAAGAGCGCGCTGTCCCAGAAACATCCCAAAGCTCAGCGGAACAAATAGCGCCAGCCATCGCCAAACGCGCTCCCGAAGCACGTACTCCCCAAGATACCCACCCATCATCAGGAACATCACGAGGTAAAGGAGATGAAGGCTTCGGAGCGGCTGCAGGCGAGCTAAGGCTTCAAAGCGCGCTGGAAGGTCGATTACCACCGCTCCCACCAGGTAGATCAAACCGTAAACGACGAAAACACGACTCACGCGGTCGATCATTCGCCATTGCCGATGCCGAGCCATGCGTCCGAACCACCAGAACAACACCAGTGGTGCAACAATTCCCAGCAACTCGTACCACGCCCAATTCTGGATGTAATGATTGGCGTGACGTTTGGCGGCTTCGTGATAGGCCGGAGAAGCAGCAGGCGCCAAAGGGAACGCCATCCACAACAAGCTCGCGGCAACTGCAGCATTGATGTTTTTCCAATGGCCTTCAAACTTCTCCATAACCACGAACAAGAGACAAAAAGAAAATGGAAACACCGCCATGAAGGGGTGCATGCAGGCAGCGAACACCAGCCAGCACAAAGCCCTTACATATTTCTTTTCCAAGGTTCGCACGAGCATGAAGATTCCCGCGAATGCCGCCAGATTCCGCGGATTCAGATACTGATCCATGATGTAGAGCGCCGTTCCCGCAACCGGAAGCGTCAATAACGCTGCGATCAGACAAACTCCAGCCCATCGAGCTCGCGCGGCCGGAAAAAACAAACCGGACAGTTCCCAACAGGCGAGGAGCAATAGAAAAATGGACGCCAGATGCCATACGAACAATCCCACTTCCAGCGGCAGGTGAGTGATGCGGAGAGAAAAAGCTACGACATTTGGGAACAACGTCATGCGGGCATGCGACAGGAAAAATTCTCGCCCGAAAGGAAACAACTCGGGATGCAGGATCGTCTCGATCCCCGGCAGGTAGATTTCCGCATCTTCGGCGAAGGGGTGGTATCCCTGTACGAGCAGGGCGGCTGCCGTCAGGCAGAGCAAAAGAAAAAACGTTCTCCGTTTATCGGGAAGAATTTGGTTCACTCAACTTTTTTAAGCGCCCACTCCTCGCGGGATACGCCTAAATTCTCACCGGCGCCCGTTCCGGTTCTGTCGACAAGTAAAAAGAATCCATTCGCCCATCGCCAAATCTTGTTGGTTTGAATGCGCCTTTACTTTGCCACAATAGAACCTGCGTAGTCTGTTTTTCTTACGATTCTTTACACGCCGCTCGCCTGCTGTCACGCCGATTCGCTTGCGGCTTTCCTCCTCGCTGGGTAGCATCTAAGTTAATGGCTGCAGCCCTCATACCCGAACGCCTTCGGCCCAAGATGGCCTTTGGCGAGATCCTCAATTTCGCCTACGACACATTTTGCAGCAACAAAGTGCGCTTCATTCTCACTGCGCTGGGCATGGTGATCGGCACGGCATCGCTAATCCTCGTGGTGACCATCGGGATGACCGGGCGGCAGTTCGTCCTCAACCAAATCCAGGCCATCGGCACCAACGAAATCTGGGCGGAGTATCTCGGCGGAGCCCCGCACATCAGCAATTCCAATCCCGACCCCCTTACCATCGACGACCTCCATGCCGTCCAGGAACTCGTTCCCGGTATCGTGGCCTCTTCTCCGGTTACTCAACTCTCTGACCGTGTGCCGGTCGGCAACGGCCGTGAGAAAGACGTAACCATTCTGGGGGTAAATCCCGAATATGTCCGGGTACGAAACCTGGTCGTCCCTTCAGGACGATTTTTCGATCAGGCAGACTCTCAAGCCCACAACAAAGTGGGCGTGATCACCGAGAAGATGGCGATTGAGGTTTACGGCTCGCCGCAAGCGGCGATCGGCAAGGTCATCAAGCTGAACGGGCTGCCTTTCACCATCATCGGAACCTTCAAAGAACGCGTCGAGACTTTCGGACAGTCGGAGATCGTCGATAACACGATGCTGATCCCGTATTCGGTCAGCCGCTACTTCATGGAAATTCCGAACGTCAAGCTCCTTTATTTCTCCATGGAGGATCCCTCCATGGTCATCTCGGCTACGGCCCAAATCAAGCGAGTCCTGCAGTCACGGCACCGAGCCGAGTCTGTCTACGACGTTTCCAACCTCACCGCGCTGCTTTCCATGGCGGACCGCATCGCGACCGGTCTGACCTGGGTACTGCTTCTGATCTCCATGGTCACCCTGCTGGTCAGCGGCATCGGCATCATGAACATCATGCTGGCGACAGTCACCTCGCGCATACGCGAGATCGGCATCCGAAAAGCCGTGGGCGCCACCAACCGTGAGATTCGCTTTCAGTTTCTCGCCGAGGCCATGCTGATCTCCCTGATCGGGGGCTTCGCCGGGATTGTGATCGGCTACGCTATCCCCTACTCGGTGCGCTTCCTAACCGAGTACCGCATTCCGATTACCGGCCTTTCCGGCGTGATCGCCATTATCGTGTCATCGATCGTAGGCGTGATCTTCGGCACGGTGCCCGCTGCCCGGGCCGCGCAATTGGATCCGGTGGAAAGCCTGCGGTATGAGTAGCTAGCACTGATAGTTTCCCCGGTTGCGACGCTAGCGGCGTGCTAGCCCGGCGGTCTCGGATGCAGCTTGCAACAAAAAAGTTGCAATTTTCATGGAAACCAAAGTATTATTACCTACGGGGCAAACAGTAGGTTTCCCGAATTGACCCTGTACCGCTAAGTAAACTTCCAGACTCTGCGTCAGCTTGTGCAAAACAACTTAACGAGGCGGTTCGTCAGCCTCCGTCCCGGTTCGGAGAGTTCATATGGCGTGGTACGCATACTGCCTTACAGAGCATCAGACCCTACCCAACGGCACCCGTTCCCGACGCCCTTTCGTAATCGAGAATGTTCAAGGCGTGAACGGAAGCCCTGTCCTCAGCTATCCCAGCGGCGAGTTCGCTGTGATAGTGAGCGAATACGACCCTAATTCTGGCCAACTTGATCAGAAGGCAGCCATCGATCACGCCCGCGTCGTCAGCGGCTGCTTCCGCAATTCCACCGTGCTCCCCTTCCGCTTCGGAACCATCTTTGAGAGCGATGACGCCCTCCGCCAGGCTGTCCGGGTAAACCGGCGAGCTTTCGGTTTGAGCGTCGCCAAACTCCGCGGCAAGTCCGAAATGCATATCAAGCTGACGGTCACCGACGGCTCGCTCCGCGAAGCCATGATCGATGTCATTCTGCCTGATACGGTCGGCGGCGATTATCTCTCCAAACTGCGTGTTAAAGCTTCCCGTGAGCGTGAACGCCAAACCAAGGCTCGCGCCCTGTCGGTGCAAGTCCACAAGCTGTTTAACCCGCTGGAGGAAGAAATCAGCTGCAAGAAAGTTGCCCCTCAGGGCATGCTGATCGACATCGCCCATCTCATCGATTCCAAGTCGGTGGAAAAGTATCAGAACCGCTACAATACGGCCGCCAAGCAGTTGAAGAACTGCCAGGTAGCCATCAGCGGTCCTTGGCCTCCGTACCACTTCCTTCCCGGGAAGCTGCGGACGGTGGCCGGAAACAGTTAATTTGCTCTCGCAGCCGCTGGTTCGCTCCGGCGGCTGCATCAAGCTCATCAAGGCATTGGCGTGCAATCCATGTGCACCATTCTGCACTTGTGGAGCTTTATTTTGTCATAATCGAAGCGAAGGGATCGAATCGAGATACGGATAAGTTGCGCGTATTCAGTTACTTGCGATCTCCAAAATTTTGCCCGGAGATGTTAACTGCTTTGGTTCCGCAAATGCTTCTTCCTTATGTAACCAAGAGGCCGCAACTAAGCTATGACCCTCACTCTCTTCTCTTCTCATTTCCCGTGCTGTCCTGGCTGTCGGGATGGCAACTTGCAAAGCCTTTCCTGAAATTCCCGCCATCTGCCTCTTTACGTGGCCCCAGAAATGGGGCCATATTTTTTGCGGTCGCCCAATCTGCCGGCTAGAAAACCCGCCACACAAAATGCGCCAGCAGCGCAAACAGCGAAAGCATAAAGACCCCACCAACCCAGATCAAAAAGTTCATCGTCATCTTGGGATCGTTAATTTGTTTTTTGTCCATGCCTTACGCTAGCACGCTGCGGAAGCGAAGATATCAGGTCGGCACGGTAGATCGCTTTCTTCCCTAACCGCCGTCAGATACACTGCCTGCTGTTATGTCTCAGACTCCCCGCGGTTCCGTCGCATCGTGCGCCGCATTGCTGTGCATCGCATTGCTCCTGGCATGCGCCGCAATGAGCAGAGCTCAAAATCCATCTCAAAAGCCGCCTGCCCCTAACGGGAGTGCCGCTCCGCAAACTTCTTCAGCCGACCCGCAAAACTTCCCACTGCTACTTATGCAGCAGCTCTCCGCCATCAAAGCCGCCGCGCTGAATGACGAGTACGCCTACCGCCAGCTCGCGCACCTCACCGAAAACATCGGACCGCGCCCCAGCGGCTCGGCCCAGGCT
>JBAVZU010000429.1:0-5135 GCA_049588915.1 Candidatus Sulfotelmatobacter sp.
CGCCTGAAGACGTGACCAGCAAAATGAGCAGCGAAACCACCTGCACTCGCTGCCGGCTGTTTACCATGGCGTTCAGGTTGCGGATGACGAACTGCTGGCCTGCGGGCAGATAGTCGCGGAGCAATTCCACCACAACCTCATACATCACGCGGGAATGGAAGACGCGGCGAATAAGAGTCATCAGCAGCACTACAAAGGGAAAGAACGAGAGAATCGAATTGGCTGCCACCGAAAATGCAAAAGTGTGCACATCGGTCCGCATGAGGTACATCAAGGTCGAGGCTACCGATCCCAAGGGACGCTTTCGGCCCAGTCGCGGCCGCCTGCTTGGCTCCGACTCGACCGGCGGTTGCACCGGGATTGTGCTCTGACCTGGCATTTGGGGTTGAGTTAATCCTATCAAGGGTTTGGCCCGGCGTCGGGTCTCTGGTTGTGACGAAAGTTAAAGGCCAGCGTATGCCTTTTGTTTTACCTTGTTAAAGGATTGACCGGGCGGGCGGCCCGGCTTTTCGCTTCAACATTCTAATTTTTCTTGTCAAACGATTTAATAGTGCTTATTATCGCGTGTGCTCGTAGCCCGGTGTCTGCCGGGCAATGACAATGCAAGCCAGGTTGACGTCTTGAGTAGGGTCGTAGAAATCAACGTCGATGGTCCAGGGCTCCGAAAGTTTGCGCCGCAATTTCTTTGCGTGCGTTAAACCCAGGGGTCTTTTGCTTTGGGGCGATTTCTTCGGCACTCGCGAGTGCAACCGAGTTCCGCCGTCTTTTCCTGAGGGGGCGTTCCGGCCGGTTCGGCGGGATAACAATTTGGAAATCCGGGGAACAATTCTTAACGACGTGAAAGGAGTTTTTCCGTGAGAGAGAAGGGAACAGTAAAGTGGTTCAACGGGGCGAAAGGGTATGGTTTTATCCAGCGCTCCACGGGGGAGGACGTTTTCGTACATTTCTCCGCGATACAGGAGAACGGCTACCGTTCGCTCAATGAGGGCGAGACCGTGGAGTTCGATTTGTTGAAGGGCCCCAAAGGTTTTCAAGCGGGCAATGTTGTCCGCGCTTAACCTGCTGTTTTCGACTTCCCACCCTCCCACCAGAACGGGAGGGTTTTTATTTTGGCTTTGTACAGGAACCTTACCGCAATTCGACTGACACCAAATCTCCATCCGACAACCCGCCAGGCTTGTAGTTCACCGACACCGAGCGGTCGTTCCATGCGCAGGAAAATGTATCGGCTCCGATCAAAAGCAGCGATTTGTAGTCGGCCGTGCGCAATTTCAAAACCTTCGGCCCGGAGGCAACCGTGAGAACGGCGGCCGGAGACTGCGAGCAATCCACGCCCACAAGTCGGCCTTGGACAAATTTAGCTGCACGCCTGTCTTCCGCTCCGGCGTTTTGTGCTGCCTGCGAGGCCGCAGCGCGTTTGGCGGCATCCTGATCGAGCACATCAAATGGTGAGCTTTGCGGAGATAATTTTGGACCCCCATTTGAGGCCGAGAGGCCGTATTTCTGCTGGTTGGCCAGTCGGCTTAACTGCTCACGCGCCTCCGCTGCAACTTGTGCATTGCTGCTGGTCTTTAAACGCTCCAGCAAGACTCGGGCAGGCTCCCATTTTTGGCCCTCAATATAGATTTCTGCCAGGTGGTAAACGTATTCCTGGTTGCGTGGGCTCAGTTGTATGGCGGCCCGTTCTGCCTGCAAAGCCGCGACCGGACCGCCGCCCACCATCCGCGCCATCGCCAACAGGTCATCGGCGTCGGAGAATTCCGGATACCACTCGAGCACCGCTCCCAGATCCTGCATCATATTGGGCAGGCCTTGGATATCGGCATGCTTTGCCGCAGCCACGCGGTACTTCATGACGGAGACGTAGTAACGGAGCCACATGTCCCGCGGGTTGAGGGCAGCCGCGTCGCTGAGTTCCTCGGCGGCCGCATCGAACTCTCCGCGCTGCAAGTCATCCCAGGCCAGCGCCCGATGGGCGATTTCATTGCCTGAAGCTGCTACCAATGGAGTATCTTCGTCGTTCTCATTGGTCATTTTCCTTTCGATCGGTTTACCGGAAGCCGTGGTCTCGGGAGTGGTGGCCAGCGCCTGCAGTTCCTTGAGTCCAGCCGCGCGACGTTCCGGAATCCTTGTCTTTATTTCCGCCGTCAAAGCTCGCGCATCGTTTTCACGCATGGTCTTCGCAGTAATGACGCTGTCGTTCGGTCCCACTGGCGTAGGGAACTGGTAAACTTGCTGAAGATTTGCCGTGGATCCCGGCTGCCTGGAGGCGTCAAGCGCCATGAAAAGCGGCGTTAGTGAATGGAAATAGCTTTTGACGGCTTGATCAAACTGTGCGGCCGTTACGCCGTAAGCTTTCTGAACCGCTTCCTCCACGGGCACGTGCTGGTTCTCAACCAGATCGAAATAGGTTCCCGTCTCGGGCAGCGTCTTCTCGTGAAGCAGATAGTGCATCACCATCCACGATTGCGCGTAGAACAGCGTATGGTGCGTGCCCTCGTTATAAGTCGAGGTGTCGTGCTTCATCGTGAGCAGGTCGGGCAGCGCCAGCCAGACCTGCCCGCTGAGCAACTCGGTCAGCGACTTACGTGGATTGTGAACTTCCCTCTGATTCCCGAGTAGATCCTGGCTGAATGAGCTGTTCAGTTCAGGATCGGCGCCCATCTCGTATCGCTTATCATCGACGCGGATCGAACTGAAATATTCCGCGAGGCCCTCGTCGAACCATCCTTCAACCGGGGGATAGTTATAATTCAGCAGCATATGCGCGAAATCGTGAGCCACGGCTCGCCATGATTCCTCTTCGAACAGGTTGAGGACGATAAAATTTTGGTCTTGCCCGGGCACGAAGAAACCCGGACTGCTGATCGGTTCGCCCTGTCGCAACGGCGCACTCTGATAATAATTCTTGTCATTCTTGAAGGCGAGAATGGTCAGCGGGACGGGTTCGTTGAGCCTGTCTCTCATCAGCAGGATGGCGAACACGGCTCGCATCTGCTCGAATCGAAGCGCGACTTCCTTACCTTTTTTCTCCCCGGCGTCGGTGATCACAGTGAAGTGAGTGGAGTGAATTTCCAGCCAGGGAACTTGATCCGCCGCAGGCGCGGATGAAACCAAAACAATGCCCAGAAGCATTACAGCAAAGAATGAAACCGGAATGGGACGTGTGCGGGCCATGCGGATTCCGCCGGAAGAACAGCCAATCCCAAAATGCTAACACGGAGATCGGCCGGAATGCGCTGCCCTACTCGACGCCGCGATGAGGAATCGTTGGCAGCGATTGCAGATATCCTCCACGTACGTATTGAATGCTCGTCTCCCGGCCGTTGGGATCCGTGATCAAACTCTCATATATGACGTTGCGTTCTCCCCGGAAGTAGGCATACTCAAATCTTTTCCCATCTCCCGTAACCTGATTTTTGATGCAACCGTCGTTGAAGTATGCATTGGTTAAAATTGGTTTATCGGCTCCGTGTCCTGCCGTAATCATCTGCCCCTTTTCATCATAGGTATAAGTGTCCACATGCCCTTCCGAATCGGTGGCTCGGACCATTCGCCCACCGGTATCGTACTCGTACTGCATATTGCGACCTTGGGAGGATGTGATCCTGCGGATTCGGTGCTGCGGGTCATTTTCGAAATGAAGCCATCGCCCGGAAGAACTCTCTATCGATCTCAAAGAACCGAATTGATCGCGTTCCATCTTGTACTCGCGCCCAGTGGGATCTATGAAGTTCGTCAGAACAGTCACATTCTGCGGAAGAGCCTCGGGCCGGAACGGAAAAATATAAGTCCAGCCATCGTTCGTTTTCACCTGCCACGAGCCTTCAGAGTAAATTGCTTGGGCATTTTTGTAACGTCCTTCCCCACCCCATCCAACCAGGTAAGTGTCGCCCGACTGCCCCGCTTTTGTTGGCTGATGGTTGAAGTGAATCCGCGCCCCATCCTCCTTGATCAGGTCGATAGCGCCGCCCATTTGTCCGCCGAGGAAGATCTCGAAAGAATCCGAACCTCCTATTCCGAATGCCCGGGAACGATCATCCTGGTTCCGATAAATGCGAGTGAATTGCAGAGCGGGTTCATCTTCAAAAATAAAATCGGCCTTACGCTGAATCATCAGCCCCAGATCTGCGTCCACGCTGAAAACTTGGGCAGCAGTATCGGGAAATGCAGACCACACATATTCCATTCTCCATAGCAATTTATCTCCAGGGCCGTCGTAAAGAGTGACAGCGGGTGCTCCCGAATTCACGAAAGAATGCCACTGTCCTTCGGCACCGATCATTTCCCCGCCCATCTGATCCACCTCGGCGCCCGAGAGGACTCCGCCACTGAGCAAACTCGTGTAGTCGCTGCTCATCGGCAAATCGAAGTAGAGCATGAGAAGGTTCTTCGTCAGAAGCTTCTCTAATCGTGACGACGCCCACTCCGGGTTAGCCTCTCCAAGCAATGTTGGAGGATGTAATCGAGCCGAGGAGAGGATGGCATAATGCCCCTCTTTGCGCAGGTTCTCAGCATAACTCCAGCCGAAATCAGGAATATACATGTCGCTCGACGTGACGCCGATCAAGATTGAGAAAGGATCCCGCGCGAGCTCCGGAAATTTTTCTGCCAGAAATTCGATACACTGTTCCGAGTTCAATTGATTACGCTGTGGGTCAATGAGCTTTGGGTCGAGAGGAATCGCAGGAAGTAACGTCAAGTCTATCCCAAGTTTTGATTTGTAATAGGCGGGAGCCCACAGAATAGATTCTCCTTCGGCCAGCCCGATGGGCACGAGATAAACATTCTTGCTGGGTACTGACAAAAGTTGCAGCGGACGAACCGGAGTAAGGTCAAGTTTGCCTGCACCTTTCGCTGATGCAAAAACCAAACGGGAAAAGTCCCAAACCCCGCTAACCTGGGTTGCGACTCCATAAAGGTGGCCGCGGCCCCGCGAGCCGACTAGCTCAACCGACCACTCTGCGAACTGCGAATCTTGGAAGGGAAACAAATAGCCGACAGTCGGCCACCGCACCTGGATTCCGTTTCCCAAGTTTTCTTGAACGTTCTCGGAAGATAGAGCGATATCTAGCGACTTTCGATACGCTTCGCACTGTAACAGCCTTCGATTCAGGTAGCTCACAGTTGCGATA
>JBAVZU010000430.1:0-5296 GCA_049588915.1 Candidatus Sulfotelmatobacter sp.
CAGGATAGACGCGCTTCTTCACGCCTCGGATCAGTTGCATCACGGTGGGCCGGTTCTCCGGATCGCTCACCGTCGTCACATAACCTTTGGGCTTGTTGAGCAGGAGATAAGTATGCCGCTGCGCTCCTTGCAGCAGTTTTCCATCTACGCGGATATGGTCGACGTCCGGGTCCGCCTTGCTGCCCAATTCCGTCACCACCGTACCATTCACCTTCACATGGCCGGCGCTGATCAGTTCTTCGGCTTTGCGGCGGGAGGCGATCCCCGCCGCGGCAATGATTTTTTGCAAGCGCTCAGCAGGCATTTGATAACTTTCGATCTGGACTTTTTGCTTGGTCTTGAAAGGGCGCGGCTTCAGCCGCGCCGTTGAGGTTCGTATCAGAGCACGCCTTCCGGCATGGGGTAAGTGCCGCGCAAACCGGCCACCTTCAGGCGCCGGACTAACGCTTCATCATTCGTCAAGTCGTTCGTCAAGTCGCCTATTTTTTCTGCGCCGCGGATTCCTCTATCTCCGCCTCTTGGGGAGAATCGCCTTCTTGTGCCTGTGCTGCTTCTTCCGCCGGAATTAATTCTCCTTGAAACGACTCCGCAACCAGTTTCTCGAACTCTTCCATGCTGGGCAGCTCGTTCACGTCCTTCAATCCAAACCGCATCAGAAATTCCTTCGTCGTCTTATAAAGAATTGGACGTCCGATAACCTGTTTGCGTCCGGCGGTCGTAATCAGCTTGCGATCGAGCAGCGTCGCAATCACGCCTCCGGAATCCACACCGCGAATCTCGTTGATTTCGGGCACCGTTGCCGGCTGTTTGTAAGCGATCACCGCCAGCGTCTCCAAAGCCGGCAATGATAGGCGAATTGGCGGCTTCAGGCTCTTTGCGAAACTCCGAACCACTTCGTGCTGCTCGGGCTTGGTTGACATGCGATACCCGCCGGCCACCTGGCGAATCTCTATCCCGTGATCGGACGACCCATAGTCTGCCACCAGTTCTTCCAGCGCCGCCCGCACTCGCGATTTTACTTCCGCCTCGTCAGCCGCGCCTTCGGCCATCACCCATGCCTTGACCAGCTGAGCGATCTGCTCCGTCGTGATCGGCGTCTCCGCCGCGTAAATGATCGCTTCGAGTTGAGCTTTCAGACTCATAAATCAATTATTAGGACTTCCCGCGTCATCCTGAGCGTAGCCGTTCTTCAGGCGGAGCGAAGGATCTCCTGAACGCTGCGCCTCCCCGTCTTCATCGCTCCAAGCGCCAAACTATCTCCAATCATCGCGCACCGCAGCTTGCTCGTCCATTACCGCATCGAACCCCGTATGCTTGCGCACTGCAATCTCGCCGAATAATTGTTCTTGACGCACCTGAATGGCCTGCAGTCGCACCAGTTCGAGCAACGCGAGAAACATGCACACCAACGCCTGCCGTGATTGCACCCGCAGCAATAATTGCTTCAGCCGGATTGGCCGCGATTCCAATGCCAGCCTCCGCCGGAGGTAATCAATCATCTGCCCCACGGTAACCGTTTCCTCATCCACATTGATCACCGGCCGCGTGCGCACCCGTTCAAGAATCTGCTGAAAGGTTTTCACTAGATCAATCACGTCCGCAGCCATCTCGGGCTCGGTGCCCTCGTCATCCATGAATTCTTTCAGGGAAGGATTCGTCAGCACCGCATCTTCGATCTGCTGCTTCTGCAAGAGCATCTGCGCCGCCGACTTGAACTTCTCATGCTCCAGCAGCCGGTTCACCAGCTCCGTTCGCGGATCTTCCAACTCCTCCGCCTTTGCCGAGGGATCGCGCGGCAGCAACATCTTCGACTTGATGTGAATCAACACCGCGGCCATATAAATAAAGTCGGCGGCCACATTCACATCCAGCTCGCGAATCTTTTCCACGTACGCCAGATATTGCCCCGTGATCCGCGCAATCGGAATATCGTAGATGTCGATGTCCTGCTTCCGAATCAAATCGAGCAGCAAGTCCAGCGGACCTTCGTAAACATCGGTCACGGAAACCGCAAACGGAGAATCGCTCTCTTCCCTCAGTACCGCGCCGGTTGACGGCTTCGCGCCCGTCTGGTTCGCAACCAACGAAAGCCCCGCCGCCCGAGTATCAACGCCCGCACCGACTTTTATTTCTTCATTCATCGATCTTGCTTGTCACCCCGAGCGCGGCGAAGGACCAGCACTCTGTGGGTGCCCCACTTCTCGCCTCTTTTGCGAGAAGTGGGCTTCGCGTCCAGCTAATTCACTTCGGCGCCTCATACACCAGCGACATTCCCATCGCCTCGCGAACACCCTTCATCGTCTCGCCCGCAACCTTGCGCGCACGCTCACTGCCTGCCTCAAGAATATCCCAAGCCAGCCGCGGATTCTCCTCGAATTTCTTGCGCCGCTCCTGCATCGGATTCAGCAGCTGCACCAGGGCGTCGGCCGCCCAACTTTTGCATTCAATGCATCCAATTCCCGCCGACCGGCAACCTTCATACACTCTGGCCATCGTATCGTGATCGCTGAAAATCTTATGCAGATCGCCCACTGGACACACATCAGGATTCCCCGGATCCGATCGTCGCACCCTCGCCGGATCCGTCACCATGGTCTTCATCTTCTGTCGTACCACGCTCTCGGGATCGGTCAGCAGAATCGTGTTCCCGTACGACTTGGACATCTTGCGTCCGTCCGTACCCGGCAGCTTGGGGGCTGGAGTGAGCAAAGACTGCGGCTCGGGAAAAACGAAATGCAATTGCTGCTCGCCGACGCCCGAAGCCTCAGCTTGTAGTTCTCTAAAATGCGCGTAAAAGCCGGACTCCGAATAGAGGCTATTGAACCTTCGCGCAATCTCCCGCGTCAGTTCAATGTGCGCAACCTGGTCTTCTCCCACCGGAACCACATCCGCTTTGTAGATCAGAATATCTGCCGATTGCAGCACAGGATAGCCCAAGAATCCATACGTGCCCAGATCTTTGTCTTTGATGTTCTCGCGTTGTTCCTTATACGTCGGGACGCGCTCGAGCCACCCCAGGGGCGTGATCATCGAAAGCAGCAGATGTAGTTCCGCATGCTCTGGCACGTGCGATTGAGTGAACATCACACATTTCTCAGGATCAAGTCCCGCAGCCAGCCAGTCCAGCGCGACCTCAAGAGAGTTTTCCTTCACGCGCGAGGTGTCAGCATAGTCGGTCGTTAGCGCGTGCCAATCGACCACTACAAAAAAACATTCGTACTCATCCTGCATGCGCACCCAGTTGGCGAGCGCGCCCACGTAATTGCCAAGGTGCAGCTTTCCCGTTGGTCGCATGCCACTAAGCACGCGCTTACGCAAGTTGTTCGAAGTCGTCATCAGCTTTTCAACGATTGAGTGACAAGGTATAACGGAACTGCATCGCCCAGATTCAAAGGTCGCAGCACCATGCGGAGTATTGTCGATACTACCACGCTTATGTGGGGACAGCCGCCCTCGGCTGTCCGATCGAGCGCAGCTGGACTCTCTTACTGTCTAAACTGAGACTGTCCGGCTTCGCTTTGAAAGGGGGTGGCTTCAGTCCGCTCTGTCATATTCCACACAAGAGTCAACCGCCGTTTCAGCCGCTCAACGCGCAAGTCTAAAAACCTTCGTAACCGCCAAGATCGACGGCACACTTCTAAAATAGCCAATGATGGCGCTTAGCGACCGAGTTCATATTCTTATAGACCGAGCATTCGTCGTCATCGTCCTCGGCGGACTGACGGCCTGGATTGTGTGGGGTTGGTCGAGTTGGAAGCGCGGCCAGCCAAGGGGCCGTTCCCTCGGCGCCACATGCTCGCTCATCGCTTTCGCCCTCGCGTCCCTCTCTGCCTCACTCGAAATTGGCATGGGAGTATACGCACAATTCATTCCCGGAGGCTTCCGCTTCGAGGATCCAACTCTGCTTCGCATCTATCGTTTGGGTTTCTTATCAGCGATACTCGGCCTGTTGTGCGCGATTTTAGGAATAACGAGCAAGAGCCCCCTCCGCTGGAAAGGCCCTCTTCTTTCTACATGTATGGCGCTGCTTTGGATGATGCAGGCAATGGGTGAGTGAGCGTCAGCGTTAGCGTTCGCCTTGTCGGATCCTACGTCAATGTAAGAAGCTCACGCTGCTAAACATGCTTTATAATTCGCCCTCCACTGCCGCGGCATCAAATGTCCCACCTCGCCCGCAAACTCCGCCTCACGGACTACTTCACACTCGCGTGGGGCACCATGGTCGGTGTCGGCTGGCTCGTCGTCATGGACGACTGGCTTCTTCGCGGCGGCGCTCTGGGCGCGCTTCTCGGCTTCGCCATCGGTGGCGCATTGCTATTTCCGATCGGCTGGGTCTACGGCAGGCTCGTCGCCATCATGCCAGACGCAGCCGGGGAAATCGCTTACACTTCAGCCGCTTTTTCCCGTCCGGTTAGCTTCTCCACCGGATGGATGATGATGCTCGCCTACTTCATCGTCTGTCCCTGGGAAGCCGTGGCCGTCGGCCGCATCGCGGGCTACATTTTTCCTGCGCTCGATTCCTTCGAGATCTACCGCATCGCTGCGCGTCCGGTTTATCTTCCGCACCTCATCATCGGCCTCGGCCTGACTGCACTCCTTACTACTCTGAACTATCGCGGCATCCGCCTCAGCGCAACTTTCCAGAACTTTACTGCCTTCGGCACTTTGGCGCTGTTTGTTCTTTTCGTCACCATGGGCGTCAGCAAAGGATCGCCCCGAAATTTTCCGCCGCTCTTTACTCACGCACCGCTGGTGTCGTTTTTGCTCGTGGTTCAGATCGTTCCCTATTTCATGACCGGATTCGAATCGGTAAGCAAAGCTGCGGAAGAATCCACTCCTGAGTTTCGCAGCCAGAGTTTTCTCAAAGCCATCTTAATGGCCATCCTGATCGGCATTCTCTTTTACACAATCATCATCGCCGCCGTCGCGTTTGTGGCTCCCTGGCACATTCTGACGGGCGAGAAATTCATGACCGCCGTCGCTTTCCAGCAGGCAGTAGGTTCGCGCTGGATCGTCAATGTGATCCTCGCCGCCGCCGTGCTGTCGTTGTTCAAATGTTTCAACGGAAATTTCGTCGCGGCGAGCCGATTATTATTTGCCCTCGGGCGCCGCGGTTTAATCGACTCTCGTGCCGGCGAGATCCATCCCCAACACCAGACGCCGTCCATCGCCGTTCTCTGCATCGGTTTCGCCACCGCCGCGTGTATGCTCCTGGGAGACGCCATCCTCGTGCCCATAACCGAAGTTGGTTCTGTGGCCTGTGCTGTCGGCTGGGCAGCCACCTGTGCCGCGTATC
>JBAVZU010000431.1:0-3127 GCA_049588915.1 Candidatus Sulfotelmatobacter sp.
GTGCGAGCAAAGGCGAGCGCGAGTCGAAGAATCCCTACCCTCGTCCCATCTGCGGACTGTGACCGAAGGCTCTCGACTTCTTGATTGCGATGCGTAAGGACAACAGGAGGAATTCAATGTCCGATAACAGGTATTATGTAAAGTAGGCCCAGATAGAAGCCATCAAAACACGAGTCTCTACTTTTCTGAAAGCCGCTCCCTACATCTTGTACTTCCCCAGATCTTCGTCGTTCAATCCTTCCAGATATTTCCTCAACTCTTCAGCGCTCACCCGATCCTGCAAATTTTCCGCCTGCTTCGAATTCTTCAGCACGATTTCATCCACGAAAATCGGACAGTCCACACGCAACGCCAGCGCCAGCGCATCTGACGGACGCGAATCAATGCTCACGACTTCGCCCCCACGCTCCAGCCAGATCACCGCATAAAATGTGTCTTCGCGCAATTCCGTCACCACAACCTTGTGCACCTGCGTCTCCAGCCCCGTCAGCACATTCTTGATCAGATCATGCGTCATCGGCCGCGGCGTGTTCACCTTCTCCATCTCCAGCGCGATCGCATTCGCCTCGTAAACTCCCACCCAGATCGGCAACACCGATTCCCCCGCCACATCCTTCAAAATCACAATAGGCGTATTCGTCACCGGATCCATCAAAAGGCCGCGGATTGTCATTTCTACTTCCATGGGAAGCTCCTGAAAACTGTGCTTCTTCGCTTTATATCACCAACTCCCCTAGGAGGCTGTTGGGAAAGCTTTGGGTTGCTTTTACTTTTACGTACATTCCCGGTTCGAGCGTGGATTCCTGGGGGGCGCTGAAGTTCAGGGTTTTATTATGCGAGGTGCGGCCGATCCACTGCTGGCGGGCCTCGTTTCTGCCTTCAACCATTACTTCTAGTGTATCGCCTATATATTTCTTGTAGCGCGTGATCTGTATTTCTTTTTGTCTGGTCATCAAGACTTCTAACCGGCGAGACTTCTCCTGATCTGGAATTGCATCTTCTAGTGCTAGAGATGGCGTATTCGGACGCGGAGAATATTTGAAGGTGAAAACCGCGTCGTAGCCGACTTCGTCGAGTAACGATAAAGTTTCGGCTAAATCTTCTTCGGTCTCACCGGGAAAGCCGACGATGATATCGCTGGTGATGCTGATGGGGCGCTTCGCGGACTTCATCCACGAGATGCGCTCGAGATATTGCTCGCGCGTGTAAAGCCGCTGCATGGCGTTGAGCACGCGGTCGGACCCGCTCTGCACCGGCAGATGGACGTGGTCGCAGAGTGTGGGCACGGCGTCGATGGCATGGATGATGTCGCGTCCGAAATCGCGAGGGTGCGAGGTGGTGAAGCGCACTCGCTTGATGCCCGGCACTTCAGCTACTGCGGCCAACAATTCTGCGAACGATTTCTTTTTCCCGGAAGATCCGCCTGCCGGATCTTTGTACGAATTGACGTTCTGGCCGAGTAACTGAATCTCTGTGTAGCCGAGATCGGCCATCTGGCGGGCTTCGGCGAGCACCGAGTCTGAAGTGCGGCTGCGTTCTTTGCCGCGCGTGAACGGGACTACGCAGTAGGCGCAAAATTTGTCGCAGCCCTCGATGATGGTGATGTATCCGCGATGCGGATTGGTGCGCGCCGTGAATTCGGTCTCGAAACATTCGTCGGTTTCGCGATCGTCGAGGCCGGTGATGCGAACCAAGTCTTGAGACCCGAGCCGCGAGTCCCGAGTATTTCCGACCAAGTGTGTAGACTCGGGACGCGGGACGCGCGGCTCCCGCGCATTGTTGGATACTCCGCTTCCACTCTCTAGCTGCACCAGCATCTGCGGCAGGTTGCGGTAGCTCGCCGATCCGCAGACCAGTGAGACGTGCGGGGCACGCTCAAAAATCTTTTCGCCTTCCTGCTGCGCCACGCAGCCGAGCACGCCAAACTTCTTGCCTTCAGCGAGCAGCTTTTTGTAGTCGGCCAGCCGATGGAAGACTTTCTGCTCTGCCTTGTCGCGGATGGAGCAGGTGTTGTACAGAATCAAGTCGGCCTGCTCGACCGTTTCCACCTGCCGGTACCCCTCGTGGACGAGCGTGCCGATGACTTTTTCGGAGTCGTGCACGTTCATCTGGCAGCCGAAGGTTTCGAGGTAGAAAGTTTTGTGGGAAACCCCAAGCATATTGAAGCTAGTATAACGCGTGTGGCAAAGAGGCTCGTGTGGGTCGGACACTCTTGTCCGACGGCTTTGGGGTTGAGGTTGGGGCCGTTGCGGCTCGAGGCTTGTACCTACTGAATCCTTTGGAGTCTCCGCCACCAGGCCTTAACTGCTTTCACGGCATCATTCGACGTTCTGTAAGGCTCATATAGTTTGTGAAGAAAGTCGGAGGGCATGGTCTTCACACCTGTGTGCTTGAGGATCAGGCAGGGCCTCTTCAGAGTGTGCATCACCGCCAGTTCGTAGACAATATTGGCATTGTGTCGTTGCTTGGACTCACCCTTATCGAAGATGCTACTCCGTACCTGCAGCATAGCAGGCAAGCCAGCGGATTGTAGAGATCCTCCGTCAAGCTGTGGTCGCGCGCCACAACTGGGTTGAGGCCGAGGTCGGTCAACGAATGCCTAACGTCCGAGATGAGGCTGTTCAAGGCGGGTCTGTAGGCTACCATTACGAAAACATTGTGGTCGTAATTGTTTTGCCGGACAAACGTGCGCATCGCCTCCGCCCAACCGTACAACGCGTTCGGGACAAGGTTGTTCGTGAGGCCGGGAATTTCTGGAAGTATGCTTCTCTCGATAACCTGCGCACTGACCCTCTCCCTCTGAACGGAGCGCTCAAGCCGCGCGATCTCAAGAAGCAGTTCCCTGCCGAGTACCGTCCGAAGAGCCAACAGCTTTCTCCGATAAGCTTCCCTGCGGTTTTTGCCGCTGGCCAGTCGAACGGTGTCCTCTGCTAGCGTTTCGGCGCGGCGAATTACCGCCAAGGGTACCTGCATCGACTCGAGCGCCGGCCGAAGGTTCGACCATGAAAGGTAAAACTGTTCAATTCTCTTACGGATGGACGGAGACGTCACGAACACGCCAGCCATTCCCTTCAGCGATTCCAGAAGGGAGTCGAGTTCGCGCCGTAGGGTGCGGAGGGCTTCTAAC
>JBAVZU010000432.1:0-17911 GCA_049588915.1 Candidatus Sulfotelmatobacter sp.
GAAACTTGAGGGTTGCACTCTGATATTTGCCGGGTTGCCTCAAAATACGAGGACTTGTGGTTAACCAGAAATGTGACCACAAGATGTTGCGTTTATGCCTTGGATTCCTTCGCTATTCATTCGCTTAGATTTTACTTGCACTCCGCGACTGCCGGGCGTTTCGTTGTGGAAAAATAGGCGGCCGGGCTCCACTTCGCAAAGCTCGCATCACTTCCTGTCGATATTCTCATTGTCTCGGGCGCCGCGCTTGCATCTGACCCCAAACCATGGTCTACCTTCTTGAATTCGCAGATTGGGTTCCGGTCCCCGTACCCCAGGTGTTTGCGTTTTTCTCCAATCCTGAGAACTTGCCGCGCCTGATGCCGCCATCGACCGGCACTAAAGTCGAAGGCTACCAATTAGTTCCACCGCCGCCGTCGAACGGTCAGGACCCGCTCTTAATCCGAAAGGCGGCTGGAAAAGGATCGATCATCGATACATCCTTTCGCCCGTTGAGCTTCCTCTCTTGGCGGCGCAAGTGGACCTCGGCGATCACCGAATTCGAATGGAACCATCACTTTGTTGACGCACAACAGAAAGGCCCGTTCAAGCGCTGGCATCACCGTCACGAATTTCTTCCGGACAGCCGCAACGGATTCGACGGCACGCTGGTCCGCGACATCATTGAATATGAAGTAGGATTCGGGCCGCTGGGTGGACTCGCCAACTCACTCTTCATCGACCCACAGATGCGCCGCATCTTCGCGCATCGTCAAAAGGTGCTTCCCGAACTTCTTTCATAGCGTGCCCAGCGGCGGTTGCAAAGCATGCAGTTCCACCGATGATGGCAAGATCGCTCAATTGACGTGACGACGACTCCTCAGTACACAGCATTGGCCGCGCGGCTGGTGTGAATTTGCCCGGACTCCACCGAAATGGAATAGGCCTCGCCACCTTCGCCGCTCCAGGCTCGCACATCGAATGAGGCGCCAGTGGGCGCGTGATAAGCGGCCACGTCGCGCAAAGTCAAAGGCTGACCGGGCTTGCACTCTTGCGGAGGTTCCGTGACTTGCAGGAAATAAACTCCCGATCCTTGGCCCACCACTTTGGCGCGCCCGTTCACTTCCATAAGCAAAGCAGATTTTTCATCGATCGCAATTTCGCGTGGTGCCTTGGACCAGCCATCCGCCACGATCCTTGCCAGAAATCCCAGGCTGCGCCCCATACGGTCGCGCTTGGCGAAATGACTGTCCGTGAGTATGTTGTCGAGTCCCGGAACCCGCAAGAAATCGCGCACCAGCGTTACACGTTTTGCGTAGGGGTCGTCAAGGACCTCGCGCGATGTGAGATCAGCGTCGTTCGGTTTGTCCTCCAGGCAGCCATACACGTACTGCCCGAGCACCGCCAGCCCGGCGCTGGTCCCTCCGATGGGCTTATCCGTAGTAACGTGGGCGTTGATGGCATCTTGCACCGGAGTTCCCTTCCAAAATTTAACGTAGCGTGCCTGGTCGCCACCGGCAATAAAAATGACCGTTGCATGCCTGATGATCTGCGCTACCTTCGGCTCCGACGCCGCTTTGCGACTGGGAATAATCAGCGTTGCCACGGAGTTCATGTGGCATAACCTGTTCACGTAACGGTTGTAATCGTATTTTCCATGCG
Source organism: Candidatus Sulfotelmatobacter sp. (assembly GCA_049588915.1). GTDB lineage: Bacteria > Acidobacteriota > Terriglobia > Terriglobales > Acidobacteriaceae > Sulfotelmatobacter. The sequence continues at coordinate 1,642 of JBAVZU010000432.1, forward strand.
CCCGCAGGATCAAAAAGTCGCCGCCATTGCCCTTGCCGCACAACCAGCGAAACGCCTCGTCCAGATCGCTTCCTCCGCCCATCATCGCAATTCCAGGCTCGGTACGGGTTTGCGCATCCAGCTCGCTGCCCAGGCGCTGGTATTTGTAGGACGCCGCATGGCAAACCGTGCTGCCGCCAACAAGAGTGAGTAGAAGAATGTACGCGATTCTCATAGTCCGACGACTATACCTTAGCAAGCTCACTTGAAAAAGAGTGCTACGGCGACCCAGTTTGATCGCTGGCGCAGGCCCACGGGTGGTACACTGCTCCGATTAACTCAGGGATTCGCGGAGGCCGTTATGACCATCAACCGGAGCAGGGTCTGGCTGGGCGGTTTGGCAGGTGGGGTCGTCTGGAACCTTTGGAGCTTTTTTGTGAACCGTTTCGTCATCGGCGATGCCCGCTACCTGGCGGAACAGAATGCTGGTTTGTTCTTGAAAACGCCCCGCTATCCATTCTTCGTGGGCGAGTGGATCGCGCTCCTTTTTATTCTGGCAATCGCGCTTGCGCACCTTTATGCATGGTCGCGTCAGGGCCTGGGGCCGGGTCCCGGCACTGCGCTTAAGATCGGATTTCTGGCGGGCTTCTTCGCCGGCTTTCCTGGAAACTTCGCGCAGGCCACCTGGTCCGCCGTGCACCGCTCGCTGCCTCTTGGCTGGATGATCGACATGTGGCTGGGCGCAATCCTGGCCGCGCTGGTCGCCGGTTGGCTGTACAAGGAGTAAAGACAGAGAGCGCGGGAGACCGCCAGCGATTTTCCATTGCCGATTTTCAATTGGTAATTTCTTGGCACACACGAACCGGGAAAATCAATCAGCAAGTGAAAATCGGAAATCTTTTACTTCACCGGCTCCACGAAGACGGCGGTGCCGTAAGCCAGGACTTCGGTAACGCCCTGCATCACTTCCGTCGCGTCGTAACGAGCGCCGACCACAGCATTTCCGCCCAACTCCGCGGCGTGGATCAGCATCAGATCGAAAGCTTCGGCGCGCGTCTTCTCGCATAAGTTCGTAAGCAACGTGATGTTCCCTCCAATAAGCGTCTGCAACCCGGCGCCGATTGTGCCGAAGATCGATCGTGAGCGCACGACGATGCCGCGTACCACGCCCAGCGTCCGCGTCACGCGGAAGCCGTCCAGTTCGAACTGCGTTGTGACCATGTTGTGCGCGACCGTGCGTCCCCCGCCGGTGTAGCTGGCTGCCATTGCCGCTCCTTCTTGGATCTGCACGCTAACTATAGCGCGAACGAGGGTCAGCCGCAGGTGTGGCTTCGGTTACCTCGTTTTACGGTGAGAGGACCGAATTCACTCCAGATCGGCGGTAATGAAGTAGGCCTGCTCGGATGTGTCGTACTCTACGCGCAATACATTGGGTTTACAGCAAACCTGACAGTCTTCGACGTAGCTTTGACGGCCGCCGGCGGATTCATCGACCGCCGTGACATTCCACTTTCCGCAACCCGCGCACTGAAAACCCGCTTCCATGTAACGGAATAAAAAAGCAAGTGACGCCCGGGATGGCGGGCGTCACTGCAATTTCGCGGACTTCATCCTTCGCGAACTTTACTTCGGCGGACTAACTTGCAGATTGTTAGTCACCGAAAAAATTCCGGGAACGCTGTTAGCGCGAACACTCGCAAGATTCTTGTCGGTTTCGTTATCCACAACACCTTCCAGCGTCACTCGTCCATTTTTCACGATGATCCGAATCGGCTTCTGCACGCCCATCGCATATTTTTCCAGCGGCCCATAGCCATAGATCGCGCGGTACAATTGCATGCGCAAACCATCGTCCATAGGGGACGGAGGAAGAACTTCAATCTGATTGTCCACCTTCTCCACCCCTTCTATGTGCTTGATCGCATTCTCGGCGTCCGACTTGAGCGACGGCCGGACGACTTGGCCCAACAGCGTAACCGTGCCACCATCCACTTTGAACGCGATGTAATCGAACACACTAAAGTAGGGAAGCATGAGAAGTTCATGGCGAACTTCCCGAATGATGCGCTCCTGGGACCTCGCTGAGGCCTGGTCGCGGTCTTGCGCAACGCCCAGACTCGCCAGCGCTAAAAGACCGATCGCGACAACTACAAACTTTCGTTTCATTAGCTTTCTCCTTGCTCGAAAGTTTTCAGTGACGGCACGGTCCGGTGCAAGCCGCCCGTCGGATGAAGTTTACGCCTACTGCCGTTGGCGGAGCCTACTGTTCTTGCTGTATTCGTGGGGATCTGTAGGGACAGCCGCCCTCGGCTGGCCGCGGCACAAGCCCTACACCGGCGTCGCCGTCTTCCTGGGAGGGTTAAAGAAAGGCAGTGCCGTCACCTTCACGTTCGTCTTCAGCCTGATTGCCTCAATCGTGATCTCCATCTGCAACTGCGTCCCAAGTTTCGAATGCTCGGTCTCCACGCTGGCGAGAGCTATCATCTTCTTCAGAATCGGCGACCAACTTGTCGTTGTGGCCTTCCCAATCCGCTTTTCGCGTGAGTACAAAGGCACCGCCACGCGAGAAGCCTGGCTGGGCGCGGCTGGCGTGAGCCCGTAGCGTTCGTAGAGCGCTTCTACATCGGTCCAGTCAACTTCAACGCCGACCAGTTGCCGCGCCACACCATTCTTCGCATCCTGCTCCAAGGCCCGCTTGCCAATAAAATTCTCTTTCTGCAGATGCACCATTTTGCCGAAGCCCAGTTCGAACGGAGAATATTTCTGCGAAGCAATCAGAGCCTTCTTGGAGCTCGTGTAGTCGGCTTCAATCAGCAGCAGGCCTGCTTCCACGCGCGCCACATCCAGCGCCAGCATCCCCGCCGGGTGCAGATCGAACTGTTTCCCCCTTTCAGCCAGCGCATCCCAAACTTTCATCGCATCATTGGCTACTTGTAGCGGCACCCAAATCTCGTATCCCAGATCGCCCGTATACCCAGTCCGCGAGATATCCACCGGCACGCCCGCAATCTTGCCGTGCGTGACGCGAAAATATTTCAAGTTCGCGATGTCCGCTTCGGCCACGGATTTCAGGAGCTTCGCGGAAGTCGGCCCTTGCAAAGCTAGAGCCGCAACTTTCTCCGACAAGTCTTCAACTTGCACGTCCATATTCAAGCCGTTCTGCCGGAACCAGCGCAGGCTCGGGTCGGCGGCCGTCCACCGATAAACATTTTCTTCCAGCCGCGAAATTGTGCCGTCGTCGATGACCTTGCCTTCTTCGTCGCACCAGCAGCAATAAATGACCTGCCCCACTTTCACCTTATTAATGTCGCGCGTAATCACGCGGTTCACGAGCCGAGTCGCGTCTTTGCCGGTGATCAGATATTTGTAGAGCGGCGAAATATCGATCAGCGCCGCCGCATTGCGGATGGCGTTGTACTCGTGCTCGTGATGCACCTCATACACGCTGACCGTGTAGTATCCCGACCACTCGCGGTAATTCAAGCTCTGGCAAAGCGGAAATGTTCTCTCGTGAAACGCGGTTCCAATGGGCAAAGGCGTGGCCTCTTCGCGAGACTGAAATCAAGCTTACAATGCTCGAATACAAGGTACCATACGAATACGTGACCCCCGGTCTTCCTTCGCGCGAGTGGTTGCTTAAAATGAAGGGCGCAATCTCAGCCGTCACATCGGCATATCGCGCGGGCGATTACGCAGCTGCACTTGAGAGAACAGAAGACCTGAAGAACGGCCCTGAAGCGACGGCACCGTACTGTTTTCTGCATGGATCCATGCTCCGCTATCTAGGGCGGTTCAGCGAGGCTGAGGCCAGCTTACGGGAAGGCCTATTTCTGGAGGAACAACCGCGTCAGAGGGCGCTGGCTTTCAATACGCTGGCGTCGGTATTGATGGACCAGGAACGATACACGGAAGCCATCGAATTCTATGAAAACGCCGGCCGAGCCTGGCCCGACCGGGGAGCAAGCCATCGCGGGATCGCGGAAGTCTGGCTGCGCCAAGGACGCGAGTCGAAAGAGGCTCTGAGGCGGGCGCAGTTGGCCGTGGCCATCGACAAACGCGCTGCGGGGCTTTCGAAGGAACTTCTAGAACATAGGCTAGGGGAGGATCTAGCGGTTTTGGCTTGGGCTCTCTCTGCGAACGGCGCCGGCATCGGCACGGTCGAGTTCCTATCCGGAGAGGCTGTCCGGTTATGCGCTAGTGCGGCCAAGGCGATCTTGGCTCAGGTTTATTATCACATCGGCCAAGCCTATTTGGCGCTGCAAGAAGCTGAAAAAAGCCGAGAACATTTTTGTAGCGCAGCGGAGATCGATCCCAACGGAATATTCGGGACGATGGCGCGCTCGACTATCGCGCGGTCCGGCCTGTAGAATCTTTCTCTACCATGTACCGCCTCATCCAGTGGAGCGTGCTTCCTAGCGGACTCTAATCCCGCTGTGCGCTAACTCCTTTCCCGAGTATCATTGCGCTTCCCGTCAAAGAGCATTCAAGTTAAAAGCTAGGAGCTAACAGCCAATGGCCGGTTCCAACTCATACGACATAATCGTAATCGGCGGCGGCCACAACGGCCTGGTCAACGCCGCCTACCTCGCCCGCGCGGGAAAGAAAGTTCTCGTGCTTGAACGCCGCCACATCCTCGGCGGCGCCGCCTGCACCGAAGAAGTTTTTCCCGGGTTCAAATTTTCCGTTTGCTCTTACGTGGTCTCGCTGCTGCGGCCCGAGATCATTCGCGACCTCGACCTCCCGCGCCACGGCCTCGAGATCCTTCCGCTTGACGGAACTTTTACACCCATGCCCAGCGGCGATTACTTGTGGCGCGTGAACGATCATGGAAAGACTCACCGCGAGATCGCCCGCCACTCCCGCGTCGACGCCGAAGCCTACGACGAATTCGGCAAAGCCATGCAGGCCATGTGCCGCTTCGTGAAACCGATCCTCAGCATGGTCCCGCCCGACCCCAACACGCTGAACCCGCGCGAACTGATGAAGCTGCTCTTCATCGGACGCCGCTTCCAGGGCATGTCAAGCTACGACAAATATAATCAGGTCCAGCTCATGACCATGAGCGCCATTGATTTTCTCGATCAATGGTTCGAGACCGACGTGCTCAAAGCAACGATGTCGGCCTCGGGCATCATCGGCACATTCCTCGGCGTGCGCTCTCCCGGCACAGCATATGTTTTGCTGCACCACTACATGGGAGAGATCGACGGTGCGTTCCGCGCCTGGGGCTTCGCTCGCGGCGGCACGGGAGCAATTTCAAATGCAATCGGCGATGCAGCCCGGGAAGCAGGAGTCGAAATTCGCACGCTGGCTGCCATCGCGAAAATCATTGTCAAAGACGGCAAGGCCAAAGGTGTCGTTCTCACGAACGGCGACGAAATCTACGCCGACACAGTTTCGTCGAGTGTCGATCCCCGGCTCACCTTCAACAAGTTCATCGAAGCCGAGCATCTTCCCGCCGACTTTATCGAAGACATCAACCGGTTCAAATATCGCGGATCTTCAGGCAAAGTAAACATGGCGCTCGACGCTCTGCCTAACTTTAAAGCCATCTCCGGACCGGGCGCTCATCTTCGCGGCGCAATCTCGATTTCGCCCACCGTCGAATACATGGAGCGAGCCTACGACGATGCGAAGTATGGAAACTTCTCGCGCCATCCTTACATTGACATGGTGATCCCGTCGCTCACCGACCCATCGGTCGCTCCGCCCGGCAAGCACGTGCTCTCCTGCTTTGTGCAGTACGCACCCTACAAGCTTCGTCCGGGCCTAGACTGGGACACCGAAAAAGAAGCTTTCGGCGACACCGTCGTCAATACCATTGCCGAGTACGCGCCCAACATCAAAGACATAATCCTGCACCGCCAGGTCGTCACTCCGCTCGATCTCGAACGCGAGTGGGGACTGAGTGAGGGCAACATTTTTCAGGGCGAGCTCTCGCTGGAGCAACTCTTCTTCCTGCGTCCAGCACCCGGTTACGCGCGCTTCCGCACTCCGATTCAGAATCTCTATATGTGCGGCTCTGCCACGCACCCCGGCGGTGGAATTATGGGCGCACCGGGACGACTGGCGGCTCTCGAAATGCTAAAGGACCTTGGCGGAGCAGCGTAAACATGGCAGAGACGAAGCGCGACATAGTCATTATCGGCGGCGGCCACAACGGTCTGGTCGCCGCGTTCTACCTGGCAAAGGCGGGATTCAAACCGCTCGTCCTCGAGCGCCGGGCGCAGGTTGGGGGCGCCGCGATTACCGACGAATTTCATCCCGGCTTCCGTTGCTCCACACTGGCGCACAGCGCGGGTCCCATTCGTCCAGACATCGTCCGCGAAATGCAATTGGAAAAGCATGGTCTTAAGTTCATAACTCCTGAAACTTGCGTCACCACGCTCTCGCCCAATGGCCGCGCGCTTTCCCTCGATCACGACGCAAACAAATCCGCACAGGCAATCGCCCTCTTTTCGCAAAAAGACGCGGCCAGGTATCCCGAGTTCGAGAAATCTCTAAGCAAGATCAGCAAAGTGATCGCGGAAGCGCTCGCCACCACACCGCCCGACATCGACCATCCCAGCAGCGGAGATCTTTGGAGCATGCTCAAAACCGGCCGCGCCCTTCGCAACCTTGGCAAGCGTGATATGTACCGCGTGTTGCGTTGGGGTCCGATGGCTGTGGCCGATCTCGTGGCGGAATATTTCGAGACGGAACTGTTGCGCGCAGTAATCGCTGCTCGCGGAATCTTCGGAACCTTTCTCGGCCCATGGTCCGCCGGTAGCAGTCTGCAGCTACTGATCCGCGCTGCAGGTGATTCTCATCCCGCAGGCTCCGCCTTTTTTGCCGCGGGTGGAATGGGCGCACTCACGCAAGCCATGGCATCCGCCGCGAAAGCGGCTGGAGTTGAGATTCGCACCGCGGCTGAGGTCATCGAGATTCACGCGAGGAACGGAGCGGCATCAGGCGTGCTGCTCGCGACCGGCGAAGAGATTAGCGCCAAGGCCGTCATCTCCAACGCCGACCCAAAACGAACTCTACTCAAGCTGACTGACCCCACGCATCTTTCTCCGGACTTCGTGCAGAAGCTTCAGCACTACCGCGGAAACGGCACCGTCGCGAAGGTCAACCTCGCACTGTCCGCTCTTCCTACTTTTACCGCTCTGAAAAACGGACACGGCGGTGCGCTCAAAGGCCGCCTTCACATCGGACCCGAGATCGATTACCTAGAACGCGCCTTCGACGAATCGAAGTACGGCAACTTCTCGCGCCAGCCTTACCTCGAAGCTACGATTCCATCACTGACCGATCCCACGCTCGCGCCCGAAGGCAAGCACGTGATGTCGATCTATATGCAGTACGCGCCCTACAAGCTGAAGGGCGATTGGGAAAGCCAGCGTAAGGCGCTCGGGCAGACGGTGGTGCAGACGCTTGCGCAATATGCGCCCAACCTACCCGAGATGATTCTGACGCACCAGATCATCACCCCGCAGGATCTGGAAGACGTCTATGGATTAACCGGCGGACAGATCTTTCACGGCGACCTCGCCCTCGACCAGTTTTTCACCATGCGACCCTTGCTCGATTGGGCGCGCTACAAGACACCGATTACAAATTTATATTTGTGCGGCAGCGGCACGCATCCAGGAGCCGGCTTGACCGGAGGGTCGGGCGCGAACGCGGCGAGGGAGATTTTAAAAGAGTTGAAACGCTAGACGAATTGCCATCCTGAGCGGAGGGATGCGATCGCTAGGCGGATCGCATTTTGTAGTCGAAGGATCTCTGCGGCTCAACAGTGAACAGCGTTGGATGTTTTTCTTTGGTCTGGATGAAACGATTTCACGAGCGCCAATAAAAATTCGCATTGAAGCCTCCATCTAATAGAGATCCTTCGACTGCGTGATTGCCGCGCGAGCGCGGCAATCACTTTCGCTCAGGATGGCATTTGCTGGCAGTGCCTATGAAGAACTCCGCCATCCTTTTGGTGAGTTGCCCCGACGCGAAAGGCGAGGTCGCCACCATAGCCGACTTCGTCTATCGCCACAACGGCAACATCCTGCACGCTGACGAACACGCCGACGAGGAATCCGGCCTCTTTCTTATGCGCGTCGAGTTCGATCCCAAAGATTTCGACATCGATCTCTCAGATAACGATCTCGCCGAATTCACCACCCATTTTTCTCCTATCGCCGAAAAGTTCAAGATGAAGTGGCGGCTGGCACAGTCCACGCATCGCCCGCGCATGATCATTCTGGTTTCGAAATACGACCACTGTCTCGTCGATCTACTCTACCGTCACCAGAGCGGCGAACTCGCCTGTGAGATCCCGCTGATAATCTCTAACCACCCCGACAACCAACCTATCGCCGATTTCTACAAGGTGCCCTACGCCGTCGTCTCCATCAGCAAGGACAACAAGCGCCAAGCCGAAGAACAAATTCACGCGCTAATCGAAGAACATAAAGCGGACTTTATGGTGCTCGCGCGTTACATGCAGATTCTCCCCAACGATTTCGTCAACCGCTATCCACAGCGCATCATCAACATTCACCACTCGTTTCTACCCGCCTTCGTCGGCGCCAAGCCCTACCACCAAGCCTTTGAGCGCGGAGTAAAGCTGATCGGAGCAACTAGTCACTACGTCACTGAAGTTCTGGACGACGGTCCGATCATCGAGCAGGACGTAGTCCGCGTCTCCCATCGTGACACGGTTGAAGACCTCATCCGCAAAGGCCGCGACCTGGAGAAGGTCGTCCTATCCCGTGCGGTTCGCTGGCACCTGGAAAACCGCATTCTTCTCTACGGCAACAAGACCGTCGTTTTTTGAAGCGACTTCCATCTTTCCCCGGAAGTTCATGGACTTCCGGAGAGGGAAAACTTGCGGGTAACGGTGCCGCTCCGAGAGTAACTTGCGACACAGGTGACTTTCGTCTGTACTTAAACAGCGGCAAAATCACCCCGGCTGACGGGGAGAATTCTGCTCGCGGAGCGCTTATTGGCCGAGGATCTTAAATTTGAGTTAGCCATACTAGCAACCGTCCAGGGCTTCTACCAGAAGCTCTTGCAAGACTTGCTCGGCGGCGAGATTCCGATTCCAAGCGGGCTGGACGAAATTTCGCTGCGCCACGCCGAGCGCGACCTTCCGGAGACTATATCTCGCATGTATCGGTGGCTGCGTGTGCTCGACATGGCCATTGGCCCCGCCATGTTGCGGCAGGCGCTTACTCCCGACACTGATTGCGAGGTCGCAGAAGCGCTGCTGCGCTACTTCGTGCGGCGCCGCGAAGCCAGCGATATCAACCGCGACAAGACCGACCTGATTGCAACATTTCTCTATCGTCATCCTCGCGTCCACGGACAGTGGCAGCAGCAGGGCTACGGTTTGGACGGCTCTCTGCCTCTTTCTCCTTTCGAAATTGCGCTCATCGAAATTCTGGCCGATACTGACGTACCTTCGCTTCCGGAAGAGCACGTACAACTGCTGCGAAACTTCGATCCGCTTCGAGAAGAGATTTTCCGCTACCGCGATTTTAATTCGCTCATCGACTCGGGGATCGTTTCCCGCGTCCGCGAATTAAAACGCTGGCTGGATTCATCGTTCTATCATCCCGGCGTGCTGGCCACGGTGGCCGCCCACAACACCGCATTTGGCGCACGGTTTGACGAACTCTTCGCCAAGGCTCTCAGCGAGATCAAACAATTTGCCCAAGCCCTCGACGAGATGGGCGGCAGCATTCTCAGCACGGTGGATGGTGTCGAAGTCACGATAGAGCATGTCGCAGCGATCGAGCAGAAAGAAATGCTCAAAGCGGACTACAGCAGTGCGCTCGAAAAATTTCGGCGGGTATCGAAACTAAAAAAAGAACTTGACCGGCGCCCGCCCATTCGCAAATCATTGCTCGCCCCGACTGCCGGAAGGGGCATTCGGACGTCTGCTGGGGCCGCCGCTGCCGCTAAAGCCGCGCGCGTACCCGCAAAAATAACGGGGCCTGCTCAGGCATTCCAGCCTCCCGTGATGACGGCCCAACAAATCTCCGCGGAGGAAGGCAAATTGCGGCGCGTGGAGGAATCGATCCGGGTGTTTGTTCGCGTGGCCGATCCCAAGTATCGCCAGGTCGTGCCCATGAGGTTTTTCAATCTCACGCTGACTGTGGCTGAGGCCGATGCTTACAATGCCAGCTTCCTCGAAGAGAAGAGCCTTCGCGCCGATGTGGCCCGATCTCTTATTCGCCTGGTTTCCTGCTTGGCGCGAATCAACACCGAACTCGACGAACTCAAACGCAGCCAGAGCATGTCTTCGCTGTGGAAACTGCACGCTGACGCGCTGGTAGTCCTGCTGGAAATCGCCAGCACCACGACGGAAGAAGCTGAGACCATCGCTAAAACCTCTGGAAGCAGCGATGCCGCATCGGCTAAAGCCATTCACGAAACCATGCAGAAACTGCGTGACCGGTCCGACCTGGCCGTGAAGGCTTTGGCTCATCCGAGGAGTTAGCAGCAGTTCTCAGTTCTCAGTTCTCAGTTCTCAGTTTCTAGTTTCTGGTTTCCCGATCCCAATTTGCCGAAACCGCTAGTGTAATGCTTGCTATCTTTCTGGCGGATCGAACTTGTTCAATTCTTCCATCGGAAAGTCTTTGCGATTGTCGGTCATCAGGATACAGCCACGCTCTAAAGCGATAGCGGCAACGATCGTATCTGCCAGCGCCAGCGTGCGGCCTTTTTGGGACCATTGTTGTTTCATGGCGCCCGCCCGTCGTCCCGACGTTCCCGTCAACTCATAGCAATCCAGCGCGCCGAGGAGCGCCTCGGTTCTCTGCGCCTCGTCCGGCCGCATCCCAGCATAGACTTCCGCGATATTCAAAGCTGAAGTGGCCAGCGTGTGTCCCGCTTGCACAAGTTTGGCGAGCAATTCGCGGCGGCGATGGCGAAGGCGGAGCGCATCGATCAGCACGGAGGTGTCGAGCAGCAGCCTCATCAGTTCCTGGAACGCTTTTTGCGCCTACTCTGGCCGTCAGTCTTGCGCCCACGAGAATCTTCGCTCTCGGCGCGCAGCTTGCGCACCCAGTTGCCGGCTCCGCCCGCCAGATCTGGGTGATCCTCGTCCTTCCAGGCTGGGTCTTTGCTTTGCAGGAACTGAAGCAGCCGATGACGGCGTACTTCATTGCGAGCCGTTTCCACCAGAAAGGCGCTGCGCCCGCGTGGACCGACGATCGCGTCAATGTCGCGCAGCAGGTCTTCGGGCAGTAGGATGTGGGCGCGCCGAGGCATAACGTGTGTGTCTATAGTGTGCTATATGAATGGGCCTTCGGTCAACACATTTGGCTGCGCCGGTTCTTGGCTCCCGCCTTGGAAAGATGGTGTTTACTTTCTTATGACTGGGGGGTATACCCCCTCCCCCCTGATCTATTGGAGGCTTAGCGCCAAAATCGGATTTAATCTATGGGGCTCAACAACTTGCGGTCAAAATCTTGAGCCACAAGAACTTAGGCGACTGGATTGGGGTGTCAAAGAGCTTCTCTCAAACCTATACTATTCGCCCGCATGCGTATTTGCGTCAAGTCCACGAAAGTAGGCGGTGTCTTAGTTCAGTGTGGCCAACGCGTGTGACCCTCTCAGTTGCCAACCGCTCACGCCAACCTACGGGGCGCATTGATGACGATCTAGGAGCCATTGAAGCGCGGCTAGATAATTGCTGCCTTCAAGTAAGGCAGCCTCGAATCGGCGAAATTCGACGTCAGCGTGGCGCTCCGCCGCCTTCATCTGTTCCACCCTCTCCTCCAGAATGCTGTTCGTCATCGGCTGGTCTATGTGAGCTGCGATCTGAGAGCGGCTCGGGTAGCCATGTTTTCGGAATATTCCCGCTTTAGCCAGTTGATGAGTTGCAGAAGCAGATGTTCGCTCTTCACTCATAACGGATTCACTTGGCACCCAGTCAGTCATGTTAACTCCGTGTGGCCGCCGATCCGAACATGCCAGCAACTAGAAAGGCGGCGCCAAGGATGGCAGTACCAGCCAGTAGCCGCAGGGCCATCAGTTCCAGGTCCGGCCTTGCCCGCTCCCACGTCGGCTCGGGATTGTCGAAAGTGAAGCCGGGTGGAGGCAGCGGCACGGGCGCTTCGGTCGTGCTGCCATTAAAGATGCCGCCCCTGGGCACGGGACCGGCCCAGAGCCAGCCGTATCCGACTCGCTCACATGGGGACCGGCGACTCGAGACACACCACGGAATCCAGAGCCAGCAATAAGCCAGCGTGAGACAGTAAGCAACTACTACAAAGCGTTGTGCTCGTTTCATGGTTGCGTCGTATTAGAAAGGTCTGGGTCGAACGCGGCGACAGGCGCAGAGAAAACCACAGTCCGCCGTCTTCCGAAGCCAAGGGTTAGAATCCAGATGCTAAGGGTTAGAATCCAGATGCTAGTTGATATCGAACTGCTCCTGATGCACCGCTGGATCGCTCTTCACGATGATGGTGCGCTTGGTCAGTTCTTCCATTTCGTTGAGCAGGCGGCCGTTGTTGGCTTTCAATTCTTTTGCCACATCGGGATGCACGCGCAGCATTACGTCTTCATGCTCCAGATGTTTCGCGATCTTGCGCATCTCCACGTAGATTTCATTGGCCACCGTGGTCAGCGACTTCACGTAGCCGGTGGACTGACAATATGGACAGGGCGCGCCGATCGTGCGTTCCAGCGACTGCTTCACCCGCTTGCGGGTGATGGCTACCAGGCCGAAGTCGTTGAACTGCAGAACTTTTGACGGCGCACGATCGTGCCGGAGTTCCTCTTCGAGGGCCTGCATCACGCGCTGGCGGTTGCGGCGCTCATCCATATCGATGAAATCGATGATGATGATGCCGCCAAGATCGCGCAGGCGGATCTGCCTCACGATCTCCTTGATCGCATCCACATTGGTTTTGACGATCGTATCTTCCAGCCGTGAAGTCTTGCCGACATACTTGCCAGTGTTGATATCGATCGCCACCAGCGCCTCAGTTTGGTTAATCACGATGTATCCACCGCTCTTCAGCCACACTTTCGACTTGAGCGCCTTGTTCATTTCCTCAGCCAAGCCGAATTGCTCGAACAGAGGCGTTTCCTTCGTATAGAGCTTCACGCGCTTCACGAGTCCCGGCTGAAAGCGATTGAAGAAACGCAAAATGCGTTCATACTCCGGCTCGGTATCCACCCATATAACGGAGAAATCGGATGTGACCTGGTCGCGCAAAACCCGCTCCACCACGTTGAGATCGTGATAAATCAGTGCCGGCGGCTTGGAAGCCTCGGCGCGCGTCTTGATGTCGTTCCATAGCCCCTTCAAGAAACGAATGTCCGCCCGCAATTCTTCTTCGCTCGCACTTTGTGCAGCGGTGCGAACGATGAAGCCGCCGTGGCCGTTATCGCGCTCGCTCATCACAATGCGCTTCAGCCGCTGGCGCTCCTCGTCGGAAGCGATCTTGCGCGAAACGCCCGTGTGATTCACGGTCGGCATGTATACCAGAAAGCGGCCGGGCAGGGCGATGTGACTCGTAATGCGGGCCCCTTTCTTACCGATCGGCTCCTTGGCGATTTGAACCAGAATTTCCTGGCCTTCTTTCAACAAATCGCTGATCTTCGGAACCTCCTGCGCCTCACGTCGTGGAAAGCGACGTCCACCGGGTCGGCGGCCACCGCCCCGGCGATCGTAACCGGGCCGCGGGCGTGGTGCCCTTTGCGTATAGCCTGCCGTTGCCGCCGGAGCTCGTACTTCCGCGCGCACATCCATTGCGCCGGTTCCCCGCGCTTCCGCGTCGAGCAAAGCTTCCGCCTTCGCCTGTGCTTCCTCTAGTTCCAGTTCCTCAGTGTCATCCTCCGCCTCCGAAGCACCGCCCTCAGCGGGCGCGGCGCCGGACTCCACCAAAGAGGTCATGTGGATCTCTTCCACGGTCTCGCGAACGTCGGAGAACTCATGCTGCCCCGTCTCCGATCCTTGCTGGCCGGCAGCTCGCGTCTCTTCTTCAAACTCTTCATAGCCTTCGTCGGACGTTTGTTCGTAACGGACCGTATCCGCTTCGTCGTCGTCAATGGTTTCCTCTTCCAAAGTTCCAGACAAAGCTCCGGGAGAGGCAAGAGCAACAACTTGTTCGGTAGCCGTAGCGCCGGCATCCTCGGAAGTCTTGGGTAGCGCTGTTCTCTCGCCTGCTGCACTCTCTGGTACGGTCGCTTGGGGAGCCGCGGCCGCGCCGAACGCGGGCTGCTTTTCTCGACGATGAAATTCACGATTCCAGTCCACAGACGTTGCAGCCGACTGTACCGATTCTTCCTTTACGGCCTGCACCTCCTGATGCTGAATCTGTGGCTGGCCAATCGGAGCTGTATCCGCTGCCGAAGCCTCAGCAAAGATGGGTTCATCGTCAGGAAAAGTGGATGCGAGCGGCGGCGCGTCCGCTTCAATGCGCGATTCGCCAACTTGTTCAGAGAGTGGATTTTCCCTGGCGCGCGATGGCGCAGCTGCCGGCGCCTGCGCCATGCCTCTGTATTTCGAAATCGATTCTCCTGGAAGCAAGATCGGCTGGTATCCCGACGGAGGCGAAAACTGCTGGCTTCTGCCCAAATCCTGAGGACGGAAAGATGCAGCAGATGCAGCCGGTGTGGCCCCCATCGCCGGGGTTGAATGCCCCGGCTCCGCATTCCGCTCCCGGCTATCGCTCCTTCCATCTCGACGGCCGCCACGACGGCGGCGGCGTCCGCGCCAGCCTCCGCGTTCGCGCTCAGGGGATTCCTTGCCTGAGGAAGTCTCTGTTGACTCGGGAGCGGTGATGGGGGATTCGCCGTTCGTATGCTCTTCGACACCAGCAAAATTGCCGGCCGCTTGGCTTCCAAACCTTGCCGTTTCGTTCGCACCGTTTTCTTCACCACCAGACTCGCCAGGCTCCTCACCTTCGGCCCGACTTGTGGGCGGGCGCATATCTTGCACTCCACGACCGGCGGCCACAACGTCGGTCACGTCCTCGTCGTGCTCTTCCAACTCCATAAAGTCGGAAACATATAGGAAGGCATCGCGCTCCAGTCCGATATCGACAAAAGCCGATTGCATGCCAGGGAGCACGCGGGTCACGCGCCCTTTGTAGATGGAGCCTGCGAGGGTGTACTCATTTTCGCGCTCGAGGTAGATTTCCGCGAGCAGATCATCTTCCACCAGACCCACCTTGGTTTCGTG
Organism: Candidatus Sulfotelmatobacter sp.; assembly: GCA_049588915.1. Lineage (GTDB taxonomy): Bacteria > Acidobacteriota > Terriglobia > Terriglobales > Acidobacteriaceae > Sulfotelmatobacter. Next base: position 16,799 of record JBAVZU010000432.1, read on the forward strand.
GGGGGTGGAAGAAACAAACAACTCTTTATTCATGGACACTCCGGTCCCGTCCTGACCAATTCAAGAAGGTCGGACAGGTTTCACCGAGGCGAAGCGAGGAAGGAAGCGGGAGGATTGAGCGTCGCGATGCTGGCCCCGGACGAGGGACGGCTAGGGCTAGGGAGGTTGCTCCCTGACCAAATCCGCTGCATTAGCTTGGGTATCTTCTGCACTTTGCTATTGCACTATTCGCTTTCGTCTGCCGGCTTTGTGACCGCACTCTCAGACCGTCTCCGGTCGGGGGGCCGTTTCCCTGCCAGCAGTTTTATGGCTCAATCCTGCCCGGCCTTCTTAGTACTCGACTGGCCGGTGAAATGCCCCCTTAACGCGGGGGCGATCGATATTTTTGGGGCTGCGCCTAGGCGCAGCGACTGCTCTCTGCCGTTTTGCTCAGTTCAAACTTCCGCCTCAAAACCTTCATGCTCCTCAGCCGCTCACCCTATTCTGGCTGACCCAATCTGACTAACCCAATCTTGATTAGCCCAGTCCTAGGTGACCCAGCTAATTGACAAACCGGCGCATACGAACATTCATTACCATCCCCAGCGCCAGGAACATGAACAGTACGGAAGACCCACCGTAACTCATTAGCGGCAAAGGTATTCCGGTGACAGGCATAAAGCCAACCACCATGCCGACATTGACCAGGATATGGAAGCTAAGCACAGCCACCACACCCATCACCACGAACGTGCCAGCGCGGTCGGGCGCCGTTTGCGCGTTCTGCGTCAAACGCATCAGCACTATGAAGTATAACAGCAGAACTCCCAACGCGCCCACGAATCCATGCTCCTCGGAAAAGGCCGCGAAGATGAAGTCCGTTTGTGGAACGGGCAGGAATGCGCCGTGAGTTTGCGAGCCTTTCCCGCCCCACAATCCACCTGACCCCACGGCAATCTTAGATTGCTCAACTTGGTACCCGGTTCCCTGGGGGTCGTTTTCCGGGTCCATAAAGCTGGTCAGCCGTTGTTTCTGATACGTCTTGAGAACGTGGACCTTGGGAACGAAAAATACCGCGCCCAGTCCGATCGCCGCCAGCACGCCCACTAACAATCCTTGCTTCCACTGCATCCC